>NZ_JAAIJR010000073.1 GCF_010915725.1 Thiorhodococcus mannitoliphagus
ATCAAGGATCGCGGCTATGCCGACAAGTACCGCGCGGGCGGTGTGCCGATCCATCTGATCGGGGTCGAGTTCAGCCGCGAGCAACGCGCGGTTGTCGGCTTCGAGGTGGAGACGCTGACCGCCGGAGCGATCGACTAGAATCGAAGGCCGAGTCGCCACCCAGGAGCGCCGCTATGACCCGCCTGAAACTGCCTATTGGAATCCAGACCTTTTCCAAGTTGCGCGAAGATGGCTGCTATTACGTCGACAAGACGCCGTTGATGCTCAAGCTCGTCGAGGAAGGCACGCATTACTTCCTCTCGCGCCCGCGCCGCTTCGGCAAGTCGCTGCTGATCGACACCCTCGCGGAGCTGTTCGAGGGGAACGAGCCGCTGTTTCGCGGGCTCTATGCCCATGAGCGCTGGGATTGGTCGCGACGGACGCCGGTGATCCGACTGAGCTTTGCCGAGGGGGTGCTGCACAGCCGCGCCGATCTCGATGCCAAGATTGAGGAGCTGCTGGCGGAGAATGAGACCCGTCTGGCGGCGAGTGGCGCGGCGCTCAGTCTCTCCGGGCGCTTTTCCCAGTTGATCCGTCAGGCCCACGCGCTCACCGGCGAACGGGTGGTGGTGCTGGTTGATGAGTACGACAAGCCGATCCTCGATAATCTGACCCGTCCGGAGATCGCCCGCGAGATGCGCGATGGGCTGCGCAACCTCTATTCGGTCATCAAGGGCCAGGATGCGCATATCCGTTTCGCCTTCCTCACCGGGGTGAGCAAGTTCAGCAAAGTCAGCATCTTTTCGGGGCTGAACAATCTCAACGACATCACGGTCGACGCCGAGTATTCCGCGCTCTGCGGCTATACCGAGCACGATCTCGAAACCGTCTTCGCACCCGAAGTCGAGGGACTGGACCGCGACGAGATCCGCCGCTGGTACAACGGCTACAACTGGACCGGGGAGTCGGTCTACAACCCCTTCGATGTGCTGCTACTGTTTCAGAAGCGCCAGTTCCGCCCCTGGTGGTTCGAGACCGGCACTCCGCGCTTTTTGGTCGATGTGCTCACCGAGCGCGGCTATTTCACACCCAACCTCGCTTACCGTCAGACCAGTCTGGAGCTGCTCTCGACCTTCGATGTCGAGCAGATCAACAGCGATGCGCTGCTGTTTCAGACCGGCTACCTGACCATTCACAAGGTCGAGGAGCCGCTGACCGGCTACTGGGTCTATACCCTGGGCTACCCCAATCACGAGGTCGAAACCAGTCTCAACGCCGCCTTGCTGATCGGCTACGGGGTGGACGGACAGTGCGCCTTCGCCAATCGGCTGCAACTGCTCAGGCTGCTGGAGACAGGCGACCGCGCCGGACTGCATGGGCTGTTCGACGCCTTCTTTGCGAGCATCCCCAGCGACTGGTTCCGCAATAACCCGATCGCCCGCTACGAGGGCTATTACGCCAGCGTTTTCTATTCCTATTTCGCCGCGCTTGGGCTCGACATCGTGCTGGAAGACGCCAGCCGTGGCGGGCGCCTGGACATGGCGGTGCGCTTCAAGGGCCAGGTCTATCTGTTCGAATTCAAGGTCGTCGAGCTGGAGCCCGAAGGCCGGGCGCTGCAGCAGATCAAGGATCGCGGCTATGCCGACAAGTACCGCGCGGACGGTCAGCCGATCCATCTGATCGGGGTCGAGTTCAGCCGCGAGCGGCGCGCGGTGGTGGGATTCGAGGTGGAGACGCTGACCGCCGGAGCGATCGACTAGAATCGAAGGCCGAGTCGCCACCCAGGAGCGCCGCTATGACCCGCCTGAAACTGCCTATTGGAATCCAGACCTTTTCCAAGTTGCGCGAAGATGGCTGCTATTACGTCGACAAGACGCCGTTGATGCTCAAGCTCGTCGAGGAAGGCACGCATTACTTCCTCTCGCGCCCGCGCCGCTTCGGCAAGTCGCTGCTGATCGACACGCTGGCGGAGCTGTTTGCGGGGAACGAGCCGCTGTTTCGCGGGCTCTATGCCCATGAGCGCTGGGATTGGACGCGACGGGCGCCGGTGATCCGACTGAGCTTTGCCGAGGGGGTGCTGCACAGCGCCGAGGCTTTGGATCAACGCATCCACGGCATGCTGCGCGAGCAAATGCAGCGCCTGGGGATCACGACAGAGGATGACTCGATCGTCGGCCGTTTCATCGAGTTGATCCGCCAGGCCCACGCCCTCAACGGCGAGCGGGTGGTGGTGCTGGTCGATGAGTATGACAAGCCGATCCTCGATAATCTGACCCGTCCGGAGATCGCCCGCGAGATGCGCGATGGGCTGCGCAATCTCTATTCGGTCATCAAGGGTCAGGATGCGCATATCCGCTTCGCCTTCCTCACCGGGGTGAGCAAGTTCAGCAAAGTCAGCATCTTCTCGGGGCTGAACAATCTCAACGACATCACGGTCGATGCCGAATATTCCGCGCTTTGCGGTTATACCGAGCACGATCTCGAAACCGTCTTCGCGCCCGAAGTCGAGGGACTGGACCGCGACGAAATCCGCCGCTGGTACAACGGCTACAACTGGACCGGGGAGTCGGTCTACAACCCCTTCGATGTGCTGCTCCTGTTTCAGAAGCGCCAGTTCCGCCCCTGGTGGTTCGAGACCGGCACGCCGAGCTTCCTCGTCGAGGTGCTCACGCGCAGGCATCAGTATGTGCCTCGCCTGGGACAGCAGATCGTGCTAGAGAGTCTGCTCTCGCGCTTCGATGTCGATGACATGCCCAGCGAGGCGCTGCTCTTTCAGTCTGGCTATCTGACCATCGACAGGGCGGAGTGGACGGGGGAGCGTTATCTCTATCACTTGCGCTATCCCAACCTGGAAGTGCGCATGGGGCTGACGGAACAGCTGCTCTATGCGCTCACCGCACGCAGCGAGGAGACCGGCGAGCACCTTTACCGGCTGCGTCAATACCTGGCTGCGAACGATTTTTCCAGCTTGACCGGGGCGATCGAGGCGTTGTTCGCGGGGATTCCGAGCGACTGGTATCGCAACAACCCGATCGCCCAGTACGAGGGCTATTACGCGAGCGTCTTCTACGCAGCCTTCGCTGCCCTGGGGCTGGACGTACACCCGGAAGATGCCAGCAATCAGGGTCGGCTCGATATGGCACTGCGCTTTAACGCCCAGGTGTATCTGTTCGAATTCAAGGTTGTCGATCGAGAACCGGAGGGGCGCGCACTGGAACAAATCAAAGCGCGAGGCTATGCCAACAAGTACCGCGCCGAGGGGCTGCCGATCCATCTGATCGGGGTGGAGTTCAGCCGTGAGCGCCGTGCGGTGGTCGGCTTCGAGGTGGAGACGCTGACCGCCGGAGCGATCGACTAGAATCGAAGGCCGAGTCGCCACCCAGGAGTGCCGCCATGACCCGCCTGAAACTGCCTATTGGAATCCAGACCTTTTCCAAGTTGCGCGAAGATGGCTGCTATTACGTCGACAAAACGCCGTTGATGCTCAAGCTCGTCGAGGAAGGCACGCATTACTTCCTCTCGCGCCCGCGCCGCTTCGGCAAGTCGCTGCTGATCGACACCCTCGCGGAGCTGTTTGCGGGGAACGAGCCGCTGTTTCGCGGGCTCTATGCCCATGAGCGCTGGGATTGGTCGCGACGGACGCCGGTCATTCGCTTGAGTTTCGGCGGCGGCATGGCGCAGAGCCGCGCCGAGTTGGATCGGCGAATCCTCAATCTCCTGGAGCGCAACCGCGTCACACTTGGACTCACCTGCCAATACGGCACGGACGTGGTCGGTTGCTTCAGCGAGATGATCGAACAGGCGCATGCCGCGACGGGCGAGCGGGTGGTGGTGCTGGTCGATGAGTACGACAAGCCGATCCTCGACAACCTGACCCGCCCGGAGATCGCCCGCGAGATGCGCGATGGGCTGCGCAATCTTTACTCCGTGATCAAGGATTCCGACGCCCATATCCGTTTCGCCTTCCTCACCGGGGTGAGCAAGTTCAGCAAGGTGAGCATCTTCTCGGGGCTGAACAATCTCAACGACATCACGGTCGATGCCGAATATTCCGCGCTTTGCGGTTATACCGAGCATGATCTCGAGATCGTCTTCGCACCCGCACTCGAAGGGCTGGACCGCGACGAGATCCGCCGCTGGTACAACGGCTACAACTGGACCGGGGAGTCAGTCTACAACCCCTTCGATGTGCTGCTACTGTTTCAGAAGCGCCAGTTCCGCCCCTGGTGGTTCGAGACCGGTACGCCAACTTTTCTGCTGGATCAGCTCATCGCACGTGGTTATTTCACCCCGGACCTGGCAGGACTGCACGCCTCCGAGAGCCTCATCTCAACCTTCGACGTCGACAGCATGCCCTCGGAGGCGCTGTTGTGGCAGACCGGCTATCTGACCTTCGCCGGCTCACGGCGCATGGGGGCGCGGATCGAGTATCGGCTCGGCTATCCGAATCTGGAGGTGCAGAGCGCCCTCAACGACGCGCTGCTCAAGGGGTTGATGGACGATCCAATGAACGCTGAGCGCGCCGTCAGCAGGCTTTATGACACCCTACTGAGTGGCAAACCGGAAGACCTGCACGCCCATCTCGACGCGCTCTTCGCCGCCATTCCGCACCAATGGCACCTCAAGACCCCGATCGCCCAGTACGAGGGCTATTACGCCAGCGTCGTCTACAGCCACTTCGCCGCGCTCGGGCTGGACCTGACCCCGGAGGAGTCGAGCCGCGCCGGGCGCCTGGACCTGGCGCTGCGCTTCAACGAGCAGGTCTATCTGTTCGAATTCAAGGTGGTGGAACTGGAGCCCGAAGGCCGGGCGCTGCAGCAGATCAAGGATCGCGGCTATGCCGACAAGTACCGCGCGGGCGGTGTGCCGATCCATCTGATCGGGGTCGAGTTCAGCCGTGAGCGCCGCGCGGTGGTGGGGTTCGAGGTGGAGACGCTGGATCCCGCGTCGGCGTCTTGATCGAGACCATGCCCGGCCCGGCTCGAACCGCTAGGTGCGATGCGCGCCGACCGGCAACTGAAGGTTGGGCCGACGTGAGGAGACCCAACATGCGCCCTTTCCTTGGGACCCGCACCTCGGCCCAACCAAGGCCAGGCATCCGTTGTGGTCACACCCCGAACCGCTCGCTGAGTTTCTGTCTGGCCACCAAGCGCTTGCACTGGGGCGTTCGGTAGGGGTCGCCAGCTCTGAATCATCTCTTCCGTCACCTCGCCGGAGGTGGCAGCAAAGGGGTGCATCACCTGCCTCCGGCTTGTTCGATCGCTAAGGCGAACTCAGGAAATGACCTTACCCAAAAGGTGCGGGGCGGTAGGATGGGCAAAGTCCGCACTCGGGGCTTGAGCGTCACCTCGGCGCTGGGCGGACGTGCCCATCCTGCAAAGCGCTGAGCTGGGATGATGGGCACGCCCCTCGACCCTCGGCACTCCGAAAGAAGCGCATCGCCAGGGCTTTGCCCATCCGGGATCCGGAACTGCGGGTCTCTTGTTTCCCGGAAATCACCTAAGAAAGTGTCCATCAATTGTTTCCCGATGCGAGCGATGCCGCCCGAAATCCCCCCTGCCCCCCCTTTGCAAAAGGGGGGAAGTTGTTGATGGACACTTTCTAAACCAAAGGATAGAGGCTCGGCCTCTGTTAGGCTTTGGCTGCGCCGGATTAGGATGTCGGCGATTTCATGACGCACACACGAGTCGAGATCCGATGTCGATAACAAGTCAGTTCTATTGGGCCATTGGCCTCAGCCTCTATGTCCTCTGCATCCTCTTCCTGACCCGCATTCCCTACCAAGCGATGGTCGACCGCGGCATGGAGCCCATCCGTGCCGTCTACTACAACCGCAAAATCGTTCACATGATGGCGGGCGGCGTCGGGTCGCTGTTGGTTCCCTTCGTCTTCTCGGACCCCTGGTTTCCGCTGATCTGCGGCCTGCTCTTGACGACCCTGACCTATCTCGCCCACGTCACCGGGCTGCGGTTCTACTGGTTCCAGACGGAGGACAATCGCAACGACGTCAAGTTCGCGCTAATGTGGAGCTTCTCGGTGTCCTTCCTCTGGTGGCTGCTGGACAACCCTTGGCTCGCGATCCTGCCCTCGCTCTACATGGCCTTTGGCGACGGCGTCACCGGTGTCGTGCGCAACGCCATCATCCGCAAGCGCTCCAAGAGCCCGATCGGCAACCTCTTCATGCTGCTGCTCTGCGTGCCCATGGGATGGACCATCGGCGGACTGGCACAGCCCGCCATCCCGCTCTGGGGGCTCATCTCCGCCGTCGTCGCCACTGTGGTAGAGCGTTATGAATTCGGCCCGATCGACGACAATATCCTGATCACGGTCGCCGCTTCAGCCGTGCTGCTCCTTGGCACCTACGTGGGACCCTTGGTCTGATCTCAGCGTCGGTGGGTGCGCATCAAGAACAAGCGAGACGCGCCATTCACCCTAGATCCGGCGGCTGGACGCAACCTGGAAGCCGCCCAACCACCAGATCAAGACAACAAGATCCGTTGCACCGCAAAGGGCAGAGAAGATCTCCATGCATGTGCGCCCATCCAAGCGCTGGCCCAGCCCAGCACGCAACCCTCTTCCAAGATCGGAAGGCAGGGCAAAGTCCGCGCTCTGAGTTCGAGCGCAACCTCGACGCCAGACGGACGTGCCCATCTTGCAAATTAGCGCTCACTCAGTCACGCAAGAAGGCGCCGCGCAGGAGCCCGCGGCGACTCACACCAACCTTCGCTGGGGCCGCCGCTGCTGGAGCATCGGACGCCTGCTGTGCCGGTGTGAAGACTGCTGACAGGATCTCTTCGGCAGCGGCGACCGCGGAGCCTTGATCGGCGAAGCCACCCATGGGCGAATAGAGCGAGCAGGCCGCGAAGGGGCCGATGTCCGCCTCTTCTGAGCCGATCGTCTCGACCTCGCCGGCCGGAAGCGCGACCCTCTGCTTCACCCCGACGGACCCTGGGTGGTTTGCGGACTCAGGCCCAGGCACCAGCACCAGGTTCATGCACCAGGGCGTGATCAGCACACCGATCCAGTCTCCGTCCAGCATGCGGCCGCCGACCACCTGCACCGAGAGATTGGGATTGAGAATCGGAAGCCCGGACATGCGCTCCGCGTGGACACGCTGAAAGGCGGCGGCCAAGCGCCGAGCGATGTCCTCGGGCTCCAGGTCAAGCGGCGTCATGGCAATGCCGGCTGCGCTCAGCGCACCGCATCCAGGATCTCGGCCAGACGGTCGGCACTGTCCTCGATATCTTCCTGCGCCGCCAGTGCCGCGGATGGGACATCTACGACCTCGAGCGAGTTGAGGATGAGCTTGTCATCGGAGTTGAAGTGCTGCACCCACCAGCAGTTGCGCAGGCCGGTCGCTGAGATCCGACAGCTGCCATAGCCGCGCGAGAGGATGGTGACCGGCCCGAGGCCGAGCTTGGCCGTCAGATAGTCCAGATCGTCGGGCACATGCGGCAGCAGGGTGAGATTCACCACGTGCGGCAGGTCGCCGAAACGCCAAGCAGCCGTCCGCTCGTTCAGCTCGGTGAGGATGGATCGGCCCGTCAGCACACCCTCGGGCACCGCGCCGTCGCAGCGGACCTCGGCGGCCGCGTCCTTGAAGGCCAGATCACGCACGCGACTCGGAATCTCAGCCACTTCGAGTTCGTCGCTCAAGAGCTGCCCCAGCTCGCCGCTGCGCTGAACGCGCCAGATGCCCGCGAGGCGCGTCTCCTGCGCCCGCAAGATGGCATCCGCGGAGAACAGGATGCTGACCTCGCCCTCGCCCAGGGCTTGTGCAACCAGCTGACGGTCGGCCTCGGGCAGCTCGAGGAGATCGAGCACGCGCGACGGCTCCAACACCCGATAGCTGCGCAGCTGCGCCAGCAAACGCTCGAGTAGACGGACGCCCTGAGGACAGCCCGATGCCGCCTCGGGCTCGGGCAGCGACGGCGGCGTATAGATCTGCATGTCTTTCGGCATGCTCAGATAGCTCAGCTCGGCCCCGTCCTCGTCGACGGGCTGCGAGCCGGGGCCACCAATGGGGTAAGCGGTGGGCGCGAAAGGTTGCATGCGTGCTCTCCTGGATGATTGTTTTGGTCGTCGCAGTGGGAGCGCCACCCCGGCGCGACGCATGTCGCGGCGAGGCGGCGCTCCCACAGGGCCTCAACGCCCCCTTAAATGCTCGGGAAGCTGGGGCTCGCGGTCCACGAGGTCGGCGAACAGATGATCGACGGATTCGCCTGCCATGGCGGCCTGCATGGCGACCAGGGCATCACGCACGCGCAGTGCCTGGGTCTCGCCCATGATCTCGCGCGCGACGCCTAGGAAGACCAGGACCCAGGCGCCTGGCGGCTGCTCGCCGACCAGTTGCATGTCGACACGTTGACGCTCACCGCCGTCGTCACACCAGGCCCAAACCGGCCCGGACTCGATGACCTGCATGGGCACACCGATGCACATCAGCCCTGCTCCCGCATTGCCAGCACGCGGGCGTCTCCGAGACGGCAGGCTGCCTCAGCGGAGGGCCGCCCGGACTCATAGAGGCTCATGCTGAGTGACGGATGAGGGACATCCTGGACCCGATGATCGACAGCGTCGTGGACAGGCAGCCACTGCACACCGAAGCCGTCCAGAAAACCCCGCGCCGCGCGGATCGCCGGTTCGATCTGGTCCTTGACCTCGGGCCGCAGACTGCCGCCGAAGTCCTCCAGCTCCACCGGCTGCACACCGACGAGCAGGAGGTGCTCGGGGTAGTCGCCCAGGAGATCGGCCATGGCCAGCACCTCTTGGAAGCCGGTCTGGTGCAGGCTCATCTTCTTGGCGCCCATGAACTTGGGCACTTCATCCCCTTCGACCAGCTTCAGGGCGCCGGGCGCGAGCCCGTAGTCGACCGCATCGAAGACGACCAGGACGTCCGCCCAGCGGATGTGGTCGACCAGATAGATTCCCTGGGTGCCGCCATCTAGCACACGAACATTGGGGGTAAAGTGAAAGCGGGCGGCGATCTCCTCGATGACCCGCACGCCGAACCCCTCATCCGCCCAGAGGACGTTGCCGATACCCAGGATCAGGATGTTGGGGCCAAGAGCCCAGGGTGCTTCCCCCTCTCCCGCCAGGGGAGAGGGCGAGCCGGACCGCCGCTGGCGTGAGTTCAGTGGACCGCTCACGGCCGGTCGTCCTTGAACATGCGCCAACCGCTGATCATGGTGCTGATCAGGCTCTGACGCGACATGATGTCCTCGCGAATGGCCGTGTAGACGTGCAGCATGACGAAGACCACGATGACCCACATCCCCCAGTGATGCCACATGCGCACGTCCTGGCTCTGGCCGACGAAGGGGATGACCCAGCCGAAGAGATGATCCTGCCAGCTGCCGAGCCCGGTCTGCTCCGAGTAGAGCGCCATCCCGGTCACGATCATGACCAAGCCGCCAACCGTGATGATGACGACCATGAACAAGTGCGCGAGCGGATTGTGGCCGACGTATTTGCGCGGTTCCTTCTCCAGAAAGGCGTACCAGCGCACCTCATGCACCAACTCGCTCCAGAAGCTCCGGCGCCAGAACGGCAGGGTGAAGAGCTGGTGTGAATGAGAGTTGCCGACGATCGCCCAGTAGATGCGAAAGATGAAGCCGACGATGAAGACGTAGGCAGCGGCGAAATGGAAGAACCGCATGTTGCCCATCAGGTAATGATCGCTGGCCTCGCCGGGGAGGGTCGGCAAGGGATTGGCGATCAGGTACCCGGTAATGGCCAGGATCGTGATCGAAAGCGCGTTGACCCAGTGCCAGATGCGCACTGGGGTTTGGTAAACATAGACGGCGGTCTGTTTGACCGTCGGGACGCCGGTTAGCATGAATTCAGCCTCCGAGTTGAGAAATCAAAGGGCGCCAGCCGCTCGTGGGAGCGGCGCCCCGCCGCGACGGCGCCGGCCTCCAGCGCTGGCGCCAGTCGCGCCGGGGCGGCGCTCCCACACTGATCACTGACAACTGCCACCTGACAACTGACAACTTCCTACCTCACCTTCACCCGCGTCAGCTCCTCGCCGTCCGGGCTCATGATATGGGTCGAGCAGGCGAGACAGGGATCGAAGCTGTGCAGGGTGCGCAGGATCTCCAGCGGCTCATCTGCCTTGGCGACCGGCGTGTTCAGCAGCGCGGCCTCAAAGGCGCCGATGTTGCCGGCCGGATCGCGCGGCGAGCCGTTCCAGGTCGTCGGGACGACGGCTTGGTAGTTGTCGATCTTGCCGTCCTTGATCACGATCCAGTGGCCGAGCGCGCCGCGTGGGGCCTCGGTGGTGCCGACACCCTTGGCCTCCTTGGGCCAGGTCTTGGGGTCCCATTTGTCGATGTTGGCGGTGCTGCTGTCGCCGGCCTTGATGTTGGCCATCAGCTTGTCCTGGAAGTGCCGCATCTTGTGCGCCGCCCAGGAGCCTTCCAAACCGCGCGCGGCCGTGCGACCCAGCGTGGAGAAGAGCGCGGAGACCGGCAGCTGCAGATCGGTCAGCACCTTCTCGACCGGCTCCTTGAACTCCGGATTGCCCTGGGCATACCCGATGACCCAGCGCGCCAGCGGACCGACCTCCATGGCGTGACCGCGCCAGCGCGGGGCCTTGATCCAGCTGTACTTAGCGCTCTCGTCGATCTCCTCGATCCGTGTCTTGGTCCCCTTGGTATTGGGACCGAGGACGAAGTTGGGCTCGGTCACGCCGTCCCAGGGATGCAGGCCCTTGGACTCATCGGCGTAGCTGAACCAGGAGTGCGCGACGAACTCCTGGATCTGCTCCGGGTCGCGCAGGTCGACGTCATGCACCTCGGCCAGATTGCCGTTGATGATGGCGCCGCGCGGGAGCATCTGGTTCGCCGCCGAGCTGTCGTTCGCACGGTCGGGGATGTCGCCGTAGGACATGACCGCCTGACTGCTCAAACCACCGCCGTAGGTCCAGTCTTTATAGAAGGAGGCGATGGCCATGAGGTCCGGGATGTAGACCTTGTCGATGAAGTCGATGGTGCGGTCGATGATGGACGACACCAGGTTGAGGCGCTCCATGTTGATCGCACCAACCGCGCCCGCCTCATGGACGTTGATGGCGCAGGGCACACCGCCGACCAGCCAGTTGGGATGTGGGTTCTTGCCGCCGTAGATGGTGTGGATCTTGACGATCTCTTTCTGGAAATCGAGCGCCTCCAGATAGTGCGTGACCGCCATGAGGTTGGCCTCCGGCGGCAGCTTGTAGGCCGGATTGCCCCAGTAGCCGTTCATGAAGGGGCCGAGCTGGCCAGACTCCACGAAGCGCTTGATACGGTTCTGCACGTCGCGGAAATAGCCGGGCGAGGACAGCGGCCAATCGGAGATCGACTGCGCCAGCTCCGAGGTCGCCTTGGGATCAGCCTTGAGCGCCGAGACGACGTCCACCCAGTCGAGCGCATGCAGATGATAGAAGTGCACCAGGTGGTCTTGCGCCTGGAGTGTCAGCTGCATGATGTTGCGGATGGAGTTGGCGTTCTCCGGAATCTGGATGCCGAGCGCGTCTTCCACCGCACGCACAGAAGTCAGTGCGTGCGTGCCGGTGCAGACGCCGCATATCCTCTCCGTGAAGGCCCAGGCGTCGCGCGGATCGCGCCCACGCAGGATGACCTCTAGGCCGCGCCACATGGTGCCGGTGGAGACGGCATTGCGGATGACGTTGTTCTCGTCGAGGTTGACCTCGCAACGCATGTGCCCTTCGATGCGGGTCACGGGGTCGACCACAATGCGCTGGCCCGAGGTGTCGAGTTCGAAGCCGTTGGGTGTCTGGACGCTCATGTCTTGTCATTCTCCTCGTGATGCTCGCCGGCGCCTTGCTTGATGCGCCGAACGGCGCTGGCCACAGCATGCGCGGTGACCGCCACGCCGACCGTACCGGCCGCAGCGATACCAACCCTGTCCGCGTTGGCCTCAATGCCAAAGACGTGGGTGTTGGTGACGTGATCGTAGAAGCTGCCCTTGTCCCAGAAGCCGTCCTCGGAGCAGCCGATGCAGCCATGCCCGGACTGGATCGGAAAGGAAACCCCATTGTTCCAGCGCACCGTCGAGCAGGCGTTGTAGGTCGTCGGACCCTTGCAGCCCATCTTGTAGAGGCAGTAGCCCTTGCGGGCGCCCTCGTCGTCCCAGTCCTCGACGAACTGGCCGGCGTCGAAGTGCGGGCGGCGATAGCATTTGTCGTGGATGCGCTGGCCGTAGAACATCTTCGGGCGGCCCTGGCGGTCCAGCTCAGGGATGCGGTCGAAGGTCAGCATGTAGGTGATGACGCCGGTCATAACCTCGGCGATCGGCGGGCAGCCCGGCACCTTGATGAGCGGCTTATCGGTGATGACCTCGTGGACCGGCGTCGCCTGAGTCGGGTTCGGATGCGCGGCCTGGACGCAGCCCCAGGAGGCGCAGGAGCCCCAGGAGATGACCGCCTTGCAGTCCGACGCGACCTCCTTCAGTTGCTCGACGAAGGGCCGGCCGCCGACGATGCAGCTCATGCCGTCCTGATTGAGCGGCGGATTGCCTTCGACCGCCAGGATGTAGTTGCCTTTGTATTTCTCGCGGATCTCGGTGAGGATCGCCTCGGCCTGATGCCCGGCGGAGGCCATGATGAGATCGTCGTAATCCAGCGAGATCATCGATAGCACGACGTCCGACACCAGCGGATGCGCGGAGCGGATGAAGGACTCGGAGCAGCAGGTGCACTCCAGGCCATGGAGCCAAAGCACCGGTGTGCGCGGCTTGGTCTCCATCGCGTGGGCGATCTTGCCGGCCAGAGCCGGCTCCAGCCCCAGCGCCGTGGCGGTCAAGCTGCAAAATTTCAGGAAGCTGCGACGGGTGATGCCCTGTCGGCGCATTACCTCGTAGAAGGTCTCTGTCATTGCCATGGTGTATCCCGGTTGGGTGTATCCCAGTTGAGGATCTAGCCCCGTGATGGATCTAGGTCGGTAATGGATCTAGGTCGGTTAGGGACCTCGCGATCTGGCCGGACGCGGCGCCGGCGCAATCGAAGCTCAGTGCCGAGGTATAGCAACGCTTGGGCCAGATTGGGTTTCTCATTGAAAACAATGAGATAAGCCCAAGGCGGAGATCAAACCGCCATGGAGCCCGCAAAGCTTTCTTCCAAGGTGACCATGAAACCGCAAACTTTGTTTGCACATGATTCATCGGAGGTCATGCACAGCGGGCAACCACGAAGTTCCCATGACAGCGCAGGGGTTACGTAATCTTACGGATAGCCCTACTGCCAGGCGTCCACTAGCTTCTTGCCGTGGTCCTTATCCCCATCATGAGGGGAGAAATCAGCGCTTCGACCGCAACTTCCGGCCCTCTCACTGCAAGGTAGGTGTCTCGGGCTGGACTCGGAGGCTGAGCCGAGGACAAGGACCACGCAGCCAGGGCGCAAGCGAGCGCTCGGTCGGTCGGAATTCGCCGCGAGGCGAGGCACGCAGCCTGTGACCTCGCCGATCGCCTGTTGCAGCAATCCCTGTCCACCGCGCGATGCATCGCCCCCGGAGCGAAGGCATCCACGGTCGGGAGCATCTAGATGACGGAAGATCTTGGCGGGAGCGCGCTCGAGGACTTGAGGGCCGAGTGCGAGACCCTCAGACACCAGCTCCTCGAAGCTCATCGCGCCCTAGCGTCAGCCTCTGGGCGCAGCGACGTGGTGCTGGGAGGTGTGCCAGAAAATGTCTGCGTGCATCCGCCGCCGAGCACCGAAGGCAGCACCCATCGGCGCCTGGCCGAGGATATCCTCCAAGGTGTCGCCCTACTCTCGTCGTCCGGAGAGGTTCTGCACGCCAATCAGCGTCTCGCGCAGCTCATGGGCATCGCGCCGGAGCAGCTATGCGGCAGCAGCCTGACAGACCATTTCCCCAACCAGCTCGCTGCGGAGATACCCACCTGGCTCGACGCGGCCGCCGCCCAGCCCGTTCGCACCAGCCACCGCATCCCCACGCGCGATGGACAGGTCAAGCACCTGCACTTCAGCATCAACAAAATGCCGCCCGACGCGAATGCCTCACGCTCCTTGGTGGTCACGGACTTGGACCAACTGTTCGATCCCCAGGCTGAGCGGACCAAGGGTCAAGCAAGCACCGCGACCGATGAGTCGATCGAGCACGTCCGCGCCCACGCCCTCACCCTGCTGCGGAGTGCGCTGGATGCGCATGCCCGTGCCGAGGCGATCCATGACGAGCTGCAGCGCGAGATCAGCGAACGCAAGCGCGCCCAGGTCGCCTTGGCAGAAGCGCAACGCCGCCATGAACTCTTGATGGAGACGATCGGCAGCACCCATTGGCTGTCCACCGCCGACTGGCAGACGCTGCTCTTCTTGGAGAAAAACCAGCCGACAAGCCGCAGAATCGAGCGTCCGGCGGCGAGCTTCGACTTCACCCTCTTCGGACTCGCGCCCGAACCCAGCACCTGAGGCAGCTGCCGGGGATACGGCCAAAGGCCACGCCACGGCCTCCCAGATTGCGATACCATGCCGGACATCCCTAGCGAGGCTTCGCCTCAGACCGAGGAGTCATGCCATCGGGATCGGACTCGGGATCGCTATCGTTGGTTCGAACCCAAATACCGATACCGATACCGATACCGACGGCCTTGGATGGTCGGACGCTTCATCGAAATTTGACTCACCTGCAAGCATTTTGCGCCCTCTAAGGATTCCAGTCGTCCGCATGTCCGCGACCGAGAGCCGCGGCTACCCCCTGACCCTCGCGGCTCAAGGCATCTCTTGGCCTACCAGACTCCAGGCCCACAACCGCGGTCCAGCATCATGACGCAACGCACACGCGCCCCAAGACGCGAGATCCTGGGCTGGGCGATGTTCGATTTCGCCAACTCCGCCTACACCACACTCATCATTACCGTGGTGTTCGGCGACCTCTTCACCCGCGTCATCGTCGGCGACGCGCCCGATTACAGGCTGGGCAACCTGCTTTGGAGCCTCGCCCTGGCGGTGAGCTATTTGCTGGTCGTCGTCTGCTCGCCCATCGTCGGCGCCGTCATCGACTACACCGCGACCAAGAAAGGCTTCCTGTTCGCGAGCTACCTGCTGACGGTCGTCACCACCGCCATGCTCTACTGGGCCGCGCCCGGCTATGTCTGGCTCGGTGTGATCTTGATCATCCTCTCGAATTTCGCCTTCTCGATCGGCGAGTCCTTCATCGCCAGCTTCCTGCCGAGCCTCGGACCACCCGAGGACCTGGGCAAGATCTCGGGCTTCGGCTGGGCGCTGGGCTACATCGGGGGACTGGCGTCGACCCTCTTCGTCGTCCTGCTGCTGGGCGAGGTGAGTGCCGAGAACTTCGAGCGCATCCGCTGGGTCGGTCCCTGGACAGCCTTCTTCTTCCTGGCCGCCGCCATCCCGACCTTTGTGTGGCTGCGCGAGCCTGGACTGGCGCGCGCGCTGCCCCCAGCCACGAGCTACATCCAACTCGGTATCAGCCGCGTCAGCCAGACCCTCACTCACCTCAAAGCGCATCGTGATCTGGCCGTGCTGCTGGTCGCCGTCTTCTTCTCCATGAGCGGCATCAGCATCATCATCACCTATGCATTCATCTACGGGGCACAAGTCATCCGTTGGGACGAATCCGTGCGCACCCTCATGTTCGTCCTGGTGCAGATCACGGCCGCGGCGGGCGCCTTCGGCTTCGGCTTCATCCAAGACCGCATCGGCGCACTGCGCACCTATCTCCTGACCCTCATCCTCTGGATCTTGGCCATCCTGCTGATCTACCTGACGCCGGCCATCGCTCAGATCGCGCAGGCACAGCTCGGACTCGACTGGCAGGCGCAGTACATCTTCCTCTTCGTGGGCTGCGTCGCCGGCATGAGCCTGGGAGCCTGCCAGTCGACCACGCGCACCCTCGTCGGACTCTTCTCACCGCTGACTCGCAGCGCCGAGATGTTCGGTTTCTGGGGGCTCTCCATGAAGCTCGCCGGCGTCTTCGGCCTGCTCGCGATCGGCCTGCTGCAAGCCCTCTTCGGTCTGCACAAGGCCGTACTCTTCTGCATCCTGCTCTTCGTGGTTGCCTTCATCGTCGCGCGCGCCGTCGACGAGACGCGCGGGCGCAGGATCGCTGCGGAGCACGACGCGGGAGTGAGGGGCTGGTAGCCGGAGAGAAGGCGGTCAGCCTCTCGCCGCAACTCGTCGGCGGCTTGCGCGCGATTGCCGAACTCACAGGCATTGCAAATCGGTAGACTGCGCTCTCGCCTGTCCGCCAGATTCAGGTGCCTCCCGTCCTTTTCGCTGTTGCGTTCAAAAACCTCGAATCCAGGCTTGCAGCCTCAAGGCTCGACACTCGGCTGCGCCGGCCGCAGCAGCAAGCGAAAGCTGCTGCCCGCGCCTAGCCGTGAACTCACGAGGACATGCCCCTGGTAGCTGCGCATCAGGCCGGCGATCACCGCAAGCCCCATGCCCGAGCCCTCCCCGAACCGCTTGGTCGTGAAAAAGGGCTGAAACAGCTGCTCGAAATTGTCGTCTGGGATGCCGCAGCCCCTGTCGCTCACGCTCAGTTCGATCCACTTGCCACTGAGCCAGGCGCGGCAGATTGCACAGGCCTCCTCGACCACCGTCTCGCCCAAGACCACGCGGATCTCGCCGCCCTCAGGCATGGCGTCGCGCGCGTTCAGCATCAGATTCAAGAGCATCTGCTGCACATGCAGAGGATCGATCTCGACGACCAGAGGCCCAGCAGCGTCCTCGAAGCGAACGCTGAGATTGGAAGGCAAGGTCGGACGCAGCATCTTCAGGACCTCCTTGACCATGGGCGCCAAGGGGCAAGGCTGCGCCCCGAGGGTGCTGTCTCCGCGACTGAACACCAGGAGCTGGCGCACCAGGTCGCGCGCCCGCCCGCCGGCGATATCGATCTGCTCCAGATAGCCTTCCAGCTTGGCGTCAGCCCCGGCGTTACGCAGCCGGGCAAGCTCGGCGAATCCCAAGACGCTACCCAGGATATTGTTGAAATCGTGGGCGATCCCCCCGGTGAGCCGTCCGAGGGCCTCCATCTTCTGGCTCTGCACCATGGCCTGGCGCAGCTGGTGCGCCTCAGTGACATCCCGAGACTGGGCAATGATCACATAGCCCTGCGCTTCCTCTGGATCCTCGACCTGATGGCTGTTGGTCTCGAGCCAAACCCAAGCGCCGTCCTTGCGTCGCATGCGGTATCGCACCCGATAGACCGACTTGGTGTTTAGGATGGTCTCGTGGGAAGCGCGAATCGCGTCCAGGTCCTCTTCATGGAAGAAGTCGTAGGGCGAGCGCCCCAGGATCTCCTCGGGCGCGTAGCCGAGCAAGACGCGGCAGGACGAGGAGACATAGAGAAAGGTCCCATCCAGCCTGTGCTTGGAGATGAGGTCCGAGGAATGCTCGGTCAGCAGTCGATAGCGGGTCTCGCTCGCCGAAAGCTCCTGCTGCGCGCGAACCTGCACCGAGACATCCCGCTGCGAGCCCAGGTAGCCCACGACCTCGCCCTGGTCATCATGCAGTGGCGAAACCCAGTAGCGACAGTGGAACAGAGAGCCGTCCTTGCGTCGATTGAGCGCCTCCGCGAAGACTTGTGCGCCCGAGGCCAATTTCGAATACATGCCTTGCTGGTATGCCTCCGCGTCTGGCTCGGCATTGAGGATATCGGGCATGCGCCCGCGCAGTTCCTCGAGCGTCCAGCCAAACAGCGTCTCGAAAGCGGGATTGACATAGCTGATGCGGAAATGGACATCGGTCAGCAAGACCGCGTCTGCAGACTGTTCGACCACCCGCGACAGCATGTGCAGACGTGCCGCGGCGACCTTTTGCTCGGTGACGTCTTGTGCCAAGAGCACGCTGAGACACCTGGGCGCGGAAAGTCTGCGCAGCCTCAATCGCACCAGCCGTGACCCCGAGGTCTCACCAGCGCCAAGTGCTACCTCGCGTGAGCCTCCACCAGCAAAGGCCGACGCCAAGTCGCCGGGATCGCGTTCGCAGCGCTCCCGCACCCTTGCCCAGATGGCGTCGACGTGCGCGGCAGCGCAGTCGGCCAAGCCGAATAGCTGCTGAAAGGCCTGGGTCGATCCAATCAAGCTCCCGCCCGCATCCCAGCACAGCAGAGCTCCTGGCCCAAATTCAGCCAGAACCAGTTCCAGCAAGGCGTCTGTCATCGCATTCGTCATCATCTGTCCCGCGAACAGGCACTGCCGATTGATCACCTGGAGGGGTCTCGGGCATCTCCCAGACCGCTCGAGGGCGCCTTCGTGTCGCCCCTTCGCGCGCGTGGGAGCCTCCTGTGTGACCCATATCAAGACCGAGACCATCCTGGCCGCACCGATTCTAGCGAGAATCGATAAAAACGATAGAATTCACTGAGGGGAGACTGGATCGCCGTTGTCGGTCGGACAGGGGAAGACGGGGCGCTCGGCAGAGACCGGGCGCGGGCGGCGACCACTCAAGCGCAAGTCATATCCAACCTAGTCATATCCAACCTCCCAAGACGTAGAGAGCGAGGCCTATCATGATCCCTGCCTTCGGAACGCAATACGACTTCCAGTGGACGGACCTCGGAGACATCGAGCTCGGACGCCCCAACCTCGGCCAGCAGATGCCCGTCGTCGTCTATCGGCTGGCGCAGTACACCATGCGCGAAGCCCTGAGCAAGCGCTATGGCGACGAGGTGGCTGGCGACATCCTCCGCGAGTCCGGCTGGATCGCCGGCCGCGAGCTGTGCATCAACACCCTCGACACCAGCAAGCCCCTCACTGCCTTCTTGGCCGACCTGCAGTCCAAGCTCAAGGAACTCGGCGTTGGCGTCATGCGCATTGAGCAGGCAGACCTGGAACGTCTCACCCTGACCATCACCGTCTCGGAAGACCTGGACTGCTCCGGGCTGCCGGTCTCCGGAACCACCGTCTGCGACTATGACGAGGGCTTCATCGCCGGCGTTCTGCACGCCTACAGCGGTCAGACTTTCGCGGTGAAGGAGATCGACTGCTGGGCGACTGGTGATCGCACCTGCCGCTTCGCCATCACACCGGACAACGCAGCGGCATGAATGAAGCGGACCGCCGCTACCTGGCGGCTGCGACCCAGCAGATCGAGGCGCTGCTCGCGGCCAGAGCTGCCAAGCCGCTGCAGCCGACGGGCCTGTCGGAAGGGCTGCAGCCTTTTGCCGAGCGGCTCGACGCCTTGCTCGAATCCCTCGCCGCCTTACGGCGGCTCTCCATCGCACTCGCCAATGGCGACCTCGCCCACGAGACACCCTCAGGCTCTCACCTGCTCGGTCCACTCAAACAGCTCCAGTCCAGCCTCCGCCACCTGACCTGGCAGACCCAGCAGGTGGCGCAAGGCGATCTCGAGCAGCACGTCGACTTTCTCGGCGACTTCTCCGACGCCTTCAACCAGATGATCCAGGCGCTCCGTGAAAAGCGCCTCGCCGAGGAGAAGATCCGCTACCTCAGCGAACACGACAGTCTGACCGGCCTGCACAATCGCGCCTTCTTCGATACGGAACTCGCGCGGTTGCGCGCAAAGGGAACCTACCCGGTCAGCCTCATCATTGCCGATCTCGACGGCCTCAAGCGCGTCAATGATGAGCTGGGCCATCATGTCGGCGACTTGCTCATCCAGAAGGCCGCGCAAGTCCTGCAAACCAGCCTGGGCCCGGATGATGTGCTGGCCCGCCTAGGCGGCGATGAATTCGCCATCATCCTGCCAGGAGCGGGCGCATCGCAGGCAGATACCGTCCTCGCACGCCTCCGCACTGCGGAAGCCAACGCCAACCGCAAGGAGGCGGTCTTCCCCATCCATATCTCGCTAGGCGCAGGCGTGGCTTCGGACCCAACTGACCTGCGGGAAGCGCTCCGCCGGGCAGACGAAGCCATGTATGCGGACAAGGCGGAGCGCAAGGCGGCCAGCGGAGATCGGTCGCAGCGGCGCTGAACAGGGAGCGAGTCTCGCGACACCAATCCACACAGCGAATCTAGGCAACTCCCCGCAAATAACCGGTCAATGCCTTCCGAGTTTGGAACCGGGCATCCGCGAGATCATCGTTGTCGTTGTCGTTGTCGTTGTCGTTGTCGAGCTGACTCGCCGTTGGTCGCATCGAACGATTACGACAACGACAACGGTCCATCCGACAGGGAAACGCGTTTCTGGAAATCGCTGGTAGGTTATTTCCCAGGGGTTGCCCTAGGAAAGTGCCCATCAATTGTTTCCCGATGCGAGCGATGCCGCCCGAAATCCCCCCGAGCCCCCCTTTGCGAAAGGGGGGAAGTTGTTGATGGACACTTTCTAGGGTAATGGGCCGACGTTAGGAGGCCGGCGTCGATCATCGTTTCGACCAGTCGTCTTCTGTAGGGTGGACAAGCGCAGCGCAGTCCACCAACGCCGACGCGGGATTCGGTGGACTTCGCTCTCGCTCGTCCACCCTACCGCCCCAACTGATGACCAAGGCCAGGAGGCCCAAGATGCGCCCTTGCGCCGGGCCTCGGACCAACCGACGTCAGGCATCAGTTGTGGTCACAGCCGCGGCAAGCTGGCCATGCTGACAGAATCGATAAAAACGATATACTTAGGCGAACAAGGGCTTTAGGTGGACTCCGGAAATGACCTTACCCAAAAGGCGCGGATCGGCAGGATGGGCAAAGTCCGCACGCGGGGCTTGAGCGTCACCTCGGCGCTGGACGGACATGCCCATCCTGCAGAGCGCTGAGCTGGGATGATGGGCACGCCCCTCGACCCTCGGCACTCCGAAAGAAGCCCATCGCCAGGGCTTTGCCCATCCTCGGGATCGGAACCGCGGGTCTGTTGTTTCCCGGAAAGCACCTGAGTGCGTGCAACCTGTGAGAGGACTCGACATGGTCAAGCAAGACCTTTTAACGCCCAGCCAGGTCGCGCAGTTCTTGGGCGTCTCACCCGTGACGGTCCGCATTTGGGCACGCCAGGGCAAGCTGCCGGCGCAGACCACGCCCGGCGGCCACCGTCGGTTCGACGCCCGCGAGATCAGGGACTTTGCCAGACGCCATGGCATGAGACTCGCGTCCGAATCGCGAGCGCTGATGCGCATCCTGATCGTAGAGGACGACTTGCAATTCGCAGCCTTCGTCAATGAGACCCTGAAAACGCTTGAGCCAGCGCCCGAGATCGAGACGGCCTACGAAGGCTTCGAGGCGGGGCGGCGGCTGCAGCGCTTTCAGCCAGACCTTGTCTTGTTGGACCTCATGCTGCCGGGTGTCGACGGCTTCGCGATCTGCCAACACCTGCGCAATGACCCCGAAACAGCGCACATCCGCGTCATCGCGATGACCGGTTACGACAGCCCCGAGAATCGCGCCCGCATCCTGGATGCCGGGGCGGAGATCTGCCTCTCCAAGCCTTTCCGCGCCGTGGAGTTGCTCGCGGCCGTGAAGACCGCGATACCAGCGGGTAAAACCGCAGCTCAGCCTGCAATCGCAGCCGGCCGAGCCTAATGACAGATCGGGCTCCCGCCGACGCATTGCGGGAGCCCAGCCGGCGAGCCCTCGGATAGGCGCCCGCCTTGCCGTATTCTTGCATGGAGCGGCCAGATCACCACATGAGAAGAAATCCGCACGAGCCCCATGAGCGAGCCACGCCAACACAAAAAGCCGCGAGACGCCATCCTCGAGGCGCTCGATGCTTCGACAGAAAACGTCAAGGCCCGCGCCCTGAAGGCATTGCGCGAGAAGCGCTTCGACCTCGCCGAGCAGATGCTGCATGCGGACGACATGAGCACCCACACCCTGGTCGAGAACCTGCGCGTCTACCAAGCGGAACTCGAGATCCAGAACGAGGAGCTGATGCTCAGTCACACCGAGGTGCAGGAGGCCTTGATGCGCTTCAGCGCGCTCTTTCAGGGCCTGCCCGTCGCCGGACTGGTGATCGACCGCCAAGGCTTGGTCAAGGAGAGCAACAGCGCCGCTCAGAGGCTCTTCAATCTGGGCGCGTCGCATTTCCGCCAGCACTTCTTTGCACGCATGATCGGCACCGCCGACCGAGACAATGTCATCAGCGCCTGGTCGGAACTGGCTGACGGCCGCAGTGCCTGGTCCAGGCTGGGGGACGACCGGAGCGCCACGCTCGAGGGAATTCACTTCAACAACGGCACGGACGCGGGCTTCCTCGGGGACCTGCACATTGCGCCCCTGCCCGGCGCGCGCGATGGTCTACCGCAATTCGTCTGCGCCGTGATCGACCGCAGCGAGACGATTCGACAACACCATGAGCTGATCGAGACCAGCGCACGGCTGCGCCATAGCGAGGCAACCCTCAAGGAGCGGCTAGAAGAACTCTCCGCGCTCCACGATGTCTTGATCGAGACCAGCCAAGCTGACCAGCCGATCGAGACTGTCCTGCAGCGTGTCGTGGAACGGCTTCCAACCGCTTGGCAGTTTCCCGAGCTGGCGGAGGCCGTCATCCGGCTGCCGGATGCGAGCTTTCAGACCCAGGGCTTCCAGACGACCCCCTGGTCGCAGTCCACCCGCTTCCCGCTCGATGCCGGTCACGAGGGCGAGATCCGCGTGGCCTACCGCAACCCGCCATTCGACGCCGAAATGCCCTGCTTTCTCGATGAGGAGCAGGCCCTGCTCGACACCGTCGGGCGTCACGTCGCCGTCTTCATCACGCGCCACCAGGACGAAGTCAAGCTGCGCGAGAGCATCGAGAACTACCGGGTGCTCGCCGAGCACAACCCCGAGTGGGAGTTCTGGCTCGACCCTAAGGGTCACCACCGCTATGTCTCACCGGCCTGCAGCCTGGTCAGTGGACACGACGCCGAGGACTTTCTCTCCGACCCAAGCCTAATCCGCCAGCTCATGCACCCCGACGACCTCGCGGCATGGGACCAACATGTCGCGGACTGCAAAACGCAGAAAGCAGCGCCGCATGAGACAAGCCCGATGCAACTTCGCATCCTAAAGGACACTGGAGAGGTGCGCTGGATCGAGCACATCTGTAAGGCGGTGACCACCGAGGACGGGCGCTACCTCGGGCAGCGCGGGGTCAATCGCGACATCACAGAGCGCAAGACCTTCCAAGACGCCCTGGAGCGCAGCCAAGAACTCTTGAGCGCGACCGGCCGTCTCGCCAAGGTCGGCGGCTGGGAGTTCTACCCCAGCAGCAGGCGCCTGAACCTGACCGAGGTCGCGCGCGAGATCTTCGGAATCGAGTCCGCGCGAATCGCCGCCCTGGCGGATCTCCTGCCACATTTCGATGAAAGAGACCAGCCGAAGCTGCGGTCCGCAACCCGGCATGCCCTCACCCAGGCTCGGCCCTACAACCTGGAAGTGCGTCTCGCACAAAGCGGCAACGGCCAAAGCTGGATCCAGCTGACCTGCCAGCCGGTGGTCTGCGACGGCCGCTTGGACAGACTGGTCGGCGCGGTGCAAGACATCACCACCCGGGTCGAGGCCGAGAAGTCGCTGCGCCAGGCGGCGCGCGTCTTCGAGAGTACCGCCGAGGGCGTCGTCATCACGGACCCGGACGAGCGCATCCTGGCCGTCAACAAGGCCTTCACAGAGATCACCGGCTACAGCGAGGAAGAGGTCCTGGGCGAGACGCCCCGCCTCCTCAAGTCAGGCCGACATCCGGCGCCCTTCTATGAAGCCATGTGGAAAGAGATCAAGGAGACCGGATCTTGGCGTGGCGAGATCTGGAACACCCACAAGAATGGCGAAGTCTACCCAGAACTCATGACCATCAGCGCCGTGCTCGACGGCGCCGACGAGACCACCCAATACGTCGGCGTCTTTCGCGACATCACCCACATCAAACGCTCGGAAGAGCAACTCGCCTTCCTGGCGCACCATGACCCGCTGACCGGCTTGCCGAATCGCAGTCTCTTCCAGCTGCGCTTGGAGCACTGCGTTCAACGCGCCAGCCGCTACCAGCGCAAGGCCGCACTCCTTTTCATCGACCTCGACCGCTTCAAGATCGTCAACGACACCCTGGGACACCTCTTCGGTGATGCCTTGCTCAAGCGCACGGCAGAATCACTCGCCATCGAGGTCAGGGCCGAGGACACCATCGCGCGCCTGGGCGGCGATGAGTTCGTGATCCTCTTGGAGGAGGTCGGGAGCGCGGATGACGCCGCCGTCTTCGCCGAGCGCGTCCTACACATCTTCACACAGCCCTTCCGCGTCCACGACCGCGACCTCTTCGTCACCGCGAGCATCGGTGTCAGCATCTATCCGAAGGATGGAGAGGACATCGAGACCCTGCTGCGCCACGCGGATATCGCGATGTATCGCGCCAAAGCGATGGGGCGCAACGCCTTCGCCCTGTTCGAGCCGAGCATGGCCGAAGGGGCCGAGGACAGGTTGCGGCTGGAGACTGACCTGCGCGGGGCCATCGAGCGTGCGGAACTGGCGGTGCACTATCAGCCTCAGATCGCGCTCGCGAATGGGCGCCTCATCGGTGTCGAGGCACTTTGCCGGTGGCGGCATCCGCAGCTGGGGTCGATTCCGCCGTCGCGCTTCATCCCCCTCGCGGAGGAAATCGGCGTGATCGACCAGCTCGGCACCTGGGTGCTGGAGGAGAGCTGCCGGCAGCTGGCAGCTTGGGATTGGCAAGGCTTCAGGATCCCCAGGCTTGCGGTCAATCTATCCGTTCACCAACTCGAAGGCACGCGCCTGGTCGACCGCGTCCGCGCCGTTCTCGACGCCACCGGCGTTACCCCCGAGCGCCTGGAACTGGAGGTGACCGAATCCACCATCATGCGTCACCCGGAGCGCGCAGTGGACGCCCTACAAGCGCTGAGGGCGCTCGGCATCACCCTGGCGGTCGACGACTTCGGCACCGGCTATTCGTCCCTGGCCTATCTGAAACGGCTGCCGCTGAATCGGCTCAAGATCAACCGTTCATTCGTGGAGCATCTCACGCAGGACGGCAATGACGACGCCATCGTGCGCGCCATCATCGCGCTCAGCGATAGCTTGGAACTCGCGACCATCGCGGAAGGGGTCGAGACCACAGACCAGGCCGACTTCTTGCGGCGAGCAGGGTGCTTGGAGGTGCAGGGCTTCCTCTTCGGCCGCCCGCTAGCCTCCGAGGAACTCGCGGCCGCATGGGCATGAGCAGGCTCGACCGATCGCCCCGGGTCAGCAGCGAGCACAGCCGGACGACACGCGGCGGTTGCGCGCACCCTGCTCGACCGCTTCAGCCGTGCAACAGGCACGACGTCGATCGCTTAACGCTGGATCTGCAGCGCGAAAATCACTACTTTAGTATGAATGCAGCCTCAGGCAGCCTCGTCTTGCAGAACCACCTAATTCCCGCTTACGTCACGACCGGAGCGCCAGCACCCCTGACGACGCTTGAGTACCCGTATTTCTCGGCAGTATGGATAGGCGGCCAGTCGGCGGGCAGTCGCGACGCGCCCCTTCGGCGGGTCCAGTCAGAACACCGGCACAGACGTCCCGCACGGATAGCAGCCGGCTGAAATGCATCAGCGCCTGCGGATGTCCCGCCTTCAGCTCAAGATCTGGCTCGGCACCGCGATCGCGGTGCTGATCGGCTTCATCGCCGTCCAGATCGATCACTACCGCGCCTCCCGAGAAGGCATCATCCAGACCGCCTTAATCGAGGCGAGAACCCTCCACGCCGTGCTCACGGCAACCAGGAAGGTTTATAGCCAGCTGTTTCTGGACAGCAAGCTGCCCCTCACGGAGCAGACCATCGACCTGCTGCCGGTGCATGCCCTAGCGCACATCGCCGCAGAGATGCGCGCGCAAGAACCCAGTCAGCTGACGATCAAGATCGCCAGTCTCGAGAGCCGCAATCCGGACAACCACCCGGATGCTGTCGAGTCAGCGGACATCGCCTATTTCGCGGAGCATCCGGATGCGACGGAGCGACTGACCCCCTTCACCGCGCCGGATGGCGCGCGCTTCTACTACTACAGCCTGCCGATCCGCACGGAGTCCTACTGCCTCGAGTGCCATGGCGACCCGAAGGATGTCCCCGACGCCGTCCGCGGCCCGCTGCAGCCGGCATCCGGCTATGTCGAGGGTAGCATCCGAGGGGTCAGCAGTATCAGGCTGCCAATGGACGACATCGAGGCGCACGCCAATGCCTATTTCCTGAAGAGCCTGCGCGACCATGTGCTGGTCTTCCTCACCCTGTTCGTGGTCGGCGGCGCCTTGCTCCAGCACTTCGTGATCGGCAAGGTCAGGCGTATCCAAGCGGGTGCGACCGCCTTGGAGCAAGGTCACTATGACGCACGCCTCCCGGTGCAGGGTGATGACGAGCTGGCCGATCTGGCCAAGGCCTTCAACCGCATGGCGGACAGCATCGCGCTGCGTGATAAGCGATTGAGAGACGCGCAGGCAAGCGCCCACCTGGGGTTCTGGACGCTCGACGCGCAGAGTGCGAAGGGCGAATGGTCCGAGGAGGCGTATCGGATCCTCGATCTGGATCCAAGCACCCCAGCTGGCCCGGAAACGCTGAAGCAGTGTCTCAACCCGAAGGATGCGCAGATGGTCCTGGACTCCTTGCAGGACAGCATGGAGCACGGACATCCGCACGACATCGACTATCGCATCCTACGTCCAAGCGGTGAGGAGCGCTGGGTCCACTGCCGTGCGCGCCCCATCAAGGACCGCAACGGACAGGTCAGACACCTCGAGGGCTATGTTCAGGACATCACCGCGCGCAAGACCGTCGAGCGGCGCCTCGCCGAGAGCGAAGAGCAGCTGCGCGTCGCACTCGAGAGCATCCGCGACGCCTTCATCATTACGGATGCCGCATCCGACCGGATTATGGCGTGGAATCCAGCCGCCGAGCGCATCTTCGGCTACAGCGCGAAGGAGGCCATCGGGCGTAGCGTGCATCCACTGCTCGCACCCGCGCACTACCACACATCGGCCAGGCGACAACTCGAGCACTTCGCCCGCACAGGCCAGGGTCCCGTCGTCGGCGAAACCCTGGAGCTGGAGGGCTTGCGCAAGGATGGGAGCACGGTGCCGGTGGAACTCTCGCTGTCTGCCATGCAGCTGGGCGAGCGCTGGCTCGCCATCGGACTCGCGCGCGACATCAGCGAGCGCAAGCGCGCCGAGCAGGCGCTGAGTGAGCGCGAGCAGAGGCTGAGCAGCATCTTCCGCGCCGCCCCCATCGGCATCGGCCTGCTGCAAGCGCGGATTTTCAAGGAGGTCAACGCGACCTTCTGCGCCATGGTGGGCTTCACGCGCGAAGAGCTCCTCGAGCAGAGCGCGCGGATCGTCTACCCAAGCGACCTGGAGTTCGCGCGCGTCGGCAGAGAAAAATACGAGCAAGTGAAGCGGACGGGCACGGGAAACGTCGAGACCCGACTGCGACGCAAGAACGGTGAGATCATCCACGTCCTGTTGAGTTCCACGCTCATCGACAAGGAGAACCCGGCCGAGGGAACGACCTTCACCGTCATGGACATCACCAAGCAAAGACTCGCCAACCAAGCACTCGAAGGCGAGCGCGCCTTCCTGCAGCACGTCATCGACGGCATCGACGACCCCATCCTGGTCATCGCGAGCGACTACCGTGTTCTGCGCATGAACCGCGTCGCGCGCCAATCGATCATCGACGCCGAGTTCGATGCCAGCTGCCTCAAGTGCCATCGCATCTCGCACCATAGCGAGCAGCCTTGCTCTGGCGATGACCACCCCTGTCCGCTGCGAGAGGTCCTCGACACGGGCAACCCCTGCAAGCTCATCCACAATCACCGCGGGCGAAACGGCGAACCCAGGACCTTCGAGATCGCAGCCAGCCCGCTGCGCGGCGAGCACAATGAGATCATCGGCATCATCGAGTCCTCGCGCGACATTACCGATCAGCTCGCGCTCATGGAGCAACTGCGGGAAAAGGATCTGAGCTACGCGCACCTCGTCCAGCACGACCCCCTCACAGGACTGCCGAATCGCCTGTTGTTCGCCGACCGGCTGAGCCAAGGGATCCGTCGCGCGCACAGACGCGACAACAAGCTCGCCGTGCTCTTCATCGACCTCGACCGCTTCAAGCACATCAACGACAGCTTCGATCACAACTACGGAGATGAAGTCCTGCGCGCGGTCTCGACGCGCCTCAAGACCATCTTCCGGGAGGACGACACCGTCGCCCGCATGGGCGGCGACGAGTTCGCCGTCATCCTCACTGAGATCAAGGATGACTCCGACGCCGCCCTGGTCGCCCGCAAGGTGCTCAACCTCTTCGGCGATCATTTCGAGATCCAGGACCACAGCATCTTTCTCGGCGCCAGTATCGGCTTGAGCATCTACCCCGAGCACGGCACCAACGTCGATGAGCTGGTGCGCAACGCCGATGCCGCCATGCACCGCGCCAAGGAAGAAGGCCGCAACACCTATCAGTATTACGCCCAGGAGTTGACCTCCAAGGCCTTCGAGCGGGTGCGGCTCGAGGCCAGCCTGCACCAGGCCATCCTCCGCGAGGAGCTGATCCTGCACTATCAGCCGCAGCTCGATCTGAAGACCGGAAGCCTGTGTGGGGTCGAGGCATTGGTGCGCTGGCAGCACCCGGAGATGGGGCTGGTGTCGCCCGCGCGCTTCATCCCGCTCGCCGAAGAGTCGGGGCTGATCCTGGAGATTGGCGAATGGGTGCTGCGCGAGGCGACCCGGCAGATGAAAGCTTGGCAAGACACAGGTGTCATGGCCAAGGGCGCGCTCATGAGCGTCAATCTATCGGTCAAGCAATTCGATCAAGAGGATATGATCGAGCAGATCCATGCGGCGCTCGAGGACAGTGGGCTGGACTCCGCCTGCTTGGAACTCGAGATCACCGAATCCATCATGCTGCAGGCACCCGAGCTTGCCGCAAAGCGGCTTTCCCGACTGCGCGATCTGGGCATCAGAATCGCGGTCGACGACTTCGGCACCGGCTACTCGTCGCTGGGCTATCTGAGATCCCTGCCCCTGACCAAGCTCAAGATCGACCAATCCTTCGTCGCCGATCTCCCGAGCGACCCGAACGACGTCGCCATCGCCAAGGCCGTCATCGGCCTGGCCCGCAGTCTTTCGCTCGAGGTCCTGGCCGAGGGTATCGAAACCCAAGCGCAGCTCGACTTCCTCGTCCGCGAGGGTTGCCAATCCGGCCAGGGCTACCTCTTCTCGAGACCATTGGACGCCGCCGCCATCGAGCACTACCTGCGGCAATACAAAGCGAGCGATTGGGCGCCCCGCACAGACGAGACCTTGCGCGCCTAGCCGCACAGCCTCGGACAAAGGTAGGCCGCCCCAACAGACGGGCGCTTCGCTTTGAAAGCGATCTCAGAGGCTGTCTGAATATTGCAATCGCCCTCCCGCCAGCGCCAAGGGCCACTAGAATCCTTGAGGGCGCAAAATGCTTGCAGGTGAGTCAAATTTCGATGAAGCGTCCGACCATCC
>NZ_JAAIJR010000074.1 GCF_010915725.1 Thiorhodococcus mannitoliphagus
TAGCCATCCTGGGTGATATCCATACAAGCCCTTTCGGTTGTGGTACGGAAATACAAGGCTCAAATCAAAGGGTCAGTACGAGCATCACGTCCGATGGCTATAGAATCCTTGAGGGCGCAAAATGCTTGCAGATGAGTCAAATTTCGATGAAGCGTCCGACCATTCAAGACCGTTGGGATCGGGATCGAACCGACGCTAGCGATAGCGATCCCGATGGCATGACTCGTCGGCCTGAGGCGCAGACTCGCTAGATCACAGCTCCATATTGCCCCTGTACTTCTTCTCGCACTGGAGAACCAGCTCCATCGAGACCTGGCTGGCGCCTTCCTTGACCGCCTCTTTCTCGATCATGCGACGAATCATGGGACGCAGAAATGCCGGTGCCTCGTGCACGCGCTCCTGGGCATCCGCGTGCCAGCCAATGCCGAGCTTCTTGTTGACCCAGCTCCCAGGTGCCGGGGGCGGCTCCGTGGCTTCCGCGATCGAGAGACCTGGATCGCCACCAAAGGCGACCTCGGCTAGAACATCCGACATGGCCTTGCCAAATGCGCGGGTGAAGACCGGAAAGGCCGGGTCGTTGCGGAAGATGACCTTCTTCATCTCCAGCACCATCTCACGTCGCACCTGAACCCTGGCTGCATTCTCGTCGCGCTGGGCTGGCTCGATGTAGGCATCCCGCCAGGTCTCAATGGTTGCCTGGAGTGCATTGAAGAAAAGCCCCGGCTCGATGGCCTTGAAGGCACAGTGCATGAGGTGCGGCGAAGTGACGGACGCCAACCACTCGAGCCGGCCGTCCGGCAGGCCCATGGCGGGTCGATGCGTCTGCGCGACGGCGGCGAAGGGCGCCATATCCGTATCCGGCGAGCAGGGCGCTAGGTCGAGTGTTAGCAGCGTCTTGTCCGGTGGGTGGCCGCCGACATGCAGCAGGAAGGCGGGGATGTCGTACTCCACCCGCGGGTAGGCGAAGATGACCAGCCCCGCGCGCCCCCGCCGCAAGGAATAGCGGTTGATCATCACTCGATCGAGCTTCTCGCCCTGGTAGATCCGCGCGCGGCTGCGGATGAACTTCTCCGGGGTATGACGGAAGGCGCCGCACTCGGAGAAATCGTTGCGATCCAGGAAGGCGTCCAACTGGTCGAGGAAGAGTGCCTCGTGCCCTTCCCAGATCGCCGATTCAGGCTCTTGTACACTGTCGTCAGTCATTTACACCTCTCTCTGCGGCTTGAGGCCGCGGACTATAGCCGCGCGGCAATGACCCTGCAAAGCGCTCCAGAGCCCTCGGCCTAGCGGCGCGACCCAAGGAGTCTCGATCGTGATCACCGAAATCCCGGGGCGAGAACGAGCAAAAAGCACGAAGAGCCCGCCAGCAGCCCCAATGGCGCCATGCTGGCGGCGCGACGCGCCTGAGCAGAACCCGAAAATTGAACCTATTGCCCATTATTGTCGATCGCGGACCGCTAGTATCCGTGCCACGGACTGGCGCATGTGCCCCTTATTGGCGTGGCTTCAGGACCTGCCCACGGATGCACCGAACGAGTGGACTTCGCGAAATGGAACGGTGTTCCATTCATCTTTCGTGCTCATCTCAGCTCAATCCATTGCAAGAAGTAGCTCAGTGGACCGGCCCGAGGATTGGCGGTTCAGTCCCTTCAGGGCTCGCTGCTCCGTCGCTCGCTGCCTCCGCAGGCGACGGCATCGGCACCCCGAAGGTAGGACCGAGTCAGTCCTCGGATAAGAGCTATAAAAAGAGGAATTGGTTTTGAAACGCGAGCTGATCTTCCATATTTCGACCGCGGCCGGCATTCAGTTGCGAACTGTTCAGCGTTTGAAGCAAATCGGTATCCTGACCACGAGCCGGAGCTTCAGGGAAACCCCAGACGGCAAACGCTACTTGGTGCTCGACATCCAGGGCGCCGATGTTCCAGACGAGATGATCTGGACTCAAGTGGCCGAGGTGCAAGGAATTCTCGGCTTGGTCGAGAGCGACAAGTTGCACATCGAGCCGTCCAAGACCGACAAGACACAGAAGCAAGCAACAGCGGAATTCGCTCCCGAATCCGGCGACACCGCCATTCGGGATCGCATGCTGATCTTCTCGCTGCTGAGCCGCTATCCCAGGCTGGACGGACGCTTCAACGAGATCCTGATGGCCATCCCGCCAGAGAACCGCCGGCAGCGCGCGCTGGAGTTGGGCGCCGGCTTCGGCGGTCACCTCGCGCGCCAAATCAAGCCCAAGAAGACGCCGACCAAGCTGGCGGATTCGATGACGGAGCTGCTCATCCCCGCGCTAGCGCCCATGGCGACCCTGCGACTCGACGGCAACACCATGACCGTCAGCGACAACCGGATCGACCTCAAGGGCAAGGGGCACCTCGACGAAACCTGCGACTTCCTCAAAGGCACGATCTCCGGGCTGCTACGCGCCTACGATCTCGCATCCTTGTTCGTGGGCAACCAGTGCCGCAACGACTCCGAGGGCGAACACTGTCTCTTCCTCTTCGCATCCAAGCCTGCGGCCTAGAGGCCTGTCCGACCTGGGTGATCGAAGCGAGGAAGCGGGAGAGCCAGGCCCCTCAAGACGCCGAGTCGCGGATGAGGGCCAACATCTCTTCGTAGCCAAGGCGTCCGCTGTCGCCCGCCCCCTCGAGAAGCTCATCGGCGAGATCGCGCTTGGCCGCGTGGAGGGCGAGGATCTTCTGCTCGATGGTGCCCTTGGTCACCAGGCGGTAGATGGTGACCGGGCGCTCCTGACCGATGCGATGGGCGCGGTCGCTGGCCTGATCCTCGACCGCCGGGTTCCACCAAGGGTCCATGTGGATCACATAGTCCGCGGCGGTGAGATTGAGCCCAGAGCCGCCGGCGCGCAGGCTGATGAGGAAGAGGTCACCCTCACCTGCTTGGAAGGCCGCAACGGCGGCCTTGCGCTTGCTCTCCGAGGTGGAACCGTCGAGGTACTGGTAGCTGATGCCGCGGCCGTCGAGATAGGTGCGAATCAGGCTCAGGTGATCGACGAACTGGCTGAACACCAGCGCCTTGTGGCGGTTGTCGAGCAGGTCGTCGAGAATATCGCCGAAGGCGTCCAGCTTAGCGCTGGCCAGCTCGCTGTCGGGCAGCACCAGCTTGGGATGACAGCAGGCGCGGCGCAGCCGCATGATCTCGGCGAGCAGCTGGATGCGTTTGTGCCCAGGATGGTCGTCCTCGCTCTCGAGCCGTTCCATGGCCTGGCGACGCAGCGCCTCATAGAGCGCGCTCTCGGCCGCGCCGAGTTCCAGCTCCAGGGTGATCTCGGTGCGCGGCGGCAGCTCGCTCAGGACATCGCTCTTGAGACGCCGCAGGATGAAGGGCCGCAGGAGCTGGCGTAGCCGCTTGCGGGCGCCCGAATCCCGATGTTGCTCGATGGGAATGGCGAAACGCTCGTTGAAGGTCTCTAGCGAGCCAAGCAGGCCCGGATTGATGAAGCGAAAGAGGTTCCACAGCTCGCCGAGATGATTCTCGATCGGCGTGCCCGTGGTGATCATACGAAAGCCGGCATCGAGCTTCATGATGGCCTGGGAGCGCTTGGTGTTGGCGTTCTTGAACGCCTGGGCCTCATCGGCCACCACGGTCGCCCAAGGCACAGCTGCGAGCCGCTCGGCCTCGGTCTGGAGCAGACCGTAGCTGCTGATGATGAGGTCGAAGGGGCCGGCATCATTCAACATCTGCGCGCGATCCCCGGCACCGAAGCGCTTGGGCTGGAGCGTCGGCGCAAAGCGACTGGCCTCGGTCATCCAGTTGGCGCAGACGGACATGGGCGCCAAGACCAGCGTCGGCCCCTCGGTGGCGCGTGACAGGATGACCGCCAGCGCCTGCAGTGTCTTGCCGAGCCCCATGTCGTCGGCGAGACAGGCCCCGGCCCCCCAATGGGCAAGCCGCGCCAGCCAGCGAAAGCCCTCCAATTGATAGTCGCGAAGCTCCGCCTGTAAGGTCGAAGGCAGCTCCGGCTCCAGCTCGCGGACCTCTTCCAAGCGCTTCAGCGTCGCCTTCCAGTGCGCGCTGCGCTGGACCTCCATTCCCTCTAGGCTCTCCTCGATCGCCGCAGCAGCCAAGGGGTGAAAGCGGCCCCGCTCGGTCAATCCGGCGAGATTCTCCAGACGCCGCCGCAGTTCCTCGCTCAAGGCCACGAACTCACGCTCACCGAGCCGGATGAAACGACCGGGCGACGCCTGAATCAGTTCCAGCAGCTGCCGCATGCCCAGCACGCGCCCATCGTCCAGGGCAAGCTCGCCATCCAGGCCAAGCCAGTCGCGCTGCTTGCCGACACTGACCCGCATGCTGCCGATCTGTGCCGTCGAACTCAGCCCGATGCGCTTGCCCTCGGGCCACTGGAGCACGACGGCGTCGCCGAGCGCATGCAACTGCTCGAGCGCGGTGAGCGCGTCCTCGGTACTCTCCAAGGTCCAGATCCAGCCATCCTGGCCCGCCAGGGCCGGACAGGCATTGAGCACGGCCGTGGCCGCGCGCCGCTCACCGGCCAGGTCGCGCGTGGTCTGCACCGCACGCCCATCGACCTCCGCGAAGAGGTTAGCCATGCCCTGCCCCGGATGCACGCGCGGCCCCTTGTCGCCCAAGGGCTGCATGAAGAGTTCGAGGGCCAGACCCTCGTCGACCGGATTGAGCTGGACATGGGGGCGCGCATCCGACTCCAGGGTCTCCGCAATGCGCTCGGTGCCACCGATGGCGGAATGCACCGTCAGCAAGGGGGCCACTGCCGCGATGCTCTCCAGAACCTTGTCCTTCCCGCTCGACGGCACCTTGAGCCCATCCATGCCGACGAGCTTGGCAATGCGCCGATGCGAGGCGTCGAAGCGCACGAGCCGCAGCCGTTGCGGGCCATCGTCTTGAATCAGCAGGTCTGACTCCACCGGCGGGAAGGGATTGAGCCGCATCAGAATGTCGCTCTTGCGCTTGATCACCTCGAGCGCGGGGCCGCCGGGGACTAGCTCGAGCGGCGCGTCCATGACACCAGGCCGAAAGATCCGGGGATGCCCAACGGCAGCAAGCAGGGCACGCTCACCGTCGAGACGGTAATAGACGCGCCCATAATTGCCGTACCAGCCCTGCTCGTGTTCCTGGGTCATGGTCGCAAGAATGCGCTGGTCCGCGTCAGTCAGGTAGTCGAATTCTTGGGGCGACTCGGCGAGGCGTGCCAGTGCCACCGGCCGCCCTTGGGTCCAGCCGCCGCGTTTGGTCCGCTTCTGCTCGCGCGGCTCGAGCTGGCCTTCGCTCCCATAGAGGCTCAGCACCCAGGCCATGCGGCGGTCGGGCGCCGAGGACTCGCCCGCGGCCGCGCCCTCGTCGCTGGCCGCAAGTCCTTTCAGTGCCTCCAGGGCGATCTCCCACTGGGACTTGGGGGCAAGCAGTCTAGTGAGGCCATGAACCTCTTCGGGACGCGCGGGTAGCGCCTCCGCGTCTACCTGGCGACCAAGCGCACGCAGCATGTCCGCGCTCTCCCAGGCATACCAAAGGACGCCGGCCTCGACGGCAAGGTCATGATAGCGCGCAAGCTCATCCACCATGTCCGCCTCCGGCTGCTCACCGAGCCAATGCAGCGCGAGGGCCTGGAACAGCCCCTCATAGGGATGTCCATCACGCAGGGGACGGCGTATCCAAACCGCCTCGTAGAAGCGCAACCGCCCCATCAAGAGGCCAGCCAGCTCGTCCAGGATCCGAAACAGCGACTCGAAACGATCCGTGACCGGCGCCCGCAAGGCAATGCTGACCTGGCGCTGAACGCTCTGGAGGTCTTCCGCTGTCCCCCGACGCAGCAATGCGAGCAGATGAAAGACGCCAGCCAGACCCGGGACGTAAATGTTGCGCTTGCGCGTCTGCCGTCGCTGCGTGGTCAGGTGAAGGTCGAAGACCCCGAGCGCCTCGTCGTAACGGCCCTGGATGAAATGCAACCAGCCGATCAAGGGCAAGGCATCCGGCGTAATGCGCTCCGCCAGGATAGGCGCCGCCTGATCCGGCCGACCCTCGAGCAAGTAGTGCTCGGCGAGCATCACGGCGGCCTCGGGCTGGTCATCGAGCAAGGGCGTTAGATGCTCACAGGCAAGCGCGACCAAGTCGGGATCGGGCGTAAGCTCATAGCCGACCTCCACCAGCGCCGGCCCCAGCGCCAGCACACGCAGCCGTGGCGCAAGGGTCGCGAGCCATGTGGGGTCCGGCGACAAGGTGCAAACCTGGGTTAGCGTTGCGACGGCGCTGAACGGAATGCGGTCGCCCGGCTTGCGCGCGTGCACGCCGATCATGCGCAGCACCTCCTCCTCACGTCCGGCATAGAGGGCATTGCGCAGCCGCCGTGTCGAGCGATATGACTGGGTGTCCCGCCAACCGAGCGGAGGCACGCTGCTCACGACCTGCTCGCCTGCCGTCACGATCTCCTGGAAGCATCCGGCGTTGACCGTCTCGCGGGTGAGCGGCTCGACCAGCCTGGAAACACAGGTCAAGCCCGACTTCATCTCGACCAGACAGCCCAGTGCCAGCAACCGCTCGCGCAGCGGCTTTGCCATCAGGTCTGCGAGCGGTCGGCCCTCGGCGTCCCGCCAACCGAGGGTCTTCAGAATCCTTTGCAGGGTGGTCTGATTGACCGGCTCGTAGACGACGGAAAAGACTTGCAGAATGCGCCGCTCGTCGGCGCTCAGTGTTTCGCAGGAGTCGTTCGGCTGGCTCATGAGGCGGTCAGGATCTCGGGTAGAACATAGCCCAATTTTGTCAGGGCCTTCTGGAAGGCATTGAGCTTGGCTTGGGGAACCACGATCAGGCGCTCGCCGGCGCGCAGACAATGCGGGGCGGTCGCCGGATCCGTGCTCAGCATGGCGGCGAAGGCGGCATCCCGGCAGGTGAAGAGCCGAGCGGCACCCTCGTCGCGCAGGGCCGTCGCACGCTCCTCGACCAAGGCCAGGAAGCGCGTCAGGGCAACGGGCAGCTCACCACCCAGGGCCTGACCCAGGAAATCCCCTAGCCGCTCACGCTCATCGACCCGCGCCGCCGAAGCCATGGCCGCCTCCAGCCGCAATCGCCAGCGACCATCCGGCTGAGCCTCGGCATACTGCTCGAGCATGAGCTGCTCCGCCGCCATGGGCTCGCGCACGAGCGTCAGCGTCGCGTCGGGATGCACCTGAAGCAGCGGCGGCACCGACTCCACCAGGGGGACATAGCTGTCCGTCAGCCCCAGACAAAAGGCCCCCAGCGCATTGAGCCGCAGATAGAGCAGTCCGTCGTAGCGACTCAGAAAGGCAAATTCATCGGTGCCCCAGCAGCGACCGTAGCCTCCGCGGACATGGTAGGGCAGCGTGTAGACGACATCGATCATGCCGAGCGTGGCGAGGTACTCGAAGAGGTAGGCGAGCGCATACCTGGCCTGCAGGATCTCGAAGCTCGCGTTGCCTTCGTAGCCCAGACTGCCGTAGTTGGCATCGGCAAAGTAAAGCTTCCAGGGATTGTCGCTCACCTCGAAACCGATACCTTCTAGCTGCATGAAGCGAAAAAATTGATCGAGCTGGATCCACTCCCCTTGCGGGCAGGTCGCGAGCATCTCAGCGATGGCGTCCCTCCGCCCGGAGACTGCCGTGAGGCGCGCCCCCTTGCTGGTCTGGCCCTTGATGAGATCGACGCGGCGCAGCTCGTCCGGCTTGCCCTTGGTCTGCCAGCGCTCGAAGAGCAGCTTCACAGTCGATTCCAGCGGCTCGCCAAGTGCCTTGCGGCCCTTCGGGGTAAGCGCCAGCTTGCTGCCGTCGATCTTGGCCAGCCCGCCCGTTTGCAGTAGCAAGGGCCAGGCGTAGGGCTTGATGGGACGGATCGGTCCGCCGGCCCACCGCTGGAGTTCCCTGTCGTCCTCGGGCCGGTACCAGTCCCCGCCGGCCAGTACGCCCTCGATCGCCTTGAGCGAGGCCGCGCTGGCCACGCCGGTCTTGGGTCCGACGCTGACGCGGCCCGCCTCGACCAACCTAAGCACGGCGGGAAGGTCTTGCCGGACCAAGGGCTCGGTGCTGTGACGCCAGACGGGATAGTCCGCGACCTCCAGGTCTTTGAGCACGAAGGTCTCGGGCAAGGCCGCCTGGGGCGTCGTCTCGATCCGATTGACGGCTGGAGGCGGCGCGAGCGAGATCAGTCGCGCGCGCAGGTCAGGCGGGATCTCGTTGTCGTAGAAAAAGAGCGGCAGCACGCTGCGCGGCTTCTGGCGATTCCGATTGCCATAGCCGTATGGGCTGTACTCGTGCAGGGTCGGCAGGGCGCCGTATTTGACCTTGAATCGCGAGTAATCGAATCGGCCCGACCAGGCGTGCACCGCCTCGGAAATCGCCTTGACGTCCAGCTCACTCAGCTCAAGCCAGATCGGCTTGAGATCCCCTTCCAGGAGTTCCTCGGCAATGAGGGCGACGAGATCCCCTTTGCGGAGCACCCGACGGTCCGTGGGCAGGAGCGCCAGCAGATTCTTCAACTGATCGACGGTCCGGCTTTCAAGCGCATCGCGCAGCATCATGCCCATCGCCATCAACCTCGGCGATGCTGGATGAAGCGCTCCAACAGGGTGCGTGTCGACGCATCATGGTCAGCGCTCACCTTGCCAGCCTCGATCTCATCCAGAATGACGTTGGCGAGTTTCTTCCCAAGCTCGACGCCCCACTGATCGAAGGAATTGACGCCCCAGACCACGCCCTGAGTGAAGATGCGGTGCTCATAGAGTGCGATCAGTGCGCCGAGCGTGCGCGGTGTCAGCCGGTCCATCAGAATACTGTTGGTCGGGCGGTTCCCCGGGAAGGTGCGGTGATGCGCCAGAAAGCGCGCCCGCGCTTCCGGCATCCCGGCGTCCAGCATCTCAGTCAGGGCTTCGTCATAACTGCGGCCGCGCATCAAAGCCTCGGTTTGGGCAAAGAAGTTGGCCATGAACTTGGGGTGATGATCCCCCAGCTCATTGTGGCTGTGGATGGCGCCGATGAAGTCGGCGGGGATCATCTGCGTGCCCTGGTGAATGAGCTGGTAGAAGGCATGCTGACCGTCCGTGCCGGGCTCGCCCCAGACGACAGGCCCGGTCGTGTAGTCGACTGTCACGCCCTCGCGCGTCACGCCCTTGCCATTACTCTCCATGTCGCCCTGCTGGAGATAGGCCGGCAGGAAGCGCAGCGACTGATCGTAGGGCAGCACGACATGCGTCCGAGCATTGGCGAAATTGGCGTACCAGACTCCGATCAGACCGAGCAGTGCCGGCATGTTCTCCTTGAGGTCGGCGGTGCGGAAATGTTCGTCCATGGCGTGCGCGCCATCCAGCAGCTCGGCGAAGCGCTCGAAGCCAACGGCGAGCGCAATCGGCAGCCCGATCGCCGACCACAGCGAATAGCGCCCGCCGACCCAGTCCCAAAAGCCGAACATGTTGGCGGTATCGATGCCGAAGGCGGCGACCTTCTCGGCGTTGGTGGACACGGCGACGAAGTGCCGCGCGACGGCCGCATGGTCATCCAGCGCGGTCAGCAGCCAGTCTCGGGCGCTCGCCGCATTGGTCATGGTCTCCTGGGTCGTGAAGGTCTTGGAGGCGACGACGAAGAGCGTGGTCTCGGGGTCGAGCTGGCGCACCGTCTCGACCAAGTGAGTACCATCCACGTTGGACACAAAGTGAACCCGCAGACTCTCGCTCTGATAAGGCGCCAGGGCCGCGCAGACCATCTTTGGCCCGAGATTGGAGCCGCCGATGCCGATGTTCACCACGTCCGTGATGCGCTTACCGGTATGCCCGGTCCACTCGCCCGAGCGCACGCGGCCGACGAAGGCCTCCATGCGGGCGAGCACGGCATTGATCTCCGGCATCACATTCTTGCCATCGACCAGGATCGGCCGATTGGAGCGGTTGCGCAGCGCAATGTGCAGCACCGCGCGATCTTCAGTGTTGTTGATCGGCGCGCCGCTGAACATGCGCTGCGTCCAGCCCTTGAGATCGACCGCCTCGGCCAAGTCGATGAGCTTGGCGAGGTTGTCCTGGGTGAGGATGTTCTTGGAGTAGTCGAGATAGAGCCCGGCCGCAGACAGACTCATGGTCTTGGCCCGATCCGGCTCAGTGGCAAAGAGGTCCACCATGCGGGCGGCCTTCATCTCATCCCAATGCGCGTGCAAGATATGCCATTGCGGCATCTGGCTCAGGAGCGACATAGTCCGCGTCTCCTCTGTTCGATACGGCTGAGTTGGGTGCTGATGCAAGAACGCGCCAATCGCCCCTAACAGCAGGGTCCGAGTGTTGCCCTCCAGGACGACCGCAAAGCTCGGGAAGGCCCGCGCAAACAGCGCGCGCTGTGCGCCTTTCTCGAGACTCATGGATCTCGAGGCCGACCCTCTGCCCGAGTGCGGCGACCGACTTGTATCAGCGGTTCTTGAGCCCCGCCAAAGGTTGCTCGATTGGGGGCGCATTGGAGCACAATCGCGCGACCAAGGCGATTGAGAAGCGGCCAGCGGCCGGGAAATGGCGCATCGCCTCACTCATTTGCCAGCGGGCTCGGACGCAAGTGACCTCCCGACGCGAAGCTCGGGGCGCCTTCATTCCAAGCACTGCCACTAGAATCCTTGGAAGCGCCCGACCATCCAAGGCCGTCGGGATCGGGATCGGGATCGAACCGACGATAGCGATACCGATGGCATGACTCGTCGGTCTGAGGCGAAGCCTCGCTAGAGATCGGCGGCTGAAGGCTGACCGCCCTCCTCACATCTCGTTTCTCCAATCCTGATCCTCGCGATCGAACAACCGACTCGCCTCGACCGGCCCCCAAGAGCCGGCCGGATAGCTGTGGATGAAGTCACGCTCCGTCGCCCAGAGCTTGAGCACTGGATCGACCACCCGCCAGGCCCAGTTGACCTCGTCGTAGCGCAAGAAATGGGTGTGGTCGCCCTCGATGATGTCGAGGATCAAGGCCTCATAGGCGTCGATATGCTCCGGCGGCAGCGTGCAGCTGCTAGCGTCCAGACGCTCGGTCTGGGCGCGCATCTCCAGGCCCGGCTGCTTGACCTGGATCTCGATGCGCATGCACTCGTTGGGCTGAATGTTGAGCAGCAGCCAATTGGGCTTGAGCTGCTCGATGGCCGTCGAACGAAAGAGCTGCTGCGGCGGATGCTTGAAACGGATCGCGATCAGTGAGTTGGTCTTCCCCAGGCGCTTGCCGGTGCGCACATAGAAGGGCACGTTGCGCCAGCGCCAATTGTCGATGTAGAGCTTCAGGGCCGCGTAGGTCTCGGTCGTGCTGTTGTGGGCGACACCAGGCTCGTCGCGGTATCCGGCTAGCGTGGTCTCGCCGGAGCGACCAGGCCCATACTGAGCACGGAAGGCCTGGCCGTGCACGGCCTCGCGCGGAATGGGCCGGATCGAGCGCAGCACCTTGACCTTTTCGTCGCGCAGCGCCTCGGCATCCAGACTGGGCGGCGGCTCCATGGCGACCAGGGTGAGCATCTGCAGCAGATGGCTCTGGATCATGTCGCGCATGGCTCCAACCCCATCGTAAAACCCCGCACGCTCCTCGATGCCGCGCGCCTCGGCATGAGAGATCTGCACATGGTCGATGTAGTTGCGGTTCCAGAGCGGCTCCAGTATGAGGTTGGCGAAACGGAAGACCAGAATGTTCTGAACCGTGCTTTTCCCCAGATAGTGATCGATGCGATAGATCTGATCCTCGGAGAAGCAGCGCCGCAATCGTTGATCGAGAATGCTCGCACTCTCGAGGTCGAAGCCGAAGGGCTTCTCCACAACCAGGCGCGACCAGCCACGCGCTTGCCCGTTCAAGCCCTTGGCGGCGAGCTGATCGGCGATGTCCCCGTAATGCTTGGGCGCAACCGCGAGGTAGGACATCAAATTGTCCGGCAGATCCTCATCGCTGCTCAGCCGCTCGGCCAGCCGCGCGAAGTCTTCCGGCTGCTCCAGGTCGCCAGAAATAAAGCGCATGCGGCTCAGTAAACGACCAAGCGACTGCTCGTCGAGCCGCTCTCCAAGACGGCCACTGAGCGCGTCACGCACCCGATCTTGCCAATGCGCGTCCGACCAGTCACGACGACCAAATCCCAGGATCCGACTCCCCGAATCCAGCCGTCCCGCCGCCTCAATGTGATAGAGCGCGGGGAGGAGCTTGTGCGTCGCCAAGTTCCCAGTCGCACCGAAGATGAGCAGGGTGCAAGGCTCGGTCATGCGCGGTTACCTCCAATCAAGTCAAGTGTGCTAACGTGAAGACTGTAAACGTCTTTCCATGACCCAACCGAATCCCCTTCAGGCCAAGCGTCTGAAATCCGAGACCCCCGATCGATGGCGAAGTCACCCCCCATCTCCGGGCATCCAGCCCAGGAGCCAAACCCACTCCGCATCCTCATGGCCAGCAGCGAGGCGCACCCCCTCGTTAAGACAGGCGGCCTGGCCGACGTCGCCTCGAGCCTACCGATCGCGTTGCGTCAGCTCGGCCACGACGCGCGCCTGGTGCTCCCAGGCTATCCCGTTGCCATGCGTCAGGTACGCGAGCCGAAGCCCCTGCGTGAAATCAAGGTGCCGAGCTGCCGCTGCCGCGTCGGCATTGTCGAGGGGCTTCACCCGGATCACGACCTGCCGGTCTATCTGGTCGATGCCCCCGAGCACTTCGCCCGCGAGGGAAACCCCTACACGGATCTGACCGGGCGTGATTGGGGCGACAACGCCGAGCGCTTCATGCTCTTCTGCCGCGTCATCGTGCAGCTGGCGCTGGGTCTGCCCACCCTCGACTGGCGTCCGGACGTCCTGCATTGCAACGACTGGCAGACAGCCCTGGCACCGGCGCTCATGCACGAGCTGCCGGAGCACCCGGCACGGATCTTCACCATCCACAATCTCGCCTACCAGGGGCTGTTCGATAGGGCTGCATTTGACCGACTCGAGCTGCCGCCGTCACTCTGGAGCCTAGCGGGCGTCGAGTTCCACCAGCGCATGTCCTTTATCAAGGGCGGCATCATCTTCTCAGACCGCGTCAACACGGTGAGTCCAACTTACGCCAACGAAGTGCGCACACCCCGCTTCGGCTGCGGGCTGGACGGTCTACTGCGCCAGATCGGCACTCGCTTCAGCGGCATCTTGAACGGCATCGACTATCAGGTCTGGGACCCGGCATCGGACCCCTTGATCAGACAGAACTACAGTGCGGATAGCTTTGGGCTGAAGGCGGAAAATAAACTCGACATTCAGCGTGAACTCGGCCTGCCGCGCAGCGAAGATGCCTTCGTGCTGGGCTACATCGGTCGACTGGTGGAGCAAAAGGGTGTGGATCTCATCCTCGCCGTCCTGCCCGAACTGCTCCAGGATCCAAGGATACAGCTCTTGATGGTCGCGTCCGGGGACCGCAAGACCGAACAGGCACTGGTGAAGCTCGCCGAGGAGAATCCGCGCCAGGTGGGCGTTTTCGTCGGCTACGACGAGCAGCGGGCGCATCGCATCGAGGCAGGCTGCGACGCCTTCCTCATGCCCTCCCGCTTCGAGCCCTGCGGGCTCAACCAAATCTACAGCCTGCGCTATGGCACACCGCCGATCGTGCACCGCACCGGCGGACTGGCCGACACGGTCACCGATGCCACACCGGAGCGCTTGGCCGCGGGCACAGCCACCGGCTTCTTATTCGACGAGCCTCGGCCTGAGTCCCTGATGCAGGCCATCCACGCAGCCATGCGGCTCTATCGCGACCATCCGGACGCATGGCGCCGGCTCGCGACCACCGGCATGTCACTGGACTTCAGCTGGGAGGCCAGCGCCAACCAGTACCTCCAACTCTACGTCGACGCCATCGCCGAACGTCAAGCCGAAGCGGCAACCGCGCTAGCGTAGCCCAGACTGCAGCCCCAGAAAGCACAACGCCACCCAGCGAAAACCCGCTGGGTGGCGCTTCAAGGCGACGGCCTGATCAGGCGGCTTGTGCCGGAATGGCGTCGCCTGTCCGGGTGACGCGGTTGTGCTCGTTGAGATAAACCAAGGTGGGCTTGAAGCTCTCGGCCTCGGCCTCGGTCATGCCCGCGTAGGCACAGATAATGACACGATCACCGGGCTCGGCCTTGTGGGCCGCGGCTCCGTTTACCGAGATCACACGCGAGCCAGACTCGGCGCGAATCGCATAGGTGGTAAAGCGTTCCCCATTGGTCACATTGTAGATCTGGATCTGCTCATACTCGCGGATACCCGCAAGCTCCAGCAGTTCCTCGTCGATGGCGCAGGAGCCTTCGTAGTCGACTTCGGCATGCGTCACGCATGCCCGATGCAGCTTGCACTTCAGCAAGGTCAGATGCATGGATTCGTTTCCTCTCAATGGCCACTCGGACCACGTCTTCAAGCGGGACTATGAAGACTATTTCATTTCAGCTGCCGCTAGTCTACCGCAGCCTTTGCTGCAACGCAGCACTTGGATATTTATCGAGGCCGCGATCCCAATTCACCCAGTCGATCGATACCAAAGCCTCCGCTTTTCGGCACCTTCAGCGCGGCTCAGCCCGACGCACGCCTGAGCTGAAGGTTGTCGATCAGTCGTGCACGCCCGAGATAGGCGGCGGCCAAAATGACGAGCCGATCATCCGCGCGGCACGGCTGACTCAGGTCCGCGGCCGAGCGGATGCTGACATAGTCGGGCCGCAAGCCTGCCTCCGAAAGCCGCACGCGAGCGGCCGTTTCGACGGCTTCCACCGCATCTCCCGCTTGGAGCGCCCCCGCAGCCTCAGTCAGCACGCGGTAAAGGGCGGGGGCACGCTCGCGCTCCGTCGGCGTCAGGTAGCCGTTGCGCGAACTCATGGCCAGACCGTCTGCCTCTCGCACGATCGGGACACCGACGACCTCGACAGGCATGTCCAGATCCTCGACCATACAGCGGATCACCATCAATTGCTGAAAGTCCTTCTCACCGAAGAGCGCAACATCCGGCTGCACCATGTTAAGCAGCTTACAGACGACAGTCGCGACACCCGCAAAGTGTCCAGGCCTGCTGGCGCCGCACAGGAGATCCGAAAGCCCCGGCACCTCGACCCGCGTCTGGCCATCCTGACCACGCGGATAGACAACGTCAGAGGTCGGGGTGAAGAGCAGATCGCAGCCTTCGGCCTCGAGCTGCCGCATATCTTCTTCGAGGGTGCGCGGATAGGCGTCCAGATCCTCGCTCGGCCCGAACTGCAATGGATTCACGAAGATGCTCACCACCACCCGGTCCGCCCGAGCACGCGCCTCGCGCACCAGCGTCAAATGACCGCGGTGGAGATTGCCCATGGTCGGCACCAAGGCCACCCGCTCGGCTGCGGCCCGCCAGGGTGCAACCCTGGCTCGCAGCGCTGCAACACGCTCTACTCGATTCATTCAGATCGTCCGCTTGGGCGATTGCCGGAAAATCTCATACCAGATGGCACCGGATCGAGGTTTACCTTCAAGGCGCACCGGCGGGAGCATCGACGGGCTCTGTGACCGCCGGTGCGACAGTGAAGGCGGGCCTCGAGACAGGTCAGCGGGTATGAGCTTTAACAGAAATCGCCTTGGTCTATTGTCTGTTCAGCCAGATCGGTGATGGGCCGTAACGGCGCTCGCCGCACCAGCCGCCCTGTCGAAAGGCCGGTTGAGAGAAGCCTCACTCCAAGCCGATCGCCCTCGACGGTTCGGTTAGACAGCTCAAGCAACACCCCTTCAGTAGGGTGTCTCAGCCTCGGCCGGGAAGGCGCCACTGCGAACGGCCTCGACATAGCCGCGGACGGCGGACTCGATCGACCCGCAGCTCCCCAGGAAGTCTCGGCTGAATGATGGCGCGCGTCCAGCATTGAGGCCGAGCATGTCGTAGACGACCAAGACCTGACCATCGCAGTCCGGGCCAGCACCAATCCCGATCACCGGAATGGATAGCGTGCGACTGATCTCCGCGGCGAGGGCCGCCGGAACACACTCCAGCACCATCAAGCTGGCCCCCGCATCCTGCATGGCCAAGGCATCATGCCGAATCGCCTCCGCCGATGCATGATCGCGCCCCTGAAAACGATAGCCGCCAATACGGTTTACGGATTGCGGCAGGAGCCCCAGATGCGCACAGACGGGAATGCCCTGCTCGGTCAAACGGCGCACGGTTTCCAGCATGGGCGCCCCACCCTCGAGCTTGACCACCTGGGCGCCGCCCTCTTGCATGAGGCGGGCTGCATTATTCAAGGCACGCTCAGGCGTCGCATAGGCAAGAAACGGCAGGTCCGCAACGACCAGCGCCCGCCCCCTGGCCCGGGCAACGGCAGCCGTATGATAGACCATGTCATCCATGGTCACAGGCACGGTGGTGCCATGGCCTTGCAAGACCATCCCCAGCGAATCGCCAACCAGCATCATATCGACGCCCACCCCATCCAGCAGACGCGCGAAGCTGGCGTCATAGCAGGTCAGCGAGGCAATGGGTTCTCCACGCCCCTTCATAGCGGCGAGGGTCGCAACGGATATAGGTGCAACGGACATCGGAAACTCCGGTCAGGGAGAAGAGTGGCTCAAGGGGAATCGCCCGTGATGCGCCGCCGAAAGCAGCACGCGAACGGGCAATCTATCCGAAAGGGCAATGACGGATCGAACAGGAGTCTAGGAGCTTGCTGACGGCTCGGCTGGCTTGTCATCCCCTGACTGGGCGGACTTACGCCGACGACGTGGCCGGCGACGGCGAGGGCGGGCGGAATCCGTCATGCTAGCGCGCTCTTGACTGCTCGCATCCTGGAAGCGCGTCCACCACTCCGCCAGCTCCGAATCGACCTCGCCGGCCTCGGCCCGCAACAGCAGGAAATCGTAGGCCGCCCGGAATCTCGGATGGGTCACGAGGCGATAGGGGCGTTTACCCTCACGCTGCTCCAGGCGCGGCTGCAGAGACCAGATTTCACGCATCGGCAGACCAAAGCGTTTGGGTATCGCAACGATCGGCTGCTGTTGCGATATGATCTCTCCCGAGGCGAGGAAGATCGATTCGTTAGCCGAGTTGGCCTCATCCAGCAGCTGACCGAAGCGCTGGCGCACCGGCTCCCACAGCAAGACCGCAAAGAGGAAGGCCGGCGTCACTGGCTTGGACTCCTGGATGCGCTTATCTGTGTTCGCAAGGCCGCGACTCACGAAGGTAATGGGAAAGGCCTGATCTTCTAGCGCGAGACACGCCTCGGTCGCCGGAAAAAGCTGACCGAAAAGCCCGTAGTGGCGCAGTTTCTCGAAGACTTCCAGACCATAGCCGGAATGGAAGAGCTTGAGCAGCTCGTCGAAGAGGCGTGCCGCCGGAATATCCTCCAACAAGCGACCGAGGTCGAACAGCGGCTTTTCCGTCGCTGGCTCGATCGTGAAGCCCAGCTTGCAAGCGAAGCGCACGGCACGCAGCATGCGCACCGGATCCTCGCGGTAGCGCTGCTCCGGATCACCGATCAAACGGATCCGTCCCGCCTTGATATCCTCCAGACCCTTGGTGTAGTCGATCAAGGCGAAATCGGCGATGTCGTAGTAGAGCGCATTGATGGTGAAATCTCGCCGCAGCGCATCTTCCTCGATCGAGCCGTAGCTGTTGTCGCGCACGATCATGCCGTTCTCGAGGAGCCGGTCAGTCGTATCATCGTCCGCGCCACTACCGCGGAAGGTCGCCACCTCAATGATATCGCGCCCAAAATGGACATGCGCGAGCCTGAACCGCCTCCCGATCAGCCGGCAGTTGCGGAACACCTGACGCACCTGCTCTGGCGTAGCGTCGGTCGCGACGTCGAAGTCCTTGGGCTCATGACCGAGCAGCAGGTCACGCACGCCGCCACCCACCAAATGCGCCTTGAAGCCCTCCTGGCGGAGGCGATAGAGGACCTTCAGCGCGTTCTCGCTAATATTGGCCCTCGAGATCGTGTGCTCTGGGCGCGGAACAATCACCGGGCTAGGCGTCTGCGTCGTATCGTAAAGGGGGTCGGATTCCTGCATGACCGTATTCGTTGGAAATTCCTTGCAAGCTTGTGCGGCACGATGAGCCTGCTCGGGGCGATCCCTCGCCAGCCAGCATCTCAAGAAACGCCGATTGTCACTCGACGGTCACTGCCACTTGTGAAACAAATTTTGGTGAGTATAATACGCGATTCCTGACGCCAATACTGCTCTCTTCGTCTAGTGGTTAGGACGCTGGCCTCTCACGCCGGTAACAGGGGTTCGAATCCCCTAGAGAGTACCAAATTTATAAAAAAGCGCCCTCTCCTCCTCGGAGAGGGCGCTTTTTTAATGTCTGCCCGCCAGCTATCAGCAACAGGCGATGCGGCCTCGCGAAGCCGCAGCACCAGCTTAAAGGGCGACCTTGTGATCCTATAGCTGCACCCAAAAAGACGTTGATCGTCGGATCGACCAGGCGGCTAGCGCTGCACGGGACAGCGTTCAGACAAAGCGACGTAGGAGCGGCGCCCCGCCGCGATTGCGCGGCCGTCACGGCGGAGCGCTACCCCACCGACCGCGCAGTTGGATCAAACGACGATCGAGCCCAAAAAAGAACCGCGCCCAGAACGCAGACGGCGCCGGTGGCCGTGGGCCACCAGCGCCGTACTGAATCGGCGTTTCTCACTCGAGACCTAAGCGACTGCGAACTTCAAGCTTCTCCAGACAAAGACCAGGATTGAGCTAAGCAGGTCGAGGGTGAGCGAGAGAAACTGCTTACTGCCAGCCCAGACCGACCGAGAACACGACAAAGTGGACCGCGATTGCGAGGACCAGCAGCGCGTAGAACAACGGCATCAGCCAAGTAGCAGGATTGAGGACGAGCCAGATTTTCCAATCGTCAGCGGGGTTGCTAGGCTTGCTCATAAGAAAGGCCTCTTAATTCGACTCGTTTAGAACCAGGGATTTGCGGCGATAACGAACAGGTGCGCAAGTGCAGCCAAACCGACGAATGCGGTGTAGGTGACTTTGAACTGCTCGTGGAACTCTTTTGCTTGCTGCTCGGTCAGCCCGGAAAGACTCGGTCCAGCCATCGGCTTGGTCTCCATGCTAGGTTTATCAGTCCCGCCACCCTTGGCGCGGGCCCCTGAGGTTTTCGGTTTAGCCACTCGTCATGACTCGTACAGAACACTAACAATGTCTCGTCGGCTCGCGCTCTAGCTCGGCGCGGTGGTGTCTGCCGCGGGCGGCGATGCCGGACCTGACCAGATGCTGCTGATTCAGGAACCTGCTGTAGCGAACCTGGCTGTCATCTTAACTTGACACCTCGCATTGTCAATAAGGATTTACAAGTAAGATTTGAGCCAGGACAAGTCGGAGCACAACCAAGCCGGCGCGCAGACATCGGCAGGTCCCGCGAACCCCCAATAAAGACCTTATAAATCAGATTGCTACACCATCGCCCTTCGAACACCACAGAGGCGGACGGCGCACCACCCATCGCGGCGCAAAATCTTGATGTGCTTGGCGCCCTCACAGCTCGACTAGGGAATCCCCAGCAGCTTGTGGAACTGCAGACTCAAGCGCCACTGCGGGTGGCCTTTGCAGAAGTCGACCGCGCGCGCGGAATTGGCCGCCAGATCCGGCCCATCCATCGGCTGGAGAAAGAAATGCCTAAAGTCCAAGGACAGGAAGGCGTCAGGATCCACACCCGGCTGCGGGTAGATCAGCTTCAGCTCGTCGCCGGAGGTCACCACCAGCTTCGCCCCTGCCTTGGGGCTAACGCAGACCCAGTCGATCCCAGGCGGCACCTCGCAGGTTCCATTGGTCTCGACGGCGACCTCGCAGCCACGCGCGAGCAGCGCTGCGATCAGGGCCGCATCCAGCTGCAGCAGGGGCTCGCCACCGGTACAGACGACATAGGGCGCTACAGCGGTCCCTGCCCGCTGCAGCCAGGTCGCACGGATCCGATCGGCCAGCGCCTCTGCATCCGGGTAGCGACCACCGCCCTCGCCGTCCGTGCCACGAAAATCCGTGTCGCAGAATCGGCACAGCGCCGCGCTGCGATCAACCTCGCGACCCGACCAGAGATTACAGCCCGAGAAACGGCAGAAGACGGCCGGCCGACCCGCCTGGGCGCCCTCGCCCTGCAGGGTGTAGAAGATCTCTTTGACGAAGTAGCTCACGTCGGCAGCGCCGGACCCAGCTCGCCCCAGCAGAGCGAAGCGCCAAAGCCCGGAGTCTCATGAACGTCGATCCGGTCGAGCTGCGGGAGTTCGGCCGCGGCAGCCTCGCGCAGCCACAGCGCCAAGGCACCGGGATCCGCCGAGGACAGCTGCGGGAGCCTGTCGAGCCGGTGGTGATCCAGCCGCTGATAGATCGGCTTGAACAGGGCCTTGACGTCACCATAATCGACCGTCCAGCCGAGGACCTCGTCGAGGGGCGCGGTGAGGTGCAGGCGCAGCAGGTAGCTGTGCCCATGCAGCCGGCGGCGCCCGTCGCCCTCGGGGGCGGCCGCGAGCCGAAGCGCACTCTCGAAACGCTGCTCTTTCCAGATGCGATAGTGCGCACCGTCGTAATGGCAGCCTGCCGTCACCGTCTCATAGACGGTGACCCAAGACAGCGACGGCAGCTGCGGCTTGATGCGCTGCCAAATCCAGCTTGCCAGCATCTCACTGGTGGGATTTTCGAGCCCAGGCAAGTCGTTGAGACAGTGATGGTGCAGCGCCGACTGAAGCGGCGCCCAGACCGCCGTCAGTTGATCGAAGTCCACCCCCATGTCGCGCCCGGCCAGGTCCTGATTGGCGTGCAAGATCACCTCAAAGCCGTGACCGTGCATACGCCCGCACTGGTGCCCCTCCGGAACCCTGGGGAGACGATGCGCGGCCTCGAAACGGAAGCGGCGCCACAGATGCACCTGCTCCGCGCCGTCGAGATCGGCGCCCTGGTCGCGCGTACTCTGGATGCCGACGGACGCAATCCCCGCGACATCCAAGCGCTCGCGCAGCCAGCGCGCAAGATTCTCGTCCGTCGGCACGGGGAGCACCGCATTGAGGTCGTTGTAGTCCAGCGGCGCGATGCAGTGGCCAAGCAGCGTTTGGAGCTTGCCGCCTTCGCCACCGCGGAATTCGGCCCAGTCGGCGGGAAGCTCAGCGCGCACGCGGGCGAGAAAGCTATGGCCGTGCAGACGCCTACAGACATGCCCCTCCGGGAGGATGGCAACACGGCGCGCAGCCTCGAAGGGTGCCGCGGCGACGTGGAAGAGCCTTTCCGTCATGGCGTCACCCCGAAGCGCGCCAAGAGCGGGTCCTCGGAGCCGGCCTCGGTGAAGCCCTTGGCGCGCAGCACACAGGAATCGCAGCGACCGCAGGGACGACCGTCCCTGTCCGGGTCATAGCAACTGCTGGTGAGACCATAGTCGACGCCGAGTTCGAGCCCCTTGCGAATGATCTCCGCCTTGGTGAGCTGGATCAGCGGCGTATGGATCTTGAAGGCTTGGCGTCCCTCGACACCCGCGGCTGTCGCCAGGTTGGCCATGCGCTCATAGGCGGCGATGTACTCCGGCCGGCAGTCCGGGTAGCCTGAGTAATCCAAGGCATTGACACCAATAAAGAGATCTCCGGCGTCCAACACCTCCGCCCAGGCCAGCGCGAAGGAGAGAAAGACGGTATTCCTTGCGGGGACGTAGGTAACCGGAATGCCCTGATCCATGACATCGGGATCACGCCCCTTGGGCACGGCTCGATCGCTCGTCAGGGCCGAGCCGCCAAAGCGCCGCAGGTCGATCTCGGCGATCACGTGCTCGGCAACCCCAATCGCCTCCGCCACACGCGCGGCCGCGACGAGTTCGACGGCATGCCGCTGACCATAGCGAAAGGAGAGCGCAAAGGGCTTGAACCCCTGGGATTTCGCCATCGCGAGCGTGGTCGTAGAGTCGAGGCCGCCGCTCAGAAGCACTACGGCAGGTTTCATGCACACTCCTCTCAATCAGGGCCCCAGTGCCCACACGCCGACTTGGCATGAGCACCCGTCTTCGACAACACTGGGCCTGAGTTATCAACGCAGTCGTTTGGAAATTTCACGATGTCTGGAAATCGAATCAAGCTTTGGGACCTACCCACCCGCCTTCATCACTGGCTCCTCGTCGTCCTTGTCGCCCTCGCCTTCGCAACTGGGCTGACGGGGGGGAATTGGATGGTTTGGCACGGCAGGATTGGACTCGCGATCCTTGGCCTGCTGGCATTCCGGCTGGTATGGGGATTCACCGGCTCGACCTATGCGCGCTTCAGCCAGTTCGTTCGCGGCCCCGGCAGCGTACTCGACTATGTCCGTGGCCGCTGGCACGGCGTTGGCCACAACCCGCTCGGCGCAGTGTCGGTGCTCGCCCTACTGGGCCTGTTTCTCGCGCAGAGCCTGCTTGGCCTGGTCGCCACCGACGACATCGCCTTCAAGGGGCCGCTCTACAGTGCCGTATCAATGGACACTGCGGATTGGGCAAGCCGGCTGCACCGCCAGATGATCTGGGTGCTCGGCGCAGTGGTCGTCCTGCATATCTGCGCCACGCTTTTCTATACATTCGTCAGCAAGGACAACATGATCCGCCCCATGCTCACGGGCTACAAGACACTTGAGGACGCCAGCGCAACCTCGGCGACTGGCGGCGGCATTGTTGCCTTTATCATCGCCTTTGCCGTCGCGGCCGCAGTGGTCTGGGTCGCCAACGGCGGGCTACTACCGCCACCGCCTCCACCGCCCCCACCAGGCACAGTACCCACCTGGTAGCCTCCGCCCAGAAAACGACAAAGGCCGCCCCGCGGGGCGGCCTCCAAGTCATCGCAATGACGGTCTAGGATCAATCGTCGGCGCGATATTTCTTGTGGCAAGCCTTACATGCCTGGCCGAGATCGCCAAAGGCGGCCTTCACGGCACTTTCATCCCCCCCAGCGGCCACCTCGGCAAGGTTGTCGGCAGCTTTCGTGAAGTCACCAGCCAGCTTGCCAACGTCCTGCATGTTCTCGAACAGCTCGGGCTTCACGCGCGTCTTCACATCGCCAATGTCCTTGTCCGTTCCCGGCCCATAGAGCGCACCCATGCCGGAATTAGCAATGGCAGCAATGGTATCGGCGGCGGCCTTGACCTGCTCGGCGTTGTAGTCGCCTTGGAGGTTCGCTTTGATCTTGCCCATGTTCCAGCCCATAAAGGTGTAGCCGGCCTGACGGGTCTCGATCTGCTCCTCAGGCGACAGGGCGCCGGCGAGCGCGCCGCCGGCGAGGACGGCAGTCATGAGACCAACAGCAGTCGTGGCAAGGATAGGTTTCATTCAGACAATCTCCGTTTTGATAAACAACCGAAAAATACTCCTTCTCGCAACGCGGGGGGACGCGCCCGCCGTTACCCAGCCGGTGCGAACATGCAAGGCTCCAAGCGCGTGGTCACACGCGAGGAGTCCTGCATGGAACCCCCAAGAAGTCGCAAGACAGCCCAGTCTAGGGTTTCGCTGCTGCCTGCTCGAAGACAGGCAAGGGCATCCGCAGGGCCGCACAGATCGCCCGTAGCAGCTCAAGCTCGACCGCAGCAACCTGCCCATCGGCCATGACAGTCGCTGCCATGGCGCCCAGCAGGCGCTGCTTGTCCGCTAAACGGACGCCATCCAGCTTTGCGAGCGCCGCGTCGAGCCGGGTCGACCAGGCCCGCTCGAGCCAGTCGGCGTCGAGCCAGTCCTCTTTGATGGCGTTTATCGCCTGAGGTTTCACCCCCAAACGCGATAATCCCGCGATAAGCGCCGCATGCGCCGATGTCGCGTCGGCCTGACCATGATGCGCCAAGATCGTCAGCAAGTCGAAAACCTCGCGTGTGCTCTGAGAGAGCTTACCGCGTCCGCCAGGGTCACCGCGTGACGGATTGAGGACATCCTCGACCTGACGCCCCAAGAGCTTGGCAATGGCATATTCGAAGAACGCCATGCGACCATCGGCCTGAATCAAGCGGTCGACCAGCGCACGCAGCGCCGTGAGGTCCCGCTCGGGGCGGCGGCGCAGCGTCGGGAAGGCAATCTCGAGCAAGGGGATCCGCAGCTCCGGGTCGATCTCCGGCGTCTCTTTCAGCAACAGCTCAAGCTGCCGCTCGACCTCCTGCCCCAGGGCCTCGCTCACCATCAGCAGCTGGCGCTCGCGCACCTCGGCGTCCGCGTGAATCAGCAGATAGCAGACGACAGCCAGCACCCACTCCTGCGAATGCGCCGCGCGCTCCAGGGTGCGCGGGATAGCGGCGGCGAGCAAGCCAGCGGCCATGACCTGCCCGAGACCCGGCTGACCAATGGTGTCGATCAGCTTGTCCGCATCGAAGGTGAAACCGCCAGACCGAGTCGGGGCCGTCGTACCTCGCTGCTCACGCGCAAGCTCCGCGCTCGTCATTCGCGTCTGGGACTCGCGCCGCATCCGCGCCGCGACATCGGTCAGCTCACGCGGATCGAAGCGCGGCTGGATCGCACGAATGCGATCGATCAAGGGCGGATGCGTCGCAAAGAGCTGACGGGAAAGCCCCTTGGCGAAGAGCATGTGCGAGACCTCTTCTGGATCCGCCTGCAGGGCCGAGCCGAATCCGGACGCACCGATCTTCTTCAAGGCCCCCGCGATACCGTCGGGCTGCCGCGTGAACTGCACCGCCGAGGCGTCGGCAAGATACTCGCGCTGGCGCGAGACCGAAGCCTTGATGAGCCGACCGAAGAAGAGTCCGACGTAGCCGACGGCCACCAGGGCGAGGCCGATCGACAGCACCCCACGATCATTGCGGCTCGTCGAGTGACGACCCGAGCCGATCAGGAACCGGCCGATCAGCGCCAAGATCAGGATGCCGAAGAGGAGCCCCATCAAGCGGATGTTGAGGCGCATGTCGCCGTTGAGGATGTGCCCAAACTCATGAGCGACGACCCCTTGCAACTCGTCCCGAGTCAGCGCCTCCAAGGCCCCTTGGGTCACGGCGACAGCTGCATCCGAGGGCGTCCACCCGGCCGCGAAGGCATTGATGCTCGGCTCGCGGTCGAGCACATAGATCTCCGGCACCGGCACACCCGAGGCAATCGCAATCTCCTCCACCACGTTGCGCAAGCGGCGCCGCAAGGGGTCCGTGGTATCCGGCGTCACCAGCGTCCCACCGAGGCCGCGCGCCACCGAGCCACCACCGCCGCGCAGCGTCAAGATGCGAATCTGGCTGGTCAACCCAATGCCGCCCGCAGTCAGCAAAGACACCCAAAAGAGCAGACCAAGGTTCGGGGCCACGTAGGTGTCGTAAAGGCCAGGTATCGCCCCGCTCACGGCGAAATCCGGAAGGCGCGAGACGTTGGCCATCCCTTGATAGGTCCCGAAGAACATCAGCGCCACCACATCCACCAGCATGACGATACAGATCAACGCCAGCGCAAAGAGCCCGACGAGCCCCCAAGTCCGCCGCCGGGCACGCGCCTGATGCTCGAAGAAATTCATCGCCGCCGCCTACTGAAAAGCGACCTGGACCGCCTCGCGTTTCTCTGGCGCCTCGATCTCCAAGAGCTGCGCCGGCTGGAAGTTGAAGCTGTTGGCGACGAGATTGCCCGGGAACATCTCACGGCGGTTGTTATAGGCCATCACCGCATCGTTGAAGGCCTGGCGCGCGAAGGCCACCCGGTTCTCCGTGCTCACCAGCTCTTCCGAGAGCTGCATCATGTTCTGATTGGCTTTGAGATCCGGGTAGGACTCCGAGAGCGCGAAGAGGCGCCCGAGGGCACCCGAGAGCCCTTGCTCGGACTCAGAGAGGCGGCGCATGGCATCCGCGTTGGATGGATCCGCAGCGGCCTGACGCAGATGACCAACGGCCTGATTGCGCGCCTGGATCACCGCCTCCAGCGTCTCGCGCTCATGCTGCATATAGCGCTCGGCGACCTTGACCAGATTCGGAATGAGATCATAGCGACGCGTCAGCTGAACATCGATCTGCGCGAAGGCGTTCTTGTAGGCGTTACGACCGCCGACCAAAGCGTTGTAGACGACGATGACAAAGATCACCAGCAAGACAAGAATCCCGAGAAACACCCATCCCATCTCCAAGCCTCCTCTGAGCGCAGCCGAGCCCAATGCTCGAGCCTGATCGCCAAGTCTAATCCGATCAACGCAACCGGAGAACCGCAGCATCTGCCGCGCGACCAAGGCCACATAACGAAGCGCAGCGACCAAGACGGCATAGACATCGTAAGCATCAGCCGCTATATTGCTGCGCTCGCTGTCGGCTCGACCACCCATCCGACAGCGCTTCGGAGAGGTGCCGGAGTGGTCGAACGGGCTTGACTCGAAATCAAGTGACTCGCTTGCGGGTCCGTGGGTTCGAATCCCACCCTCTCCGCCAATTAAAATTTAAAGCATTGTTTAGTAAATAATTATTTGTCGTTAGACTCGATTTGAACCGCACCGCCATAGCCGTTCAGTGAATTTTCGAGCCAACGAACAGCCGCACGCAACGGCAACAGTCATAAGACAGACAGATGCGGGGTGGAGCAGTCAGGCAGCTCGTCGGGCTCATAACCCGAAGGTCGTAGGTTCAAATCCTGCCCCCGCTACCAACACACAAGCAGAAGAAACCGGCCGCGCGCCGGTTTTCTTTTGCCTGTCGATTGGGCACAAAAAACCCGCCACTCGGGCGGGCCTGTCCGCACGTCGATCACTTAGCCGCTTTGGGCGCGCTTGACCATCTGCTCGACTGCAAGCGTCATGTGAACGGGGACAAGCTCAGTGGACGGGTGAGCAATTTGAAAAACCCGGAAAACCTCATCCGCGAACGCCTGCCCGATTTGATGCACACCTTCGAAATCCAAGACGACTGCCTGGAATCGGTCAAAACGCAAGGTTAGCCTCTTGGCTTGTGAGCGCGAAACTAGACACTCGCCTTCGTGCTGTGCCAACCGGACCGGGACGACCGTCTTGGCAAAGGTAAACTCGTCAGGCGCAGCAAACTGATCAAAGACATCTTTTTGTATGCGCGCGCTATCGTTAGAAAGCCGCATCAGGACCAGTGTCCCTGGCGCATCGGCAGGACGTTCGATTAGCCAGTCGGCCTTGCCATCGTCGTGCATGAAGTGCAAGCGCCGAGAACGAATATCGAAGACATCCACCATTTTGGATGCGAAAAAGATGCCCTCACCGCTATGGTTGGCCGGATCAGTCGTAAGCTTACCCTTCGCTAGCTCGAGGATCGCCATGCGGGGGTCAAGCAAATCGAGCGCCCGCTGGATCTTGAGAAAGATCCCCCTCGCCATCGTCAGCGACATAAATCTGCGTGTCGAGCCCATTCCTCGCCGCGCCAACCGAGATCGTCTCAGCACCAGAATGGTCGATGGCGTTGTTCACCATCTCCGTGACCGCGTACTGCCAGATCTGCAGCACATTGTCCGGCACGTCAGCTAACATGGCTGCAAAGAAGTCCCTCCACACGACATCTTCTTCTAAATTCTCGCGGGAGTAGGACATGTTCTGCACGTCCTGCATCTCCAAGGCATACCGCGTACTAGCACCTCGACCGCTAATGGTCAGCCATCCCTTTGTCTTCAAGCGCGCCAAGCGCCCGCTCGCCGCCTGACGGGTAACGCCAAGCTGCTGAGCCACGCGCGTGGCGACTTGTCGGCCGTCCTCGGCGACCAAGCGCAAGATCAGGCGATCATCATCAGAGAGCATGGCGCGGGCCTCGATTGTCAAGCAAAACGACTATAAACGTAAAGTTTGAGACCTTACGATCTGCTGGCACGCTTCCTCTCCACCTGCATCGACCTCTCCAGTTCGCAACTTCAGAGTGGCGAGGACGGCGCCACGCTCAAGCCCACCTAATGGCATCTGACTGCTGGGTGAAGACCTGATTGGCGACAGCACCGCCTATACCCACGATTTACGTTTGCCTGACGCCGAGGGCCGGATGATTCTTGAGCGCGGCCGCATCTGGCTGTTGGAGTCGAAAAATTCCACACCGAGCGCGGGCGCTGGCTGAAATGCTTCCAGGACGGCGAATCCCGGGACATGACCGACCCGCAAGCGGGCTCCTGCCGGTCGGATCCCTTGCGGCACTCACCTTGTGCGCCGTCACTTACAGACAGCTGCCCTCGACGATGCCCTCGGCCATGGTGATCTTGCACTCCCGTATCTCGACGGAGAGACATTGGCGCGAATCGGCATTCCACCAAGCGGTGAAAGAGGAGGCATCCGTTTCGCTCTCGTTCACCCCAACCTCTCCAGCTTATAACCGGGCGCATTCCCGAATTTCCGACGGTAGGAAACTATTGAGCCGTTGAGCCCAGTCGTTTTTGATGAGCCAGCGAGGAGGCCGTTGCCTGGGAAAGGAGTTGGAAGGGGTCCACAATTCTCTGTAGATCAACAGGAGAATTGCGATGACCCCAGGTTCCAACTCCCAAGCTCAGTGTGACACACGTCTGCGTGAAATCGAAGATCGGTTGCGCCTCCTCGACCATCTTGCCCATCTGCCCGTCGCGGCGGGGAGTCCGAGCGAGTTGGAGGAGTATGAGCGACAGGTCATGCGTACGACCGAGCAGTTGGCGGGCCTGATCACGGGTGAGATCCTGCAGGCGTCGTTGGCGAGCGAGACGGTCGAGCATGAGGTCGAGAGGCTCGTCGATGCGAGCGCGAAGCCCTTGAAGAAAGACGGGATGCAGGGCGTGAGCGTGCGCACGGCCAGCGGCGTGACGGTGCGGATTACTACCGTGTACTACCGTCGGAAAGGACAACGGGGGACGCATCGGCGCTTGCCTGGGCTGTATGCCGGAGTGGTGGTGTTGGGAATCTACGCGCACTGCACACCGGCGCTCG
>NZ_JAAIJR010000075.1 GCF_010915725.1 Thiorhodococcus mannitoliphagus
CGCGCGCGAGCACCGGGCCGCTGGGCTGGGCGCCGAAATAGCCCTTGAGTGGCGAAGTGTTGGGCAGGCGCAGCGTGGTGCCATCCACGGCGAGGAGCCGAAAGCCGTGCCACAAGGGTGTCGCCCAGCCGGCGCGGAAGGTCTCGATGGCCTGGCGGTTCAAGGCGGGGAAGATCTCCGCCGAAAGGCGTTGGCGGGCTTTGCACAGACCTGAGACGGTGGGTGTGGCCGAAGCCAGCGGTTGCTCTTCGAGCGTGGCAAAGAAGCCCTTGAGTTCCTGTTCGGTGCTGCCTTTGCGCAGATTCAGCAGAAAGGTGACGAGGCGGTGGAAGGGAAGGTCGCGCGTGCGGCTGAAGGCGCTCTCAGAGCGGCGAAAGCGTTCGATCCACTCAGGCGAGAACAGCGCCTGCTTGAGCTGATCGTACACTAAAAAAATACACGACAGAGATTGCGCTTCTTCGGTGTTGAGACTGATGGCGTTACAACGCTTCATCGGCATGCTCCTACAAGGTTCCTGCGAAGATGCCTTATTTTAATAGAATCATAGCCTTAGATGCTAAGTCCATGGCATTGCCCGCATACCCTTCACCTCGACCACCTTGCCGGTGAAGATGCGTTGAACGGTCGTGCGATCGAGTGGCTGCAATCCGGCGTGGCCGATGACGACGGTCTCGGCAAGGGCTGGCTGCGCCAGGGCGGCCGTCAGCGTGAGCAGGAGTCGCAACCTGAGGCTGGCTGATTGCACAGTGCGCTTCCCTCGCCGGTCAGAACGCGAGGTTATAGGACAGCGAGAAGACGTTGATCTGCCGTCCTCCGCTGTCCTCGCCCGTTGGGGCATCGACGAAACTGGACAGCCGCCCCGTGCGGGTGTGATTCCACTCAACCTTGATCTTGCTGGTGGGCGAGAGGTTGAAGCTGGTTCCGACCGCGAGGGATTGCTGGTCGAAGGGGCTGAGGAGGTCGGACCCCGCGCGTTGGGAGGCATTGATGGCCGCGGCGCCGGGGATCGAGTCCGGGACGCGGTTGTCGTTCAGTGCCTCCGCGAGGTTCAGTGCGTCTTGGCTTGAGCGAATGTAGGCCCAGTAGACGTAGGGCGTCCAGCGTCCGGCGTCTTTGAGCAGCGCGAGATAGGCGGCGCTCGTGTCTGGCCCCATGGTGGCGTTGCTGATTCGGCGCCGACCGTATTCGCCCACCAGCCGAAAGTTTCGCGGCAGGGCGATCTCGGCCCCTAGGGTTGCGACATAGATTTCCAGCGTGTCGACCTTGGGGAGACCAGGACCTGGCATGCCATCCGCGACCTGGTAGTAGCCCATGCCTGGCAGGATGCTGACGAAGTGAAATGTCTGGGGCAGGGGGCCATAGTCCGCTGTGGCATCCGCGCGGTGCAGGCCGATGCGGTAGAGGTTTTCGCCGTTGCGCAGCGATGCCACCAGTCCGACCATGTCCATCTCGAATCCCAGGAAGAGGCTTCCGGCTGGAAAGTCGGGTTCAATGCCTTCGTGCAGGTAGTAGCGCCATTCGGTGTTGGCTCGGCCGAGATAGCCTTCGAGCGTCCACTCGCGATCACCGTCCAACCAGGTCTTGCTGAAGGACAGTCCCGTGACATCCGTTGTGGGCAGGAGCGAGTAGACCTCGGTCGGAAGACGGGCGAAGTCGAAGGTGATCCCGACATCGCTGTTCGCCGAGTAAAGCAGCAAGGGAAGCCTGAGCTTGCCGGCGCGCAGGAGCAGATCGTTGCTGGGCCGCCAGGACAGGAAGGCCCAGGTCAGGGTCGGTTTCCAGACGTTTTCGTCGTCGGTCGCCGGGGCAAAGGTGCCTTGAAGCGTGACACGCCAGGCGTCGCTCAGATTCGCGTCCAGCTGGAGGCCAATCAGCGAGTCGGGATTCAGTGTCCCGCCGCCGTCGATGTACCTCTGGTAAATGAAGTCCTGATCGGAAACGGCGCCGCCCAAGGTGCCGAAACCCGAGACGGTGATCTCAGCAAAGACGCTGATCGGGCTGAGCGTGAGCCAGATAATGAGGCCGATCAGCCATGGTCGAGTGGTCGGGACGGTTGGCTGCGTTTCGAGCGATGATCCCTGGATTCTCTTCATGTCAATCATTACGCCAACCTGGCTGCGATTCGCGAGAATTTCCCTTCCAGAGCCACGTGCCTGAATAGATCCGTCAGCCTCCATCCGAACCTAATCAAACACTTGCCTAGCCACTCCTGGATCAGCCGTTCGCCAGATGGGTGAAGGGCAGAAAAGCGGAAACCGGACAGCAGTTCTAAAACTCTGATGACGATCAAGGTCCTTTAGGCTTGAAGCCTAGCGCAAAATCGGGTCACCGGATGTCGATTCAGGTCTCGAATCGATCGCCCGCCGCGGTCGATGCGTGTTGCGCTTCTCGACCCTGTTGATGGGCGCGGGCGTGGCCCCGCAAGCAACATGGGAGACAACCGATCCCGCCTGTCTTGCCCTTTTGGGCAAGCCGTATTGCCCCTTGGCCCAGTGGCCCCTCTACGCTGCCCGGGCGATGATCTGGCGCACGCCTTGCGCCATTGCTCGGCCGGCATTGAGGAGACTCGATTATGAACGCAGCTCATACCCCGCAGATGTATCCCGTCCGGGTGCGCTACGCCCCTTGGCTGGTCTATGCAATCGCACTATCGGTCCTCACCGCCTGCGCCTCGAGCGGGGATCATGTGACTGGCGTCATGCAGGTCAGCATCAAGCCCGGAGATACCGCCAACTGCGACTCGAGCCCCTGCCAAGTGACCTTCCAGATGCCGCCCGGTTCGGGCACCTACGAGGTCACCGGCAACCAGACCAAGATCGGTGACTTCCCCGCCGGGCAGAGCGTCTCGCTTGGCGGCTTCTACCAGAGCAACGCCATCAAGGTCGTGGGGGCGAACGTCCCGCCGGCCTACGTCTACGTCCCTTCGAACCCTTGAGCAGAGAGGCATCGAAGTCTCGACGCGGCCTGATCGATTCATGAGGTGACGAAGTAAGCCATGACCCTATCTTCCACATTGCGACGGCTGCTGCCCGCCCTCGCGGTCCTCAGCATCTCGGCGTCCCCGAGTGCCGCGCCTGCGGCGGAAACGACGGATCCTTACGACGGTGGCTGGCACTTCACGCTGACGCCCTATCTCTGGTTGCCGAACGTCAACGGCAGGCTCAACGGACAGTTTCCAAGGCCGATCGCACCCGGCGGCGCGGACCTCGGCGAGTTCAGCGCCAGCACTGAGATCGGTCCGAACGACTATCTGGAGCACCTCAAGCTCGGGGTCATGGCGACCGGCGAGGTGCGTAAGGGCGCTTGGTCGGCCTTCACTGACATCATCTACATCGACTTTGGCGATCAGCGCTCGCACGTGCGCGATCTCACTGGTCCAGAGGGTCGATCCCTGAGCAGCGTCGACCGCAACGCGACGACCAGCCTCTCCGCGACCGTCTGGACGCTGGCGGGCGCCTACACCCTGGTCCGCGACCCCAGGGGAAGCCTCGATCTGTTGGCCGGTTTTCGCTACGTGGGCATCGAATCTGACCTCAAACTGAGCATCAGGGGAAGCGACGGCGTTCTCGATACCACCAGACGAGCCTCCCGCGACCTGACCGAGTGGGACGGCATCCTCGGGGTCAAGGGCCAGATCCGGCTCGGCGACGGCCACTGGCACATGCCCTACTACCTAGACGTCGGCACCGGGTCCTCGAACTGGACCTGGCAGGCGCTGCTGGGCGTCGGCTATGCCTTCGACTGGGGTGAGGTCAACCTCTCTATCCGCAGCCTCTCCTACGATTTCGACGACAAGCGCGACGCCGATCTGCGCATGACCGGCCCCACCCTTGGGGCCACCTTTCGCTGGTGAACGACATCGGGCGCTGCGGCACAGGGATGCGTGAACGCCGCGCGGGAGCACAGGAGCGACCAGGTCGGGGCGCAAGACGGCGACCAAAACCGGTCCGCTGGATCGGCAACATCGAGGGCGTTCATGGTGGTCGGCAAACAACGGGTGTTCGTCGTCGAGGATGACGAAAGCCTGCGCCCAGCAATCGAGCGTCTGCTGACGACGGCTGGGTTCGGCGTGGCTGGATTCACTTCAGCCGAGGCCATGCTCGGCGATGCTTCCCATCGGGGTGCCGGCTGCATCGTGACCGATCTCAAACTGCCAGGGATGTCCGGTTTCGAGCTGATCGAGGATCTGCAGAGGCACGGCGTCGCCGCGCCGGTCATCCTGATCACCGCGCACGACGCCCCCGGTCTGCACGCTGAAGCCGCGCGGCGCGGCGCGGCGGCCTATCTGGCCAAGCCGTTTCTCGGCACCGCATTGCTGGAGGCGATCAGGGCAGTGATGGTCTCAGGTCGACCCTGACCCTTTCGCGAATGACGGGGATGATTATCGCAGCGCCTCCGTGTATTCTCGGTCTCCTGCGCGACGGCGCAGGGCAGCGGCACGTCGGAATCATCGGCATCACATGAGTCTCGTTCTTTCCATGGGAGTCACGACGAATGCGGCTCATGCCACATCAGGCGTTGGTCATCGGACCCTCCGGTCGGTTGAGCCGACAGCCTGCATCCCTCAGGCAAAGCGACGTGCGAGCGGCGCCCCGCCGCGATCGCGCGACCGGGTGCCGCTCCCACCGGTCGTGCGCTTGGATCTTAAGCAAGTGTCCATCAATTGTTTCCCGACGCGAGCGATGCCGCCCGAAATCCCCCCTAGCCCTCCTTTGCGAAAGGAGGGAAGTTGTTGATGGACGCTTTCTAAGGATGATCGAGGCCGCCGCCTCACGACGCCCAGCATCCGTCGCCAGGGGGTTCGGAGCCGCCTGCTCGATCCTGGCCCTGATGACCTCCAAAGACTGTGCATACCCTTCCGGACGCGGTTTAACCGAAGACTGAGATCATGAACCAATCATTCAATCCGTGGCGTTCGCTGGTTAGGGCATTGGCCATCACAGTGCTGGGCTGCGCCCCGGCAATGGCGGAGATGAGTGCCACCGATCTGGCCAAGCTGGCGCAGAACCCGGTCGGCAATCTCATCAGCGTCCCCTTTCAGAATAATACCAATCTGAACTACGGTCCGGAGCAGGGCACGCAAAACATCCTCAACATCCAGCCGGTGATCCCGATCGCGATCAACGATGACTGGAACATTATCACCCGGACCATCGTCCCTGTGGTCTGGATGCCCTCGCTGGGGCCGGAGATCGACAGCACCAGCGGCATCGGCGACACCGTGTTCACGGCCTTCCTGTCGCCCGCCAAGCCCGGCAAATGGATCTGGGGCGCTGGACCGGTCGCCCAACTCCCGACCAACACCAGCGATGAACTCGGCAACGGGAATTGGGGGCTTGGGCCGTCGTTCGTGCTGCTGCGCATCGAGCACGGCAATCCCTGGGTCTATGGCGCCCTGGTGAACAATGTCTGGTCGCTGACCAACGACCAGCACGGCGGCTACTACAACAACGGTCTGATTCAGCCCTTTCTCAACTACAACTTCAAGGGCGGTCTCTATCTGACCTCCGCGCCGATTCTCACCGTCGATTGGACCGCCGACAGCGACAACCGCTGGACCATCCCGGTCGGCGGCGGCGTGGGCAAGATTTTCCACCTCGGCAAGCTGCCAGTGAATACGCAGCTCTCGGCCTACTACAACGCGGTCAGCCCCGATAATGGCGCCGACTGGCAGATCCGTGCGCAGGTGCAGTTGATGTTTCCCAAATAGCGAACAAGATTGGGGATAGATAAAAACCCGACGCATTGATGTCAATCGATCTTCGAGGAAATATCATTTCGAGGAAATACCATGAAGCGCTTTAGTTTGATTGGCCTAGTCCTGTGTTCGACGCTTGCATTCGGCGAAGACGGATCCGCTGCCATGGAGTCGATCGATCCGATCGCACCCTTATCCGGTCCTGGTTGCATCGAGGGATGCGAGGCGACACTCACGGCATGCAAACAGCAATGTGATGAAAGCACCGCGCGTGCCGACGATGAGCATTTCGACGAAGGGGATGTTGGGGTTGGGACTTGTCTCGATGACTGCGAGCAAGACGCCTCGATCTGTCGACAGGACTGCTGATTACAGCGCGCCAGATCCGACAGCCGTCCATGCTGCCGAGACCGCTCCAAGCGAAAAAGCATCTCATACTGCGCGATACGCGCTTGAATATAAGGAGACCTGACGATGAGAAATTCAAAATCTATCCTGGCATTGAGCGTCGTTATCCTCGCTGGTTGCGCCTCGTCGGGACAACTCTTGGATTCCAGCCAGCCAGCGGCGATACAGGCCGCGTTGGAAAGGGGTCGATTCGACCTCAGTTGCCCCGGTGCTCAGGGAGATGTTCTCTCCCGTGAACTGATCGAGCCCCCCATGGACGGCCCCTATGTTGGTGTCCTCCGAGCCGAGTACACCGTCGGCGTCGAGGGCTGTGATCAGCGTAAGACCTACATCGTCGTCTGTGCCGAAGGTGGCGACGGTTGCGTTGCCGCCAATTCGAATTGAACGGAGTCAGCGCCGCTGCGGCTTGGCTCGCGCGCGGCTGAACGAAGTCTAAACACATCCCATGCCGTGCTGGGCGCGGTTTAGGTTTAACTGCTTTTCAACCAATGAGAAAACCCATGATGAAGATGTTCAGCAAAATCACCGGCCAGGCACTCTTGGCGACCACACTCCTGATGGGCGGTCTAGCGCTGGCGGCCGATGCCAAGCAGCCCTCTGGAACCGTCACCATCGACGAGACGCAAATCGCGTTCATTCTGGGCGGCAGTATGGGCGGCGGGCAACTGACATACCAGGGGCAGGAATATCCCTTCAAGATCGGCGGCCTGACGGCGGGGGCCAACATTGGTGTCTCGAAGATGAGCGCTTCGGGTGAGGTCTACGCATTGGATGACATCGCGAAGTTTCCTGGCACTTACACCAAGCTCGACGCAAGCATCGCCCTCGGTGGCGGTATCGGCGGATTGCGACTCAAGAACGAGAATGGCGTCATCATGCGCCTGGAGTCACGGACCCAAGGCTTGCAGCTGAACGTCGGCTCGGCTAGCGGCATCAAGGTCACGATGGAATAGTCCCGCTAACCCTCTGACCCTGGCTTCCAACTCGAGAGAACATCATGAATTTGAAAAAACTGATCCTTTTCACCGGCCTCCTTGCCGTCCTAGGCTCGACCCAGGCCGCAACCGATAATATCGTCGCCTACACAGTCACCGAAGGCGAGGACATCCAGACGATCGCCGGTCAGTACGATCTCAGCGTGACGGATATCCTGGTCAGCAACGGCAAGGAGAGCGAGGACGTCACGGTTGGAGAAGTCATCTACATCCCGCCGAAACACGCCACGGGCTTTTTCAATCCGGACACCGGAGTCTATACGGTCGCGAAGGGCGACGATCTATTGGAGATCAGTCGGCGATTCGGTACCACGGTAGAGGCAATCGAAGCCTTAAACGGACTGCCGAACAGTGACATCCAAACCGGAGCCAATCTTCAGATTCCGGATTGATCCCATTTGAACCGCGTCCGCAAGGGTATGCGTCGTTTCGCGTGGCGGGCCAAATTGGCACGCATCCGTGGCGCCGGTGGCGGCGCGGTTCAAATGGCTGATGCTTGATCATTGAAACCACGCGCACCAATCGCGCGTGGTGGCTCCAAGGCTGGGGAAAAGCTGCAAGACTATTTTTTCACTCTGAGCGCGGTTTAAATCAAGAAGGATTTATAGTGTCCACAAGCAACGAAATGAACCTGGCGGAGATTCGAGGGGCCGTTTTCGGCGATGTCAAGAAGAACTGGGGTTGGCTTCTGGCCCTGGGGATCGTCTCACTCATCCTCGGCACGCTCGGATTCTATATGACCTTCGCGCTGACCCTGGCGAGCGTCCTCTTCTTCGGGATACTGATCCTCGGGGCGGGCGTCCTCCAGCTCGTCCACGCCTTTACCTGCAAGGGCTGGAAATCCGTGCTCTGGCACGTCTTGATCGCGCTGCTCTACATAGCAGCCGGTATCGACATCATTCTGGACCCAGCGCGTGCATCCGTGGTGCTCACGCTTGTGCTGGCCGGTATCCTGATCGCGGTGGGCGTAATGCGTATCCTTATGGCCTTTCAGCTTCGGCCGGTGGCGGCGGGCTGGTTCTGGCCGCTGCTCTCGGGCCTCGTATCCATCCTGCTGGGCGGTATGATCATCGCCGAGTGGCCGGTATCCGGCCTCTGGGTGATCGGCCTCTTCGTGGCCATCGAACTCGTCTTCAGTGGTTGGTCGACGGTTTTCGTCGCGCTTGCCGCGCGCCGAGCGGCACAAGAAGATGCGGTGAAGGCATGAGCAAGATGAGCAGGGATAACCTGCATTGGTTGCCTGGCATTGCCTTGGTCGGCGCGGTCTTCGTCGCGGGTTGTGCGTCGACGGATTCAGGGATGTCCGCCCTCATGGGCAGCGGCACAGACGTCACGGCCAGCGATCCGGCCCGTTTCACGGATAGCGGCTTTCTATCTGATTACGCCCGACTCAAGCCCACCCCGTGGGGGAATGGCATCGAGTGCTGGCGTGATCCGAATCTCGACGCCAAGCAGTATGACAAGATCATGATCGCACGCATGGTCGTCATGCTTAAACCCGGACAGCAGAAAGGGGTTGATCCAACCGACCTCAAGACGCTGACCGATTACTTCCACAACGCTCTGGTGAAGGCACTCAAGCCGCAGATGTCGGTGGTCGAGAAGCCAGGCCGAGGCGTCGTGGTGATGCGGGTCGCGCTCACCAACCTGGTGCCGACCGGGGTCGCCGAAAGCGTCGCGGGGACGCTGGTGCCCTATGCCTTCATTGCCGAGGCAGGCTCAGGAGTCGCCACCGGCCGGCCCGCCGGGTCCACCCCCTACCTCGGCGAGACGGGCATGGAAATGCAGTTCCGTGACGGGGTTTCGGGGGCCGTGCTGGGTGAATGTCGTGATACTGAGATCGGTCGTAAATATGCCGCAGACCTCGATGCCGGTGCCGCCGGCGCGGCTCAGACCTGGGCGAGCGGTTATTTGAACTCCTTCCAGAGTTGGGCGTACGCGAAGAATGCCTTTGATAAGTGGGCAACGCTTACGGCACGGAGAATTGCTCAATTGCGTGGGGTCAAGCCAGGTTAGGCGACTGCTGTCAAAGCTCATCCCCGCTGACTTGCCTCGAGGTCTACCTTGCGTGTCGCGCCGGCGGTCGCCGGACCCGGCGATGCTCCTTGAAGTCAAACCTCGATCCAGCACCAGCTCAACACCTATCGGTTTCCCGAAAGCAACCGGAACAGCCGCTCCAAGCCTGCGTAGCCAGGCCATCCTGGCCTGGTTTGCCAGGGCTGGAAGCCCTGGCTACATAAAACCGATAGGTGGTGGTGAGCCAGCACCAGCTGCAATGAGCTTTTGCGACAATCGCCTTGGTGTCGCGCTGGATGTCGACAACACTGTCCCAGTTGACGGTGCCACCACTGCCGATATGGCCTTGGTCGATGACATCCTGATCTGAGATCAGCGTGCCGCTGGCGCCAGTCAGAGGCGAGTAGGGCGGTTGCCAACCATGGTGATCTGTGGATGATCGCTGCTCATCGACCCATTGCGTGCGGCCGAGCGGGCGCGCATCAGGGGGTGCTTGTCACTCATCTGCCAAGCTCTCGGCAATCTCTGCGAATTCGTCTTGTACCGCCATGAAGGCGTCGACGACCTTGGGGTCGAAGTGAGTGTTCGATCCCTCCGCAATCAAGTTCGAGGAAACCTCGTGTGTAAAGGGTTTCTTGTAAGGCCGCGAGGAGCGCAAGGCGTCGTAGACGTCCGCGACTGCCATGAGGCGGGCGGAGAGCGGAATCGACTCGCCGCTGAGACCCTCTGGATAGCCGCTGCCATCCCAGCGCTCGTGGTGGTATCGCGTGATCTCCGAGGCGTAGATCAGGAGTGGGTTGTCTTCACCCATAGACTTGCGCGCCTGCTCCAAGATCTCGAAGCCGCGCGTGGCATGCGTCTTCATGACCGCGAATTCTTCGGGCGTTAAGCGTTCGGGCTTGAGCAGGATGTGATCTGGTATGGCGATCTTGCCGACATCGTGGAGCGGTGCGGCCTGGGCGATCTGGTCGACGCTGGCGACCGTAAGCCGCTCCGGATAGATTCCCTGCTCAAGCATCCAGCGCCCCAGCAGGCGCACGTAACCCTGAGTGCGACGGATGTGGTTTCCTGTCTCCTCGTCACGGAATTCCGCGAGCGAGACCATGACATGGATGGACGCGGCCTGGAGTTGCAGGACCTGATCGACCTGTCGGCTGACCTCCTCCTGGAGCCAGGCGCTCTGGTTCTCCATGAAGTCCTGCCAGCGCTTCATTTGGATCTGGGTGCGCAGCCGCGCGAGGACGATCGCGGGTGTCAGCGGCTTGTGGATGTAGTCGACTGCGCCGACCTCGAAGCCGGTCTGTTCGTCCTCGACGTCCATGGCCGCCGTTACGAAGATGACGGGGACCCGCGCCGTCGCGGGATTGGCCTTGAGCTGGCGGCACACCTCGAAGCCATTTATCCCAGGCATCATGACGTCGCAGAGGATGATGTCCGGCGGTGATCGGAAGGCAAGTTCGAGCGCACGCTGGCCATTGTTGGCCATGCGGACGCGGTAATCCGCCTTGAGTATCTGAGCCAGTAGGCTCAGGTTGGCCGGTGTGTCGTCGACAACCAGAACAGTCGCACGCTCGCTCTGTGCAGCCAGCATATCAGGCTCCTTTCTTGCGCTCGTCCAAGGTGTCCAGCAGCCTAAGCGCGTTATCGAAGTCGAAGCGCTCCATGGCGCGGCCGATCCGCTGCATCGTGGTGACGGGCAGGAACTCGGCGATGGCGTTCGATTGAGTACGCCAGAGGTCTGCTGCCTCGATGTCGCCCTCCGCCAGCAGGACTCGGATGCGCTCGATCTGCTGTGCCGCAGCATGCGGTGTCGCCAGCGTGCTGGAGATCACGGGTGTCGATGCGGGCCGCGCAGGCGCTAACTTGTGCAATCCATGCAACATGGGGTCGAGGGCCTGGATGAAATCCCGCAGCTTTGCGGGCGCGCCGAGATCCTCGGTCTTTGCCGCGCGCTCCAGCGCCAGTGCTCGGGCCGCGACCTCGTCCATGCCCAAGGTTGCGGCCACACCCTTGAGGCTATGGGCGTAGCGCATCATCGATCCCCAATCGCGGCTGTCGAGATCGACTTCGAGCTTTGCTTGCGCGTCCTTGTACTGGGTGGCGAACTTGCGCAGCAGATCGAGGTAGAGCGACTCATTGCCGCCAACTCGCCTCAATCCTTGCCGCGTGTCGAGCCCTGGGATGCGCGGGAGATCATCGTGCTGCGCCGCCGGTCCTCGCGGTGGCCTGGACTCTGGCCGTTGCGCTCGGCTGGTGTCGGCGACCTGATATTGCGCGAGGATAGCGTAGAGTGCTTCCGGCTCGAAGGGTTTGGCAAGATAGCCTTGCATGCCGAGCTTCAGTCCGTGCTGGCGCTCATCCGCCATGGCATGCGCCGTCATGGCGACGACGGGCAGCTCCTTGTACCTTTGCTGAGCGCGGAGACGCTCCGTTGCCTCATAGCCGTCCAATAGGGGCATCTGCAGGTCAATGAGAACCAGTGCATAGTGGTCGGGCGGCAGCATTGTGAGTCTGTCCAGGGCCTCGGCCCCGTTGTTGGCGACATCGACATTCACCCCGCGTTTGCGCATCAGCTCGCTTGCGAGCTGCTGGTTGAGGCTGTTGTCCTCGACCAGCAGCACGCGCATTCCCGCCAGGTCTCGGCTGGTTGGCGCGGCATCCTTCACCGGGGTCTTCTGCTCGGCGGATGAGAGCGCCTTGATCCGCTCAAGGAGTGCCCTTGGCATGATGGGCTTGCCAATGAAATCAGTCGCGCCGAGGCCCTCGGCGAACTCGCGGATGCTGCCCAGGTCATCGGCGGAGATGATGATGGTCATCTCTGGTGCGGGCACGGCGCGCTCGCGCAGCGCTTCCAGGACGTTGCCGCCGTCCATGGTGGGCATGAGCCAGTCGAGGAGCAGCAGATCATAGGGCGCGCCCTGAGACCAGGCCCGGGTGACATGATCGACGGCGCATTGGCCATCCGCGCATTGGTCGATGTGACTGATGGAGAGTTCAGACAGCAATCCCGCGAGCAAGGATCGTGTCGCCGGATAGTCGTCGACGACCAAGGTTCGCAGCCTCGAGATGTCTTGCAAGACTTGCGGTGGCGCTCGTGCCGCGCGGGCACGCTGGAAGGTCAGCTCGAACGCGAAGGTTGAACCCTTGCCCGGCGTGCTTTGCACCTTCATGGCACCACCCATGAGTTCCACGAGGCGCTTGGAGATGACAAGCCCCAGGCCCGTGCCACCGTATTTTCGGGTCGTCGAGCCGTCCGCTTGAGTGAACTCCTCGAACAGTCGAGCTTGCTGCTCCTCGGTGATTCCGATGCCCGTATCTTCGACCTCGAAGTGGATGACCAGGCGATCTCCGTCCTCCTGTTGCTGCTCCAGAATCAGACGCACGTGACCGCTATCGGTGAACTTGATGGCATTCGAGAGTAGGTTGGTGAGAACCTGGCGCAGGCGCAAGGCATCGCCGATCAGCTCGCCGTCCTCATGGATGAGCCAGAGTCCACCGGCATCGAAGAGTAGCTCGACCCCTTTCTCCTGCGCCCGCTGCTGGACGAGAAGCAGGGCCTCGCTGGCGATCTGCTCGAGCTGGAAGGGGGCCAGGTCCAGGTCCAATCGTCCGGCCTCGACCTTGGAGAAGTCCAAGATATCGTTGAGGATGCCCAAGAGCGACTTGGCCGCCGATTGTGCCTTGGTGACATAGTCGCGCTGCTGGTCGCTGAGCTGAGTGCCAAGGGCAAGATGCAGCATCCCAATGACGGCGTTCATGGGCGTGCGGATCTCGTGGCTCATGTTGGCCAGGAAGCGGCTCTTGGCGCGCGCGGCTGCTTCTGCCTTGGCGCGCGCGGCCTCGAGTTCCGCCTGCACGGCCTCGCGGTGCTGGATGTCGGCGGAGATCGCGTGGGCCATGTCGTCTAGGATGGCCGCAAGCACCTGGAGTTCTTCGACGCCGCCTAAATCGCCGGCGCGCGCATCATAGCGCCCTTCGGCGAGCTGACCGGCCGCGGTGCGGAGCCCTTTCACCGGTTGCAGGACATGGGTTGCGATGATGCGTATGCCGAATCCGACGAAGACGATCATCAGCAGGAAACCGATGCTCGATGCCCAGATCCAGTCCTGGAGACGCGCGCGTGCGTGTGTCAGCTCGGCTCCGGTGCGGGCATCCACGAGATCGAGTAGGGTCTCGATGGACTCGGAGAGGCGCAGCCACGCTTGGTTGTAGGTCTGGCTGTTGATGAGTTGGAGTGCGAAGCCGCGATCGGGCTCGCCGTCCGAGACGAAGCGCTCCGTTAGCGGATCATAGAGCCCTTGGGTGGCGGCGAAAGCGACCTGCTCGAGCTGCTTCAGTGACTCGTTGGCGGCGAGTACGGCATTCAGCGCCGCCAGCTCGGCGGTATTGAAGCCGAGCGAGCGCATGCGATCTTGAAGCGACTGGCGGGTGCCGTCCGTGGGGAGCTGGTGCTCGACCTCGCCGGCGATCACCTTACCCCAGTAGATCATGGGATTTTCCTGAGGCAGGGTTGGCTTCTCGCCCTCGCGAATGCCGAGGATGTCGTAGTAGTAGAGTAGGAAGCGCGAATCTGCGGTGTTGGCGTAGAGCGCCACCAGGCGTCCGAGCATTTGAGATTCTTCCCGCAGCCCTAGCACCAGCGTCAGGGCGTGCTGGCGATGCTCCTGTGCCTGACTCAAGAGCCGATGCGACTGCGCCACCAGGAGGGTGAAGACCCCGTTGAGTGCCAACATCAGCAGCAGCGCCACGGAGAAGAGGATCGCGAGTCGACTGAGCTTCATGCTGCCTCGGGTGCCGTTATCCTCGCACCTAGCAGGCGGCTGTCAGCCGAAGGCCGCCGGCCCGGAAGGCTATTTGGACGGTTGTCTCCATGGCGCTGCGCGCGCCGTGGTAAAGGACTGCCCGGAGCCTGCATGGAAGCCGCAAGCCTTTCATCGCCAACCCTTGGCCTCTGCAAGCTGGCTGCTTCATTGGTGCTGATTCCCTCCAGCCTTTGCGGGGCCTAATCCTGTGGTGCGAGTAGCTGTTCCTGTCGCAGAAAGGTCCTGACCTTCTCGACGAAGACGTCCGGCAGCTCCTCTTGAGGGAGGTGCCCGCAGTCCTGAATGACCTCGAGCCGCGCATTCGGGATGGCGTCGGCCAGACGCCGGCTCTCCTCCGGTTTGACCGCGCGGTCGTGCTCGCCGGTGATGACCAGCGTCGGAGCCTTGATGGCTGGCAGCTTGTCATCGAGATCAAGGCGTCGCGTGGCCAGGAAGAGTTCGAAGAAGGCCTGATCCCAGGGGCCAAGCATGAACTCGCGCTTGTAGGTTGCGATGACCGCGTCGGGCAGCCGCTCCTGGCGATACCAGAACTTTCTGATCGCCTTGTCGTAGAGCTTGACGATCATGAGCTTCATGATGCGAGAGAAGATTGGGCGCAGAGCCTTCATCATGCCTAGCACTGGCGCAGGCACCTCGCTGGTCGCATAGCCGCTGAAGATCATGGCGCCGACCAAGACGAGTCCCTTGACGCGCTCCGGGTGTCGCAGCGCCGTCATGACTGCAATGGTTCCGCCGGTGGAGCTGCCCACCAGGATCGCCTGCTCGAAGCCAAGCGCCGTGATCAGGTCCGCGACCATATCGCTCTGCGCATCGGCGCTGTAAGGGGATGGCGCTGAGCCCTTCGGCAGTGGCCTGGAGGTCAGACCGCAAACTGGCCGGTCGAAGGCGACGAGGGTGGCGTCCTCGGCCAGCGGCGCGCTCACCTCACGCCAAGATTTCAGACTCATGAAGCTGCCGTGCAGCAGCAGAATCAGCGTGGGGCCGTCTCCAGCGCGCTTGTAATGGATTCTGAAGCCGTTGACTTCGATGAAGAGGCTGTCGGGCTCGGCGAGTTCGGATTGATAGGCGGGAATCGTGTCCATGGATGCTAGGCGCGCCTGATGTCGATTGCTCATTAAGGGGGCAGGGGAAAACCTTCCTGTGCAAGTTTACCCAAGACGACGCCGGAGCTTCGACCGAGGGCTCGCCAAATGGGGCAAGCCGTCACAGGGCATATCGGATCACGGCGTCATGATGGGGCAAACCGGAGGTGCTCGCCATGGTCCTCTCGCGACCTTGTGGGAGCGGTGCCTCGCTGCGATCAGGCGCCGCTCCCGCCGACGGCACAGTTGGACTCATTGATGATCAAGGTCCGCAGCACCGCATCCGAGCGGCCAGGAGACGGCCGCTCGGATCAAACTTAGAAAGTGTCCGTCAATTGTTTCCCGATGCGAGCGATGCCGCCCGAAATCCCCCCTAGCCCCCCTTTGCGAAAGGGGGGAAGTTGTTGATGGACGCTTTCTTAGCGGTAGTTCATATAGGACTGGATGCAGTTGTTGTATGAGAGGTCATACACCTGTTGAGTGTTCTGAAGGGTGCCCTGACTCAGCGCGGCACCCGTTGCGGCTCCGGTCAACGCGCCGGCGCCGGCCATGTCATGAGTCTTGGGTCGGCCAGGTGGGCCGCCGGGTCCGCCCGGGCCGCCCGGTCCGCGTGGTCCGGGGCCAGGGCGCGGACCGCCGCTCGGCACATTGATTTGATTGCCGATCACGGCTCCCGCGATGGTGCCGATGGCGGTGAAGGCAACTTCCTTGTTGACGTTGTCCTGCTTGGCCTTTTCGGAGGCTTGGTAGGCACGCTGACGGCAGAGGCTGTCCTCCGATGCCGTGACACCCCCGCCGCCGATCTGCGCCGGGTAGGTCGGCATCATGGGAGTCGGCTGCATACTGGAGCAGCCGGCGAGGGTGGCCGCGCTCAATGAGATCGCCACGAGCGTCCGCGCGAATACTTGACGACTGTGCATGCAAAGCTCCTCGTTATTTAGAGGCTGCGACTGCGCGCCTGGAAGCGTCGGCTTGCGCAACCGCAGCAGTTTCTGATGTCAGTGACACTCTGGTTGGGGAACTGTGGAAGTTCATTTGAAAAGCCTTGTCTAGGTGGGCTCCATTCTAAGCGCAAACCCACGTCTACGCAGGGTTTGATGGCCATCAAGATTGCAATTGTTTTTGCGCGATGTGGCGACGAACTGCCGTTCGATTCGGGCGCGGATCAGGCCTCTGAGGCGGCTCAGGTGTCAGACCTGAGCCGCCTCTTGGGCGAGCCGCTGGTTCCTAGAACTCCCAGCGTACGCCGGCGTCGATCAAGTGGTCCGTCCAGTCGCGTTTGTCGAGCAGGGTGGTGTAGGTGAGGTAGGTCGTGATGCCCTGCGGGAAGAGCGCCGAGAGGCCAAGGCCGATGCGGAAGTAGTCCCGATCTGGGGAATCCGTGTCGATGAGGAAGGTGGTGCCGCTCGGATCCGCCGCGAATCGTGCCGAGAGCGTCGAGGCGTCGTTGTCGTACTCGTGCTCCCACTCGAAGCTGGCCTGCGGCACCAGAATGGCTGTCTGGGTGTTGAACACGCGAGAGACGCTGGTGCCCAGCGTGGTGGTGACGGAGGTTGCGTCGAATCCGTCCATCTCCAGGTTGAGGCCGCCCGCGTTGTTCTCGCGATAGTCGTCGACGTCGACGCTTAGGTAGGCCGTTTTGGCATAGACGCCGAAGGCCACCGGTCCCTCATTGATGTCATAGCCAGCGCTCAGGCTGGCGCCGAACTGGGCGCCGCTGAATGAGGCCCTGGCCTGACGTCTGACGGCGTCCAATGACGAGGTGATCTGATAATCGATGTTGCGCTTGGAGTCGTAGTCGTTCCAGCCGTACTCGACGATGGCGTCGATATAGGTCCGTTCGGTGAGATAGCTGGTTGCGTAGGCCGCGATGTGCCAGGTCTCAGTCTCCAGCCCTCCGCCCTTGGAGTCGAAGTTCACGTCGTTGGTCGCGTACCCGAGGGCGCCGCCCGCGATGAAGTCTTCGCTGAAGCGATAGTCGACGCCAGCGGTCAGCCCGGTCGTGTTGTAGTCGAAGCCCGCTTCGTTATTGGTCTCGTCCTTGTCGCCGAAGTTGACTGTGCCGTTGAGGAAGAAGCCCCACTTGCCGAAGGCCGCATCGGCGCTGGCGCCGCCGCCGCTCGCATCGGCGGCTAGGGCGGCGAGCTGTCGACCAGAGACGCTCTCGCCATCGACGTTGAGGGCGAAGGCGCCGAAGTCGAAGCCCTTGGCGCCGCCGCGCAGGGCGGCGAGTCGCGAACTAATGTTGGAGAGCTGTTGGGTGCCGGTTTCGATGCCGGCGCTCTTGGCGGCGTTGGCCTTCTCGTTGGTGATCTGCTGGAGCGTTTCCGGGATGCCCGAGGCGCGCGGATTGGCCAGCATTTCCGAGCACTGGGTGAAGAGGTCCTCCTGCGCCGCCGTGCGCTGAGACATGGCCCCGAGCTGCGGGCAAAGGGTCTCGACGGCGCGTGCGACGCTGCGCTGGTTGGGCGTCAGGCCGGGCATGGTCGAGAGCGTATTGGCGGCGCTGACGTTGGCCTCGACCGTGATCACGGCGACATTGCCGTCGGCGTCGGTGATCTCGATCCGATTGACGAAGGCGAGGTTGGCCTGGGCGCTGGCGGGAATATCGACCGCGTATTCCGCCGCACCAGCACTTGAGAGCGACGCTGGCGCGACTCGGCCTAGGATGTTGCCGCTGACGCCGACCACGCTGAGGGCATAGGGCGCGACGCCGCCGCTGACGTTGAAGCGCTCCGTGACCGTGGTCGAGGTGTCGACGAGGGATGTCGCGTTCAGTGAGATGTCCGAGGGGCTCGCGGATAAGCTGGGGCCGCTGGGTGCGTTGACGCTGAAAGACAGGCTGGCGGTTGCGGTTTGCTGGATAGCGCCCTCGCCGCTGTCCGTGACCTCGATGGTCACGCTGGTGTCGCCGGATTGGGCGTCGGCGGGAACATTGTAGCTGAAGGTCAGGGCGCCATCGGCGGAGGGTCCGGAGAGCTGCGCGCCAGCCGGACCGGAGACGATCTCCGCACTGTAGCCGGGGATGCCGCCGGAGACTGATAGGGTCGCCTGGACCGAGTCGCCGGGCTGGAATGCGCCGAGTTCTTGTGAGGATGGGCTCAGAATGAGTGCATCCGCGTCGAGATTGATGCTGAGGCTCAGATCGGCCGAGTTGCCGCCGCAGGCATCACCCTCCGATGCACCTTTGATGGAAATGGTGTCGCTGAAGTTTCCGGTCGCATCCGCAGGGATGCTATAGCTCAGGGTGCTGCCGGAGAGTGTGACGGCTGCGCCATTCGAACTCTCGACCGAATAGGGGGCGGCGCCGCCCGACAGGCGTAGCGTGACGCTCTGGGTGCTGCCGGGGCCGCCCGAGATGGTGCTGCTGGTGGGCGATAGAGTGAGCTCGTCTTTGACCGTGATGCGAATGCCGGTCGTGGTCGTATTGCCTGGCGATCGGCAGTTCAACTCACCAGTACTCGTCTCTTCAAAGCAGTTGTCGTCCCAGGTCACGATGAGGCTGTCGTCGAGCACTTCGCAGTGCGTCGCACTGCTCGGCACGCCGATGGTGACCGAATCGCTCTGTGGGCTCAGCTGCGCTGAACGTCGGGTCGCGCCGCCGCCTTCGGTCCAGTTCGCACTGACGAGCTTCTCCAGCGCATTGCCCTGAGGATTGGTGGCGATCCCGATCGTCAAGGTTCCACCTGGTGCGCGCTCGACGTCCGGAGAGTTTGGGTTGAATGTCGGCTCCGCAAAGGCCGTGCTTGCAGACATGCCGAGCAGGAGTGCTGCGAGCATCGTCGGCCATTTGCGTGGCGGTGGACGGCGAGATGACTCGCCCGCGTGTGCGTCTCTATTCATCTTATTGCCCCATCGTTCGGGATCTTGGCGATCCGTAACATGTCATCAGCGTTCGGCGGTCCGCATCTGCGGTGCTGCGTCAAGCTGAGTCCGCCTCATTCCGAGGAGCACGCAGCTAAACAAGGACGATTCGGCGTGATCAGGTCCGGAGATCATGTCTCAGCTGGTGTTTCATTACTACAACGCCGTTGGCCCTCGCGCGCGCTCCCGCTCCGCAGTCCTTCGCGCAAAATCTTTATTATCATGATTTGAAACAAGTTGAGCGCTATTGCTCGCTGCTGCACCCCTATTGATGCAGGAATCGAACGTCTCTGATTCTAGACTATTTGAGGCGTTTGGCTGCATGGGTTGAGTGCCCTGGCGCCGCTGTTCGAATCAAGAGGCGTTCGTGTCGCCGCAGATGCTTCAAGAGCGCTACGCAGCTCATGCCGTGGTCGGAAGCTTGTCCCATGCGCGCATTGCATCGCTATACTTCGAGCCATGACAGAAAACGCTCGGAGGAGTCGGCTATGGCGCGCGAATGCTGGTCTCGTTATTTCATTTCAGGGCTTTCCTTTATCCTGGCCCTTGGGGTCGCCGGTTGTGCAAGCACCTCGGAGTCGGGTGACCTCGCGGGCATCGAGCCGGTTGCGCCGGGGCGCGGTGTCGATGATTACGTGCTCGTCGACTGTCTCTTGCCAGGGCAGATTCGTCAGCTCGGTACGCGCATGACCTACATGGCCCCGCGGCGCATGGTGAAGTCCACCAAGTCCGATTGCGGGATTCGCGGTGGTGAGTTCGTGCTCTTTGATCGCTCGGATTACGGCAGTGCACTGCAGACGCTCCTGCCCAAGGCGCAGGGCGGTGATGCGGTCGCGCAAACCTATGTGGGTGAGATCTACGAGAACGGGCTGGGCCTGTCCGCACCCGACTACGCCAACGCGGCCAGCTGGTATCGCAAGGCGGCTGCACAGAACCACAGCCCGGCCCAGACCTATCTCGGTTCTCTCTACGAGCGGGGGCTCGGTGTGCCAAAGGACAAGGCCAAGGCCCTGGACCTCTACCGCCAGGCGTCCGGCCTGACGGAGGATCGGCTCATCTTCGAATCCGAACTCGAGGCGCAGCGAAAGGCCTTCCAGAATGAGCTTGCCGTGCGAAATCGCGTGGCTGCTTCGCTGCGGCAGCAGCTGCGGAGCGCCTCGGCAAGCAAGCCCAAGCCCCAAGCATCGACGAAGCCGGTGGCACGCACGACGGCCAGTCGTGTCGAACTCAAGCGTCAGGTCACCAGTCAGCAGCGCGATGCCAAGAGCGAAGCGGCGCTCATCCAAAAGGAGTTGCATGCCATCGAGCAACTGAAGCAGAACGAGGTGGGGCAGAAGGCGCCGTCGAGTTCGGGCAAGGCCGCACAGCTAGGCAAGCTTGAACTGACGCGTCGCGAGCAGTATCGGTCGCTGCTCGATACCTCTCGCCAGCTGTCCCAGGTCGAATAGACTGGCCGGGTGTCGGCTCAGTCCTGCCCCGCTGTCTTGGGCATGTCGTGCGCGAGTCTGAAGCCCACGAAGCTGTAGCGGGTCTCGGGAAAGTTGCGGTTGCGATAGGCGGAGCGGATGAGGGCAGGTCCGCTGTTCCACGCCCCGCCGCGCATGACGCGCGGGGCGTCGATGCTGCGCGGCGCGCACAGCAGCTCGGTGCCGCCATAGCCAGGGTCGTATTCGGAACAGGTCCACTCCCAGACGTTGCCGAGCGTGTCGAATAGGCCCCAAGGATTGGGGCGGAAACTGCCGACGGGCGCGACCCATTCGTAGCCGTCGCCGCAGGGGAAACCTTGCTCCCACCCGGCCTTCAAGTCGGCCGTGTTGGAGTAGTCGCAGGCTTGCTCCCCGGCGCCATTCCCCCAGAAACGGGCCTGGGCGGTGCCTGCTCGCGCCGCGAGTTCCCATTCGGCCTCCGTGGGCAGACGGAAGGCGTGCGCGGTCTCTTCATTGAGCCACTTGATGTAGGCATCCGCGTCATGCCAGCTGACGCAAGTGACGGGGTCATCATCGGCGGACGGCCGGTACTTGTTCGGTTTGCGCCAGCTTGCCCAGGTCCTGGTTTTCCAGGAATCCGACTGGTCGTCGCGGTCCAGGGCCTCGCAGCCGTTCATGTCGCCGACGCCGCGCTCTGCGTCCGTACGGTAGCCTGTCGCCTTCACGAAGCGCGCGAACTCCTGCACGCTCACCTCGAAGCGTCCCAGCTGGAAGTCTTGGACGCAGGCGTCGTGCTGGCGCTCGTCGGACTCGCGCCCTTGCTCCGAATCCGGACTGCCCATGGCGAAGCAACCGCCCGGTATCTCGACCATCGCGGGGAAGAAATCCCGATGTCGCTGCAGATCCTCCTGCAAGGCGGTGAGACCCTCGTGGTCGGGGTCGATCTTGAGTAGCTGCGCGAGGCCGGCCTCAGCCTCCGCTAGGCGATAGTCGTCCAATAGCGGGGGGATTAGCTCGGCGACCCGGTCGCCGATGGCATGGATGGCGGCGAGCGCCTTCGGGTTCGCTGGCTCCAGTGAGAGCACCCCGCCGTAACAGGTCTTTGCCTCCAGGCTGCTCGCGATCGTCGTCTGGTCCTGGGGGAATTGGGCGGCGCAGTCCGCGAGCTGCTTGGCGATCTGCTCCGCGAGTCTCTGGTGGTCGCGAATGCGCTCGCGCAGCGCGAGCAGACCGCTGTGGTCCGGCATGATCTGCAGTCCTTCCTCGACCAATGTACGACTGGTATCCAGGTCGCCCTCATCGAACGCCTTGAGGGCACGGTTCAGGCGCTCATCCGCTTGGCGCTCGGTCTCGGCGCTCTGCGCCGCGCGGATCTCTGCCTCCAGCGCCTTGAGCCCTTGGTCGTCGGGATAAAGCGCGAGCCCTTCCGCGGTCAGCCTTTGGGCCTGCGAGAAGTTGCCGTTGGCGAGCTGAGCCTTGGCCTTTTCGATGCGCGCGGCGATATCGCGCTCCCGCTCGCGGTCGAGCTGGCGCTGCACCGACGCTTGCAGGTCCAGCAGCTTGGCGTTATCGGGATGCACGGTGAGCGCGGCCTGGATCGCACCCTTGGCCGCGTCGAGTCGCTTCGCCGCGATGAGGTCCGTGATGCGGCGCAGGGTCTCGTCGAGATCCTGCATCTTCTTCGAGCGATCTGCGATCTCGTCGCGCAGCGCGGCCAAGTCGGGCGATTGCGGGGTCAGTGTCAGCCCCTGCTCGACAAGCCGCCTGGCCTCGTCCAAGCGATCGGCCTCCAGCGCCGTGCGGGCGCGCGCCAGCAGCTCTGCGGCCTGCCGCGCCCTGCGCTCGGCGATCTCCTTGTCGAGGGTGTCTTTGAGTGCGAGCAGCCCTGGGTGCTCTGGCGCGATGCCGAGCCCTTCCATGACCTTGCTCAAGCCTTCGTCCAGACGGTTCTCGCGGCGCAGCGCGCGCGCCTCCGCGAGTCGCTTGTTGGCCTCGATGTCCCGCTCGATCAGGGATTTGAGCTTGATCAGCCGAGTGTCGTCCGGCGTGATCGCGAGCCCGAGCCGGATGACGTTCAGGCTGGCGTCGACCTTGGATTCGAGGAAATGCTGGATCGCGAGGTCCTCGTACTGGACGACCGTCTCGGGTCGATTCGCCTGGGCTTGCGGGAGCTGATCCAAGATGGCGCGGCGCGTCTGATCGTCGTTTTGTATCAGATAGATCGCCACGGTCATGCCCAGGGCCGCGAGCAGGCCGAGGATGCCGAATAGGCGCCATCGGCTCGGGCGCTCGGGCTGGCTGCGCTGTTGCGTCCGCGCCTGGGTAGGGGGTTCGGTGGAAGCGCCCTGACGTCGCCTTGGTAGGACGCGGGTGGCATCGTCCTCGGCGATCGGCGAGGTGGTCGTGCTCTCCAACTCCTCCAATGCGCGGATCAGCTGACCGGCGCTGTCGAACCTGTCCTCGGGCTTCTTGGCAATGAGTCGGTCGAGGATCGACTGGTAAGGCTCGAGCCCATGCGGCAGACGCGGGATGGGGTCGTTGCAGTGCTTCATCGCGAGGCTGACCACGTCGTCCGCCTCATAGGGCAGCTCATGGGTCAGCATCTCGTAGAAGACGACGCCCAGGGAGTAGAGGTCGGAGCGGGCGTCGAGCGCTTGTCCGGTGCTCTGCTCCGGGCTCATGTAGCGCGGACTGCCGATCACCATGCCGTAGCTGGTGAGCTGCATGGAATCGGGGTCGCGCGTTACGGCGCGTGCGATGCCGAAGTCGGTCAGGACGGGGGTGCCGTCACTGCGAAAGAGGATGTTCTGCGGCTTGACGTCACGGTGGATGACCCCCCGCGCATGCGCGACCGCTAGGGCCTCCGCGATCTTCTTGGCGATGCTGATGACGCGGGAGGGCGGCATCCCGCGCTTGATCTCGTCTGCCAGGGTTCCGCCCGGCAGATGCTCCATCGAGAAGTAGTGATAGCCCTCGCTCGAGTCGAAATCGTAGATGGTGACGATTTGTGGGTGCTGGAGCTGGGCGATGATCTGCCCTTCCTTGACGAAGCGCGAGGTGAAGTCGCCGCCGGTCATGGCGATGGGCTTCATCACCTTGAGGGCGACATCGCGGGTCAGACGATCCTGGCGGGCCAGATACACCGTGGCCATGCCGCCGCTGCCGAGCTCGCGAATGATGGTGTAGCCGGGGATCTTCACTGATGCGCTGCGTCCAGGGGGATGGCGTGAAGGCAGAGAGATTCGTCAACTGCATCCTAGCCATGGGCACCTGGCGGGGCAACCGCCTATGACGGCCTGGCGTTCCGCATCATAGCCGCCGACAGCGATGCTCGCAGCCATCCGCGATTGGCTTGACTGGCTGGAGCGCGGGTACGCCTTTGGTTCATCTCGGAGGCACGGGTGGTGCAACCGCATGGAGCCCCAGCCGCCCCGCGTCAGATCCGGGAGGAAGGCTTTCGCGTCAGGGTGCGAACACCAACATCAGATACGCAAGGAAGAGCGTCAGATGCACGACCCCCTGCAGCAGATTCGTGCGCGGAGCACTGAAGGTGACCAGGGTCACCAACAGCGTCACGACGAGCATGAGGATGTCCGCGTCTTGTAGCCCGAGTTCAACGGGACCACCGGTGACCAGGCTGATGGCCAGGACCGCGGGCACGGTGAGTCCGATGGTCGCCATCACTGAGCCGAGGAAGATATTGACCGCACGCTGAAGCCGATTGGCCAGGGCGGCACGGATGGCCCCGACCGCCTCGGGCGTGAGCACCAGCGCGGCGACGATGAAACCGCCGAGCGCCGCCGGTAGCGCGAGTTCCTCGATCCCGTAATCGATCGGCACCGCGAGCTTCTTCGCGAGCAGCACCACGGGGATCAGATAAGCAAGCAGGAAAACGCTGTGAAAGGGCACCGAGCGTGGCGTCAGTGCGCCGTGGCTCGCGGGGTCCGCGTCCAGCTTTTCCGTCTTGGCCTTATCGTCGGTGAAATAGTCCCGGTGACGCTGGGTCTGAATCGCGAGGAAGGTGCCGTAGAGCGCGACGCAGATGACGATGAGAAACGCCGACTGGAAGCCGGTCAGGGTCGGCGTCGACGTCGATACCGTCAGATCCGGCAGCAGCATGGTGAGCATGGCCAGCGGGATGATGACGGACAGGTAGGCATTGGCGCCCTGCAGGTTGAAATACTGCTCATGATGGCGCAGCGCGCCGATCAGCAGGGTCAGGCCCACCATCCCGTTGAGGACGATCATGACCACGGCGAACATGGTGTCGCGTGCCAGGGTAGGATTGTTGCTGCCGTTGAGCATGAGCGCGGCGATCATCAGCACTTCGATGGAGATCACCGACAGGGTCAGGATCAGGGTGCCGTAGGGTTCGCCCAGCCTGATCGCCAGACAGTCCGCATGATGGACCACCTTGAGCGCGGCCCAGAGGATGACTGAGAACAGCCAGGCGAACATCAGCGCGAGCCAAAGCGGGTTGCTCAGGTCGGACAGCCAACCCTTGCCGAAGACCAGAAAGGCGAGCGTGGTCGCGATGACGAGGGCCAGTGGGGCCTCCGCGCGCAATGTCTTGATGCTGTCATGGATCATGGCGCGTCTCGGTGATGTTGAGGGGCCTTGCGGTTATCTGGTTGGAGTCGGAGGTGCTGCAATCACGAGACGGGCGATGAGGTCGTTCAGATCGTCTCGGCCCGAAAAGCGACGCCGCTCAAGCGGACAATATATGAGCAAGATGGCCGATGAACAGCGTCAGGAGTTGCAGCCTTTTGGTCAACTGCCCGGCCATCAGATCGACGCGCGCGATCTTGCCGAGGTCGGCGATTTTTCGGGTGCCGTTCAAGGACGCTTCTACCGGCCGATCGAGATGCAGGTGCGGCTTCGGATTGATGCCGACCTGCTCAGCTCGCGTGGCTCAGTGCACAGGATGGGAAAGATCAGACCCGGATCGACACGGCCTTGGGGGACTGTGTTGACGAGCACCGCCGGCAGCTAAGAAAGTGTACATCAACAACTTCCCCCCTTTCGCAAAGGGGGGCGAGGGGGGGATTTCGGGTGGCATCGCTCGCATCGGGAAACAATTGATGGGCACTTTCTAAATGGTGACCTCGTGACTCTGTCCCCGTGACCCGCCCGAGGCTCGGCTGCGCCTGCGTCTATACTTGCGGGATCCTTTCAGGAGTCGCTCATGTCCACACAGCCCAAGCCCTATTTCAGCTTCGAGGACTATCTCGCTGCAGAGCGCGAGTGCGTCGACGAGAAGCACGAGTACCTCGACGGTCAGGTCTTCGCCATGACCGGCGCATCCTTCAATCACAATCTGATCAACGTCAATGTCGCTAGCGAGCTTCGCCAGCAACTCAAGTCCCGCCCTTGCACCGTCCTCGTCAATGACATGCGCCTCCGCATCGATGCCGCGGACGCCTGCACCTATCCCGACGTGCTCGTCCTATGCGGCGAACCGAGTTTCCACGACCACCGCAAGGACGTGCTCACCAAGGCAAGCCTGCTGATCGAGGTCCTGTCACCCTCGACCGAGGGATACGACCGTGGCGGCAAGTTCGCGGTCTATCGGGGTCTCCCAGAGTTCGCGCAATACGTGCTCATCGCCCAAGACTGCTTTTCAGTCGACGTCTTCACCCGCCAATCGGACGGTCGCTGGCTCCTCGAAGCACACACGGATCCGAACGCATCCATCCGCCTCGACGCGATCGACTGCAACCTTCGGCTGAATGACATCTACGACAAGGTGCGCTTCGATTTGGTTGAAGCCGAGCCCGACCGATAAGCTCAGAAAGTGTCCGTCAACAACCTCCCCCCTTTCGCAAAGGGGGAGGGGGGATTGCGGGCGGCATCGCTCGCATCGGGAAACAATTGATGGGCAACTTCTTAACGAGGAAAGCCAGACCGCAAAAGGCACGAGAGACTTCAACGCGTTGCGATTTGGTAGCCAGCGGAAGGGTTGGACGTAATGCACGAGTTCATGTTCGGAAACCTAGCAGGCCAGCGTCCGCAACTCCTGCCCATGCTAGCGAAAGAGACCCTGCGATTCGTTGCGATAGGTTCGCCAGGTTGACCGTGAAGAAATACGTCGCCCCGCCGATCAATGCGCCGCGATAGCCCATGTTGCCGGGCTATCCGATTCAGCGGTGTGGTTCACATCATGACTGCCTCATCGTTGGTGCCAAGGCTATCGCGGCGTCCATCATCGTTTCAGCCAGTCGTCTTCCGGGTGGGCAAGCGCAGCGCAGTCCACCAACGCCGACGCGGGATTCGGTGGACTTCGCGCTCGCTCGTCCACCCTACCGGCCCAACTGATGATCAAGGCCGCTATCGCTTACCAGTTTGTGCAGGTTGGGGGGGCGCTCCCGCTCACCCCAACCCACGCGGGCTGCCACTCTCTCGCAAGACTTTCTCACCAAGCGTCGCGCTTTGCCTTTTGGTCGGAATGATGATTAAGTCCGCAGAACCTTAAGACGAACGCCTTTTTCTTGCGATGCCGCCAATCATGCCTAATGCGGAGCCGAATAACCAAGCGGCTGCAGGTAACGGTACGGCGGTTGGTAGATTTCCTTCAAATGAAACATCGTGTAACTCAATGTTGCCGTCAAACGATTTCGCGATCAATTGACCGTCTAAGGCGCCATTACCGCCGGTCACGTCGGCAAAGGGGGCGAACACGGTGCCAAATGGGTTCTTGCTACCGTCCAGAGTCAATGTTGTGGCGTCGCTAAAGTTATAAATGACGTGAGCGGCATCAACACCTGCTAAAGTTACCTGGCCGTTTTGGAAAATCTGCCCAGAACCCGTGATGTTGATCAAAACGGTCGAACCGGAAGCGGCATTAATAAAGACGCTGTTGGTGCCGGTCAAATCATTACCATCAACCGAGAAAATACTCAGACTCGAATCGGTTCCGTTCAAGGTAAGACTGCCAGACTCAACACTGGTTGAACCGTTGGCAGCTAATGCCCCCCAGCTAGTGGATAGGCGTTGATATTGGCTTTCCGCAGCAGTGAAATCCACCAATTTTTGCGACTGAACACCGCCTCTAGCAGTAAAGCTATTCAAGTTAGTGGCGCCGCCGGCATAAATAGTGCCGTTTTGGCCATCGCCGACCCCGCCATTCGTTGCCGTTACAGTACCGCCTGCCACTAAGCGGGCAGAACTGCCGGAAATACTGGATGCCACGCTATAATTTTGCAGGTTCACATCACCGCCTGCTGCCAAATTACCTTCCGTATCACTATTGGCACTGGTGAAGTTGCCAAAAACAAAAGCATTGTAAGCGGAGGCCGGGCCGACGAATGCGGCCTGTGCGCAATTGACGGCGGATCCAAACAATAACGCAGTAAGAAGAGTCTTGGTAAGACGCATTATTTTCACTTAGGTTTGCTGAATAAAGGGATGAGGGATCAGAAGTTCGACCGTTCCGCGAACCGCCCACGCGTCGATAGAGCGCAGGATAGCCATAGCTTTCCCACAATTCGAATCGACCAGCCCGCTCAAGCACGTGTAGACGCGGTTTTCGCTCGCGCGAAGCGAGCGACTCTTGGCGCCAAGGCTACGTCTCAAGGGCTTAGGGTGCCATACACGATATCGTACCCTAAGACGCTAAGACGTGGAGAAAGATCTCGACGATTTTCAGACGGCGAGCAAGGATTAGGGTCAGGTCTCGCCCTATAGTGGACCCCGAAAATTGGACACGGATTTAAGTTATCGCCTCGCACATTAACGAGGAGAGCGACAGTGACAGAGAGGAATCGTAAGACCTTTTCGGCGAGCTTCAAGGCGAAGGTGGGGCTTGAGGCGATTCGTGGGGTCAAGACGACCAAC
>NZ_JAAIJR010000076.1 GCF_010915725.1 Thiorhodococcus mannitoliphagus
CGCGATCGCGCGACCGTCGCGGCGGGGCGCCGCTCCCACCGGTTGTGCGCTTGGACCAAAGGATGATCGAGGCCCTGCCCAGCGTGTGACTCAAATAGAATCGTTATGAATGGCATCAATGCTACCGGAAAGCAAAATCATCGGTGCCAAGATTGCGACCGACAGTTTGTGCTTGAGCCACTCAAACAACCCATTTCCGATGAGAAAAAAGCACTCATCGATCGTCTTTTGCTTGAGCGTATTCCACTCGCAGGCATCGCCCGTTCAATCCCGGTTTCAGAGTCTTGGCTGCAAGCCTATGTCAATCAGAAATACCAAGCTATTCCGCGGGAATTGAATCCGCCCACGCTATTCAGGGTTCGTCTCGTGATCGAATGTGATGAGATGTGGTCGTTTGTCGCAAAAGAGCATAATAAACTAATGGGTTTAGATAGCGAAAGAGGCACTTCCGCATCTCAAGTAGTGTGTGATACAATATTTATCAACAACTTACCTATCTTCCCATGCTCGAAGCCTATTCGAGCCCGTTTCATTCACGAGTCTTCGCATGATCGATCCTGAGCAATTTCGTCACTCTATTGGTCTCTCTGACATTGCCATTGAGCGTGTTGTCTTCGATGAAGGCAATGTGCTGAAGATCTACGTCACGAGTACCAAGAAGGGTTGCCATTGCCATTGCTGTGGAGCCTGGATCGAGGATTTTTTCGCCTTAGGTGAGGAGATCAGCCTGCGTCATTTACCGATGTTTGGTCATCAGGTCTTCATTGTCCTGCGCCCTGAGCGTTACGGTTGCCCGCGCTGCGAGGATCGACCGACGACCACGCAGACATTGGACTGGTATACGCCGCGCAGCCGCCTGACCAAGGCGTTTGAGCAGGAGGTCTTGCTGACGCTGATCAACAGCACCGTTGAAGACGTCAGTCGCAAGCAGGCGCTTGGCTCGGATGCCATTGAAGGCGTGCTGAAGCGTTATGTCGCCGAGCAGGTCGATTGGAGCCGCTTTACGCAGTTGCCGATCATCGGGGTCGATGAAATTGCCTTGAAGAAAGGGCATCGCGACTTCGTGACGGTCGTCAGTGCCCGTCTCGCCGATGGTCAACTGACCATCCTGGCGATCCTCGCCGACCGCACCAAGGCCACGGTCAAGGCATTTTTCAAGAGTATCCCCAAGCGCTTACGGGCCACCGTCGAGCTTGTCTGCTCGGATCTGTACGCCGGCTTCCTGGGCGCGGCCAAGGCCGTCTTCGGGCGCCGGGTGGCGGTCTGCGCCGATCGCTTTCACGTCGCCAAACTCTATCGCGACGGTGTCGAGTCCTTGCGCAAGAAAGAGATGCGTCGCCTCAAAGGCGAACTGTCGAAAACCGAGTATGAATCGCTGAAGAACGTGCATTGGATTCTACGCAAATCCGACGCCGATCTGAGTGCCGATGAGCGCCGGATTCGCCGGCGCGTCTTTGAATTCTCGCCCAAGCTCCACCAGGCCCATGCCCTCAGTGAAGCGCTGACCGCCATCTACGAAGCCCCGCTGACGAAAGGACAAGGCAAGCGCCGACTGCGCGCCTGGATCCGGCGCGTCACCAAGCGTGGCCTGAGCTGTTTCAATCGCTTCATCAAGACCCTCACGACGCATCTTGAGATCATTGCGAACTATTTCATCGAGCGCCAAACCAGCGGGTTTGTCGAGGGCCTCAATAACAAAATCAAAGTGCTCAAACGGCGCGGCTACGGCTTCACCAATCGAAAGCGGCTTTTTCAGAGGGTGTACCTCGATCTGCACGGATACGCCCTTTTCGGCTAGCAGATGCTTACAAATCAGTTGCTTACTTCTCTTTCGCTCAGCATCATTTCGAAGCTTCTGTGTACCGATAATTCGAGTTCAAGTGACTGTTATCAAAGCATTTTATCGATCACCTGAATTCCGGGAGAGCCGAAATGCTTCCAAATCGCTGGGTCGTCGGCCCTGACGCCAGCGTTGCGCATCAGGTGCTTGATTGCGCATTCCGCCGCGATTCCGAAATGGTATCCGGCGGTGTCGAAACGCTGTTTGTCCATCAGGAGCTTAGCGTCGCAGTAATGGCGGTTTGCAGACTGCTCAAGATGGATATCGTAGGCCATGTTCGAGCCTCCTTGCTGACGATCACCGGTCCAATAAGGCGATTGTCGGAAAATCTCATACCAGATGGCGCCGGATCGAGGTTTGTCTTCAAGGAGCACCGCCGGTGCGACATGGAAGGCGGGCCTCAAGACAAGTCAGCGGGTATGGGCTTTGACAGAAATCGCCTAAAGGGTCTTCCGACCTCAGAGTGCGGCGATCTTCACCCGCTGCGCCTCTAGATTGCCGATCGCGGCGGCGTGCTCCGCGAGCTTGTCGCGCTCCTTCTGGACGACCGCTTCGGGCGCCTTGTCGACGAAACTCGGGTTCGCCAGCTTCTTCTCTGTCCGCGCGATGTCATCCGTGAGCCGAGTGATCTCTTTGTCGAGGCGCTTGAGTTCGGCGTTCTTGTCGATGAGGCCGGCCATGGGGATGAGCAGCTTCATGCTGCCGACCAAGGCGATGGCGGACTCGGGCGCCTCGGATTCGTCGTCGAGGACGCTGATGGATTCGGTGCGCGCGAGGAAGTCGAGGTAGGGACGGGCGGTTTCCAGCCAGACCTTATCCTGATTCGAGGCGTTGGCGACCAGCACTGGCAGCGGCTTGCCGGGCGGGATGTTCATTTCGCCCTTGATGCGGCGGATCCCCAGGATGCACTGCTGGACCCAGGCGATCTCGGCGACCGCTTGCGGGTCCGCCGAGCCTGCGTCGGCCACCGGGAAGGGCGCCAGCATGATGGTGTCCACATCGACGCCGGCGAGCGGTTTGACCTTCTGCCAGATCTCCTCGGTGATGAAGGGCATGATGGGGTGCGCCAGCCGCAGGAGGGTTTCGAGCGTCCGCACCAAAGTTTGGCGGGTGCCGCGCTTGGCGGCATCGGATGCGGCATCTCCCGTGAGGACCGGCTTGCAGAGTTCCAAGTACCAGTCGCAGAACTCGTTCCAGGTGAACTCGTAGATCGCCTGGGCGGCCAGGTCGAAGCGGTAGCCCTCGATGGCTTCTGTGACCGCTGCGGTGGTGCTCTCCAGGCGCGCGCGAATCCAGCGGTCGGCGGCGCTCAGCTCGACGGGCTCGGAGCCAGCGCCGCAGTCCTGCCCCTCGGTGTTCTTGAGCACGTAGCGCGAGGCGTTCCAGAGCTTGTTGCAGAAGTTGCGGTAGCCCTCGGTGCGGCTGAGGTCGAACTTGATGTCGCGGCCGGTTGAGGCGAGCGCGGCGAAGGTGAAGCGCAGGGCGTCGGTGCCGAAGCCGGGGATGCCATCGGGGAAGTCCTTGCGCGTGGCCTTGGCGATCTTCTCCGCCAGATGCGGCTGCATCATGCCCTTGGTGCGCTTCTCGACCAGGGGCTCCAGCTCGATGCCGTCGATGAGATCGATAGGGTCAAGGACGTTGCCCTTGGATTTGGACATCTTGTCGCCGTGGGCGTCGCGCACCAGACCGTGGATGTAGACCTCGCGAAAGGGCACGTCGCCCATGAACTTGAGGCCCATCATGATCATGCGGGCGACCCAGAAGAAGATGATGTCGAAGCCGGTGACCAGGACGGAGGTCGGGTAGAAGGTCTTCAGCCGCTCGGTCTCCTCCGGCCAGCCCAGGGTGCTGAAGGGCCAGAGCGCGGAGCTGAACCAGGTGTCGAGCACGTCCTCGTCCTGACGCAGCGCGACCTCGGGGCCGAAACCGTGCTGCTCGCGCACCTCCGCCTCAGAGCGGCCGACGTAGACATTGCCCTCGCTGTCGTACCAGGCCGGGATGCGGTGGCCCCACCAGATCTGGCGGCTGATGCACCAGTCCTGGATGTTGCGCATCCACTCGAAGTAGGTGTTCTTCCAGTTGTCCGGCACGAAGCGGATGTCGCCATTCTCCACGGCCTTGATGGCTGGGTCGGCGAGCGGTTGGACGCGCACGTACCACTGATCGGTCAGATAGGGCTCGATGACGGCGCCGGAGCGGTCGCCGCGCGGCTGCTGCAGTCGGTGGTCCTTGATGTTGGCGAGCAGACCCAGGGCCTCCAGGTCGGCGACGATGCGCTTGCGGGCCTCGTAGCGGTCCAGGCCGATGTAGGCGGCGGGCAGGAGCTGGCCTTCTTCGGGTTCGTTGTCGCGGATGGCGGCATCCGGCGTGAAGATGTTGATGAGCCCGCCGTGCGGCTGCTCGGCGATGCCCGTCTCGTCGCGATGACGCTGCCAGACCTGGTTGTCGTTGAAGTCGTGCGCGGGCGTGATCTTGACGCAGCCGGTGCCGAACTCGGGGTCGGCGTGCTCGTCGGCGATGATGGGGATGCGCCGGCCGGTCAGCGGCAGCTCGACGAATTCGCCGATGAGGTGCTTGTAGCGGGCGTCCTCCGGGTTCACCGCCACCGCGCAGTCACCGAGCATGGTCTCGGGGCGGGTGGTGGAGACCACCATGTAGACCTGCTCCTTGGCACCTTCCGGCTGGACCACCGGATAGCGCATGTCCCACATGTGCCCGCTTTCTTCCTCGGAAAGCACCTCCAGGTCGGAGACGGCGGTGTGGAGCACCGGGTCCCAGTTGACCAGGCGCTTGCCGCGGTAGATCAAGCCTTCCTCAAAAAGCCGGACGAAGACCTCGCGCACCGCGTTCGAGAGCCCCTCGTCCATGGTGAAGCGCTCGTGCTCCCAATCAAGCGATGAGCCCATGCGCCGGAGCTGGCGGGTGATGGTGCCGCCGGACTCTGCCTTCCACTCCCAAACGCGCTCCAGGAATTTCTCGCGGCCGTAGTCGTGCCGTGTCTTGCCCTCGGCGTCGATCAGGCGCTCGACGACCATTTGGGTGGCGATACCGGCGTGGTCCGAGCCGGCCTGCCAGAGCGTGCGCTCGCCCTTCATCCGGTGATAGCGGGTGAGGGCGTCCATGATGGTGTCCTGGAAGGCATGTCCCATGTGCAGGCTGCCCGTGACGTTGGGCGGCGGGATCATGATGCAGTAAGCGCCCGCATCTCCTTGGTCGGACGGGACGAAATAGCCGCGCTCCTCCCAAGTTTGGTACCAGGTTTTCTCCAGGGTCTGAGGATCGTAATTCTTGTCCAGCATGTGCTCAGGCTCGTGGTCGGGCGGATGCTAAACCGTGCAGTATAAACCATGCCTCTTACGGCAAGTCGGCTGGGTTTTTGTGCGGGTCGGTCTGACTTGGCTCGGCCGATGATGCCTGAGGCTGTGGGGCGCCTGGGTCGTTCTCCGCAGGGTCGCAGCTTGCTCCATTCGGCTGCTGGCACGCGAGGGGGTTTTTGGTCTCTTCCCAGTCCTTGCGGACGAGGTCTTGAATCCTCGTCTGGATGTCCTGGAATGCAGCTGTCTGGCGAAGCGGCTCGAAAACCGGGTCTGCGGCAAGTAACTTGCCGTTTCGGAAGCCGTGCGCGACGGCGATGCGGAGATGCTCGAGTGCCTGCGTCGAGTCGCCGCCAAGGCGGGCGAGTCGCGCTCGGACGTAGCGCATCGCGAGGCTGTCCCAGCCGTATTGCCGTGCGGCCTCGAAGTCCCCTTGGCAGCGCCTGAGCCACTGGCGGGCGGCGTCGTGCGCGCCGAGTCGGGTCTGAACGTCGACGAGGGTGGTACAGACGAAGAGGTCGTAGTCTGTCCGCTCGATCGGGTGGACGCGGCCTTCCAAGCTCCTGGCGAGTCGGTCACGCGCGCTGTCCAGGTCTCCGGCGAAGGCATCCGCCAGGCCGAGTCGTGCGTTCGCGAGACGCCACTCGATCTCTTGGACGCGCGGTGAGGCGATGAGCCTCGACTCGTAGCGGTCGGCGACATCCTCGATCGGGACGCTGCCGATCATCAAGCTCATGCGATCCAAGTAGAGCTGGACCGCGCGGCCATGCGTGGGCTGCTCTCGATTGCTGGTCAGTAGCTCGCGCACGGCCTGGTACTGATCCAAGTAGGCGAGCACCAGGGCCATGCTGCCCTTGGAGACGCTATCCTCGGGATCGATCGACAAAGCCGTTTGTGCCCAGCGATACGCCGCGACCAGGTCGCCCGATTCGAGGGCGATGCCGGACAGGACGCGATAGGCCTGGGGCGCGTCACGAATGGTTTGGACTAGCTCCTCCAGCAGCTTGCGCCCGGCTTGTGGCTCGCCAGACCAGCTCAAGGCATTGGCGAGGTTGACGCTCGTGGAGACCATGAGCGGCTCGAGCGCGCGGGCCTGTCGAAAGGCGTCGATCGCATCGCGCAGTCGCCCCTGCTGACGCTCGGCCAGGCCTAGCCACATCCAGCCCTCGCTGTAGCTGGGGTCGGCGGTGATCGCCCGTCTTAGGTATTCCTCCGCGAGTCCGTAGCTGCCCTTGAGGTAATGGGAGAGGCCGATGGTTCCCAGTAGCTCCGGGTCATCCGGCGTGGCTCTTAGGGCCTGCTCCAACAGGGGCTCTGCCTGCTCAAGCGCCTCGCGAAAACCCAGATTGTCGTAGAAAGAAAGCAGCAGCTGGGTGGCTGCCAGCTCGCGCTTGGCGCTGACCAGGCCGGGATCGAGCTGCAGGGCTTGTTCGAAGGCGTCGCGCGCCAGGGTGAGCGAGGCGGCCGAGCGGTTTCTGCGATGCGATTGGCCCAGCAGGAAATAGCCATAGGCGGCCTTGGCGTCGCCACTCGCGGCGCTTGCCGGGGGCGTCGGTCGACCCTGGAGGTTGGCCTGCAAGGCTTCGGCGATCTGCCGCGCCACCTCGGCCTGGAGGCCGAAGATATCGCCGTCGTGACGCTCGAAGATTTGGCTCCAGCGCTGACTGCCAGAGGCCGTGTCCGTGATCGTTGCTGAGATCCGCAAGAGATCCGCCGCGCGTCTCAGGCTGCCGGTCACGACGAAATCCGCGTCCAGCCGCTGGCCGACCTCGGTCACGTCCAAGGCGCTCTCCGCCGCGAGTTTTGCTGAGACTGGTCCCAGTACCTGCAGTTGGTGGCTGACGCCGAGCAGATGGGCAAGCTCGATGGAAAAGCCCTCGGCGATGAAGTGATCCGCTGCCTTGTCGGAGAGGCTGGCGAAGGGGAGCACAAGGAGTCGTGGACGAATTGCTGGCGTTGCCTCGTCTGGCGCTTGCGGAAGGAAGTGCCAGAAGCTGAGCGCCAGGATGACGACGAGGAGCGCCGCAGCCAGCGGCAGGAGGTGCCGCGGGCTGGCTGTCCAAGGCGTCGGCGAGCGAGGCGGAGTGGGCTCTCGATCGCCGTCGATCTCTGCCGTCTTGACGACCTCCGCGAGGAGTCGGTAGCCGCGCTTGGGGACGGTCTCGATATAGCGCTTTTGCGCGCTGTCATCGCCCAGCGCCTTGCGTAGCTTGGCGATGGCCTGATAGAGCGAATGGTCGCCGACCAGGGTCCCGCTCCAGACGCGGGACAGGATCTCCTCCGTGCTCACGACCTCGCCCGGATGCTCCGCGAGGAAGATCAGGAGGTCGGCATGGCGCGGCTCGAGCCGCGTCTCTTCACCGTTGCGGCGGAGCAGGCCCCTGGCGGGGATCAGCTCCCAAGCGCCAATTCGCAGTGTCTGATCGCGTGGATTGGATGTCATGCGTGAAGCGGCACTCTACCTTAGAAAGTGTCCATCAATTGTTTCCCGATGTGAGCGATGCCGCCCGAAATCCCCCCTGGCCCCCCTTTGCGAAAGGGGGAAAGTTGTTGATGAGCACTTTCTTAGAGACGATGCAGCTGGAGAGACAATGCAGCTGGTCGCAGCTGACTGGGCTCGCCCCGCTGATGGCGGCTGTGGTCTTTTGCCCAGGATAAGGCGTCCCTCAGACCACCCTCAGCAAAGCATTAGAAAACCCTTAGGCTCCCATCAGGCGCTCATCTCGCTGGCTTGTTACTCCTGTAAAGGCGATTTCAGGGAGTCAGGACACACAGCGTGATGAGCATACACAAGAACGACGACGCGCGCCCCCCGTTGGCGTCGGTCGGGGCGACTGCCGCCAAAGCGCGCATCCAGCGTCTGTCGTCATTGCCCCCCTTGCCACGGCGATCCCAAGAGCTGCTTCGACTGCTGACGAATCCGGAACTCAACATTCTTGATCTCGTGGCGCTGATCGAGCAGACGCCTGCACTGGCCGCGCGCATCCTGGGCGTTGCAGCCTCGCCCTTCTTCAGGAGCCCGATGCCTGTCCGCAGTATTTCGGACGCCATCATACGCCTCCTCGGGCTGAACCTGGTGCGGGACCTCTCCCTCTCCCTGATCTTGAGTCAGCCCTTCGATGTCCGGAGCTGTCGCGGGTTCGATGTCATGAGGTATTGGCGGCATGCCATGATGACGGCGACCTTCGCTCAGTTCCTGGCGCCGAGCGTCCAGGCCGAGGACGCGCCCAGTCCTTCGGAAGCTTATCTCGGCGGGCTGCTGCATAGCCTCGGGCTCCTGGCGCTGGTGCATGTCGCCCCGGACGTCATGGGGCTGGTCTTTCGGGAGCTGGAGGCGCAACCCGAGCGGCACCTCGCCGAGGTGGAGCGCGAGCTGGCTGGGATGGATCACGTCGACGCGGGTATCGAACTCGCGCGGGCTTGGCGCCTTCCATCAAACGTCGCTGCCGTGATGGCGTACCACCGCGAGGTCGACTATCGAGGCGACCATTGGCGCCTCGTGGCCGTCGTCACCTTGGCCGATGCAGTGGGCAAGGATTGTCTCGCCGACGCGCTTCCAGCTGACTGGGGGCGTGCGCATTGGTTCCTGCGAGAGGCTCTGGGCGTTCCTCCCCTTGCCTGGGATCACCTCGTTGAGTGTTGGCAGGCGCGGTCTCAGGACATCGCAGACTTGGCCGCCGTCTTGGCGGGATCGGCGTCATGATCAGGTCGCGCGCGAGCAATGAGCGTCCCGAGCCTGGCGTCCTCTTCCTCGTCGACGCCCTCGCGACCATGAGGGGGCTGGTAACGGCCTTGGGTCGAGATCAGGAGCACCTGGTGCCTGCAACGGTTGTTCAGGTGCTGATGGAGCACCAGGAAATCGATGGCTGCGCCATTCATTTCAACCGCGCTGCGTTCGACGGGCGCGCCAAGATCCTTGCGGATCTCCATGCCGGCCGAGGGATGTCGCCGCCACTCGTCGAGCTGGTCGGCCGGCTTTCCATGGAGGTCATCCGTGCTGGCGCGATCCGGCATGAGCCGGATCTCTTCCGACGGACCGATGCGCTGACGGGAAGCCTCATGGTCGTGCCGATCCGCGCTCGAGCCGTTGTTGTCGGGACCGTCGCCGTCTGGGGGCGCGAGCCACTGGGCTTCGAGGCTTGGCACCAAAGCCTTCTCGAGCTTTCCTGCGATGTTCTAGGGCTGCGTTTTCTCCCGCGGCTCGAGTTTGGCCACGACCGACCGCTGCGCGCCGAGGGTTCGGATGGACAAGCCGGTTGGCATGGCTCGACTCCGGCATCCCCGCACTCCGCACAGGCCGGAGTCGAGCCAGCTGCCGAACTGCCGGGCGAGCTAGACGAGCGCGCGGATCTCTTAGATGCGGTTGGGTTCAGGGACAGGGTCGACCCGGCGATGCGTTGCGCGACGCGCCGCGGGGCCACGCTCTGTCTGCTCTGCGTCCACATCGACAGGGACGCGATCATTCGGCAGGTCCCTTCCGCTTGGATGTCGGAGCAGGCGGTCGAGATCCTGGGCGACAGCCTGCGCCGGTTCTTTACCCAAGAGATTGCGCTCGCGCGGTTGACCACTGAGGATTTCGCCGTGCTTTGCGAGGTTGCGGCCCCAGACCGTGCGCTGGCGATCGGGACGTCTCTGCTCGAGGATGTCGGAGCGCTCAAGATCGCGCTCGCGGGGCAGCGGCTGGAGGTCTGCCTGAGTGTTGGGGTCACGGCGTCGACGTCTGGCTGGGAGTCCATCGAGGTTGCGCTCGAAGAGGCTGGGGCGGCCTGTGCGGCTGCGCGGCGTCAGGGTGGCGGGGTGGTTGCCTACTCGGCTCGCGACTGAGCTGAATGAGCTGAAAGTGATGAGTGCCGGGCTTGGAGGTCGCGGGCTGCTTGCAGTCAGGGCGACTTGCGCCCGTTCTGACGCCTGCTGCGAGTCGACCGCTGGGGGGCTTGACGGTCTCTTCATCCTTGCCTCCTTCAACCAAAGCACTCCGAGTGAAGGTGGCATCGCTTTCAGGAAGGCCGGCCTTTCTTGGGTTTGATCAAAAGGGGCTGACTCCGTTGCGAGCCGCGCGCGGAACGGCTCGCGGCTTGGCGTTTCGTCAAGGCTGGCACTTCTCGTCCCTGTCCTGCTCCAAGGCGCCTCAGCCTCTATTCCTCTGTCTGGTCTCGGTTGCTAAGAAAGCGTCCATCAACAACTTCCCCCCTTTCGCAAAGGGGGCTAGGGGGGATTTCGGGCGGCATCGCTCGCATCGGGAAACAATTGATGGACACCCTCTAAAGATCTCAAGATCAATATCTTGATGGTCTCTTGGCGTCGATTCGTGCTGAATCCCGTGCCCTCATCAGGTGAGAGCTGATAGCCTATTCGCGCGCTTCAACCGCCGTTCGGGCGGCGCTCAACACCTATCGGTTTCCCGAAATCAACCGGAACAGCCGCTCCAAGCCTGCGTAGCCAGGCCATCCTGGCCTGGTTTGCCAGGGCTGGAAGCCCTGGCTACATAAAACCGATAGGTGGTGAGCGGGCGGCGGGCGAGGTTTGCTTTTCTGAACTCTGGCCCGATCGTAAGCTGGCCTCGATCATCAAGAAACGAATATTCACTATTCGAAGGCTAGCGCTTGCCGCGAGGTCTGCCACAATAAGCCCGCGAGCTGCGCGTCTGCCAGGGCTTTACACAGCCTGGAACTCAATCCAATCAACTCAACCTGCTAGAGAGGCCGATCCAACCGATGGACACCACAGCCAAGTATGTTTTCGCTTTCGAGGAAGGAGATGGAAAGAACAAGAAACTGCTCGGGGGGAAGGGTGCCAATCTCTGTGAGATGACCCAGATCGGGCTGAATGTCCCGCCCGGCTTCGTGATCTCGACCGAGGCATGCTTGCAGTATCTCGCAGATTCCAAACGGGCATTGCCGCCCGGCCTGCTCGACGACGTGCATGCGCAGATGCGGGCGCTGGAAGAAAAGACCGGCAAGGGTTTCGGCGATGCCAAGAATCCCTTGCTGGTGTCGGTGCGCTCGGGTTCGGCAATGTCCATGCCCGGCATGATGGATACCATTCTCAACCTCGGTTTGAACGCGGATACGCTGCAAGGCGTGATCGATGCCACCGACGATCCGCGCTTCGGCTACGACGCCTATCGCCGCTTCATTCAGCTCTTCGGCAAGGTCGCCCTGGGTGTGCCGGACGAGGCCTTCGACAAAGAATTCGAAGAGATCAAGGAAGCCGCGCACGCCAAGCAGGACGTTGACTTGTCCGCGAACGACCTGCGTGATGCCAGCGAGCGGTTTCTAAAGGTGGTGGAGGATGCGACCGGCCACCCCTTCCCATCGGACCCCTATCAGCAGCTCGAGATTGCCATCAAGGCGGTCTTCAACAGCTGGACGGGGCGGCGTGCGGTCGACTACCGCAAGCAATTCCACATCACTCCGGAGATGGCCGATGGGACGGCCGTCAACGTCTGCACCATGGTGTTTGGCAACCGAGGAGACGATTCGGCGACAGGTGTTGCCTTCACCCGTAATCCGGCCTCTGGCGAGAACAAGCTTTACGGCGAGTATCTGATCAACGCTCAGGGCGAGGACGTCGTCGCCGGCATTCGTACCCCGAAGCCCATCGATCGGCTCAGGGTCGAGATGCCTGATATGGCCAACCAGCTCGACGCACTGCGCGACAAACTGGAGACCCACTACCGCGAGGTGCAAGACTTCGAGTTCACGATCGAACGCGGTCAGCTCTACTGCCTGCAGACGCGCAACGGCAAGATGAATACCATCGCCATGGTGCGCTCTTCGGTCGAGATGGAGAGCGAGGGGCTCATCAGCAAGGAAGAGGCACTGCTGCGCATCCAGCCCGACTCGCTCGAGCAAATGCTCTTCCCGCGGCTGGATCCGACGATCAAGGCCGACGCCGTGGCGCAGGGGCTACCGGCGTCGCCTGGCGCGGCCTCGGGCATCGCGGTCTTCGACGCGGACCGGGCCGAGCAGCTCGGAAGGGAGCAGGGCCATAAGGTGATTCTGGTCCGTGAGGAGACCAAGCCGGAGGACATTCACGGCTTCTTCGCGTCCGAGGCGATCCTGACGTCGCGCGGCGGCAAGACCTCACACGCGGCCGTGGTGGCGCGTGGTATGGGTAAGCCCTGCGTCGCTGGCGCGGAAGGCATTAGTGTCGATGTCAACCGTCGTGAGGCGCGGGTCGGTATCAGCAGCTTCAAGGAAGGCGACGTCATCACCATCGACGGGACCTCGGGCAAGGTCTACCTCGGGGCGATTCCGACGGTGGAACCGGACTTTACCCCTGAGCTGAATACCTTGCTGGCTTGGTCGGACGAGATGGCACGGCTCAAGGTTATGGCGAATGCCGATACCCCGGACGACGCGCGCCGCGCGCGCCGTTATGGCGCAGTGGGTATCGGCTTGGCGCGGACCGAGCGGATGTTCAATGACGTCGAGCGTCTGCCCATCGTCATCGAGATGATCGTGGCCGATACGCCCGAGCAGCGTCAGCTTGCGCTCGACAAGCTGCTGCCGCTGCAGCGGACGGATTTTCGCGATCTGTTCGAGGTGATGTCGCCCAACCCGGTGACCATCCGATTACTCGATCCGCCCATTCATGAGTTCCTGCCGGACGAGCATGTGCTCGAGCGCGAACTCTCGGAACTGCGTGTGCTGGCTCAGAACGCGCGGGGTGTGACGGTTCTCGCGGGTGCGATGGGGCTGCTGCATGCCTCTGAGACACTCAGACGCGAGGTGGATACCGCGCGCCGCATGGTCGATCCGGCTGTCGTCGAGGAGGCGATCTCCAAGAAGGAGGCGATGCTCAAGAAGGTGAGGGCGCTCTACGAGACCAACCCCATGCTGGGTCATCGTGGCGTACGGCTCGGCATGACCTTCCCCGAGATCTATCAAATGCAGGTTCGTGCCATCCTGGAGGCGGCGGCCGAATGCGCCAAGGCGGGCATCGAGGTCCATCCGCAGATCAAGGTCCCGCAGGTCTGTACCGCGCAGGAGCTGCGCAAGGTCAAGGATTACGTGGACAGCATCCATGCCGAGGTCGTGGCGCGCTACGGCAAGCCGGTGCCGTTCAAGTTCGGCACCATGATCGAGGTGGTGCGTGCCTGTATGCGGGCAGAATCCTTGGCTGAAGAGGCTGAGTTCTTCTCCTTCGGCACCAATGACCTGACCCAGGCAACCTTCTCCTTCTCGCGCGAAGACGCGGAGAACAAGTTCCTGCCGCTCTATAACCAGTCGAACATCCTGCAGGACAATCCCTTCGAGGTCCTAGATGTCAAAGGCGTGGGTAAGCTCATGGGGCTGGCCGTGGAGTGGGGGCGCTCGGTGAAGCCCGATTTGCACGTTGGCATCTGTGGCGAGCATGGCGGGCATCCGGGGTCCATCGCCTTCTGCCATAAGGTCGGTCTGGACTATGTGAGCTGCTCGGGGCCGCGTGTCCCCATTGCTCGATTGGCTGCTGCTCATGCGGCGCTGCTAGCGGAGGGCTAGCACTTCGCGACCTCGACGCGGCCTTATGAGGTCGTGTCGAGGTGTCGAGGTTGCAGGCGGGGCGGCTGTCTTCGGAGTCAGTAGTAACCGGAGGCGATGCTGGTGGGGTCTGCCTTGTTGAGCACCATCCCCGCAGACTTGTCTCCGAGCAGCTGCTCGGCTTGCTCAAGCTCGGTCTTGGTGACCTTGCCATCTTCCACGACCAAAATGGCCGCGTCGATTTGCGGCAGAAAGGCGATGACGTCATCGCTGCTGAACAGCGGCGGCATGTCGAAAATGATGAGGCGGTCGTCGTACCTTGTCTTCAGTTCTTCCATGATGGTCATGAAGCGCGGTGAGGAAAGTGCCTCCGAGGACTGCACGATCCGCTCATGGCCAGGAATGACGACCAGCCGCTCGATATTGGGCGTGAACATGATGTCCGCGAGTTCCACATTGGACGTGAGGCAGTCGCTGATCCCGGGTCCTTCCTCCCTGCCGAAGTATTTCGCGATCGCGGGTCGCTTCATGTCGAGATCGACGAGGAGCACGGTCTGATTGACATCTCGCGCCAAACTGATGGCTAGATTGATCGCGGTGATCGTCTTGCCGTCGCCCTGGCTTGGGCTGGTGATCGCGAGCGTCCGGAGCCCCTTGGCCCGCATCCGCTGCAGGATTTGAGTGCGCAATATCTTGTAGGCATCGGCGACGGGCTCGAGTCCCTCGGCGAGCAAGATGCGCTCGTCGCGCAGGGCCTGCTCATCCGTAGACACCTTGGCGGTGCGGGTATAGTTGATGCTGATGCCAGCGCCTCTCTTGCGCGCCTGCTCCTCCCGTTTGCGGTCGATGGAATGGACGGGCGAGAGGGTCGATGCAGATCGAAGCTGCCGCTCGGCGCGGGCACGCTCCATCGCTTGTTTCAATCGTTCCATATCTGGCTTAACCTCGTTCTATCAGGCGCCTAAACCAGGGAGCGCCGCATCGAAGCGGCGCATCAGGACGAACCAGATGACATCCAGCGGCATGATGAGGAAATGCACCAAGGCTAGCATGACAGCGATGCCAGCGATGATTCCGCCGAGGATGAGTCTGACACGCCGGCGGGCTGCGGCCCGCTCCGCGTCCGTGGCAACATAGGGGATGACTGCCAGCAGCGGGATGCGTGTCGCTTCTTGGACCGCTTTGGCCCCAAAAAGTCCCCTGTGCATGCTCTCTTGCAGGGCTAGATTGCCGACGCCGGCCGCAAATGCCAGGACGAGGCCCAAGACCACAATCGCGAGCCGATTTGGCTTGAATGGCTTTTCAGGCCGGAGCGGGGGTTCGATCAGCGAGAAACGCTCGCTCTTGCGGTCGCGTTCCAAGGCTTGCGCCAGCTCTGCTTGCAGGCCCTTTTCCTTGATCTCTTTGTATTTCAGCATCGCGTTTTCATAGTCGCGCGTCAGGGCGCGATATTCCTGCTCGATGCGCGGGGCTTCCGTCAGCCGCTTCTCATAAAGCTCGAGTTCATGCTCCAGCTCTTTGCGTGTTTCCCTCAGTGACGTGAGTTCAAGGCGCACGGAGTCGAGTTTGACCCGAAGCTGAACATAGGCAGGGTTGTTTGCGTCCTGGCGGACGACATCGTCTGTGCGCATTTGCTGGCGTGCCGTGGCGAGCTTTGTCTCGGTCTCGCGGATGCTGCGCCGCATGGCGGCGACATCCGGGTGGTCCTCGGAGTAGCGCTTCTTGAGCGATGCCAGCTCGGCGCGCAGCTCATCGAGACGCGCTTGGATGGCCGCGATACTCGATTGACCAACTTGCTGCTGGAGCGCGGCGATCTCTTTTTCAAGCTGGATGCGATCTGGATGACTCGGCGAGTAGCGCTCCTTGGCGCGCACGTACTTGGCCTGGAGTTCCTCGAGATAGCTGTCCAGACTGGTCGCGCTGCCTCCGGTTGCACCAAGGAGCGTGGGGCTGAGCTGGGCCAGCTCGGATTCGAGGTAGAGTGCTTGCTGCTCCAGGGTCCGTGCCGATTGCGCGTTGTCCCGCAGACGCTCGTCCGAGCGCATCATGAGTTCTCGATTGAGCGCGGCAAGCTCGGGTAGATTGTCGCCATGCTCCTCTTTGAATGCGGCCAGGCGGGCCTCAAGGGTGTTGATCTCCTGGCCCAGCCGGTCGGCCTCGGCGTTCAGGAAGGCGCTCGCCTCGTTGGCCGCTGCGGCGCGGCGTTCGAGATTCTCTTGAAGGAAGAGCGAAACGACATCATTGGCGATCTTCTGGGCCGTTTCGGGAGAGCCGCTGTCGAAAGAGATCGAAAAGGCGATGGTGGCTTCCTGCGCCTTCCCGCTCTGCGGGTCTAGAACGTCGGCGCTGATCATGTTGAGCTTGACGTCTTCTCGCATCTTCTCGACTGCCGCGTTGATGCTCTGCTTGCGGCGGATATCTGGATAGAGATCGTATTTGTTGATGAGTTCGCCCAGGTTGCTGGTCGTCATGACGCGCTGGCTGATGACCTGGATGCGCTGATCCGCGTAGCTCGTGACCGTGGTGCGCACGAGGTCGGACGGAATTTCCTGACGCTCGATCAGGATCGTCGCGGACGAGCGATAGACGGGCGGGATCAAGAGTGCGGCTAGGATCGCGAGGATCGCCAACACAAGGGCGGGTAAGATCAGCTGCCACTTCCTGCGCTTCAGAATTGCGAGGTAATCGTCTAGATTTTGGGGCTGGTCTTCCACGTTGTCGCCTTACTCAATAGTTCTCTGGATCAGGGGAGAGGTTTGGATCAAGGGATAAGGTTTGGATCAAGCGAAAGCGCTTCTTAGAAGCTGTCTGGAAACTCCTAGGGAGGCTTCGCCTCAGACCGACGAGTCATGCCATCGGGATCGTTATCGGGATCGCTATCGTCGGTTCGATCCCGATCCCGATCCCGATCCCGATCCCGATCCCGATCCCGATCCCGATCCCGACGGCCTTGAATGGTCGGACGCTTCATCGAAATTTGACTCATCTGCGAGCATTTTGCGCCCTCAAGGATCCTAGGGGCCTCTACGATGATTTCCAGACAGCCTCTTAGAGCGTCAGGCCTTTCAGCGTCAGGATCGTCAAGCTGACCAGCAACGCGAGCCGTAATGGGCTCCAGCGCCTCTGTGCGCGAGATAGTATCACCTCGATGCTGTAGAAGAGGATGATTGCTTGTGGTACCAAGAAGGCAAGCTGTGGGGGGAGAGGCGCCGAAAACAGCGGTATGGCGCCGGCGATGATGAGGATAAGTATGTCCAGTGAGCTTGTGCAGAACGCCGATTCTTCGGCCCTCACCCAGATGCCGGTGAGCAGTGCCATGGCGCCGAAAAGGCCGACGACGGTCAGGGTGCCGAGCAACTCGCGCAGCGGCGGTGTCGCCAGAAAGAGGATCACGAGTCCAGCGGCGTAGAGGCAGACGCGATCTAAAGCCGCTCCAGGCTTGAGAGGTAGCCATGGGGCGATCACGGCTAAGGCGAGCAGTGTGATGGCCAAGGTTGTGATGTCTGCGCTGATTGCATCTGCGATCGCAGCACCGCCGACGAGGACCGTCACAAGCAGGATGCACAGCGCTCGGTGCGTAAAGACGAGGATGCTTGCCGATTTTGCCTCGAGACTGTCGAGCACGCCGAGCACCCGATTGAGCAGAGGGGCGTGTTTGCGCGGCAGTTGGGCGTGATGATGGCTCTGGTTGAGCGCATGGATGCCGGCCAAGATCGCCACGGATAAGGCGACATAGCTGCCGATGATCGCGATGTCGGAGCTGTATCGCAGCGCGTAGGCAAGGGCGACCGCAACGACTTGAGCCATATAGACGAGGCTGACCGCCTGGTTTTGCGAGAGTCCAGCCTCCAAGAGTTGATGGTGGAGGTGGAGCTTGTCTGCGGAGAAGGGCGAGCGCCCAGCGGCGATGCGTCGGGTCATCACATTGAGCGTGTCCAAGATCGGCAGCGCCAGAACGAGCAGGGGTGTCAGAGGTCCAAGCGCCGTGTCTGGCCGTTGTGTGATGCTGATTGCAAGCACACCGACTCCAAACCCCAAGAATTGGCTGCCACTATCCCCCATGAAAATCTGTGCTGGGCTGCTGTTGAATCTGAGGAAGCCGAAGGTGGCCCCCATTAGCGCCATGGTGAGTGCAAAGTTGGCCTGATCGCCGCTTTGATAGGCGAAGATCGCCAAGCATCCGAGCGCAAGAATACTCAAGCCGCCGGCAAGACCATCCAGTCCGTCGGATAGATTGACCGCGTTGGTGATTGCGGTCAGTAGGAACACAGTGAGCGGGATGGCTATCTCGGTGGGCAGCGTTTCGACACCAAGGAAAGGGACCTCGGTGATCATGATGTCTCCGGCCACGACGGCGATGCTGCCGGCGATGATTTGGCCGAGCAGCTTGAGCCTGTAGTCGAGATTCAGCCTGTCATCGAGCAAGCCAAAGACTAAGAGCACGCACCAGGCGGCAATCAGTGCCATGCCTTGCTGATCGAGCGAGATCAGTAGCCAAGCCGAGATGAGTGTGCCTGACGCGATCGCGATTCCGCCGCTTCTCGGAATCGCGCGGTCGTGAATCTTGCGCGCGTTTGGGATGTCCGTCAGTCCTAAGGGGGCGCCCAAGCGTTTCAAGGGCGGAATCAGCACCATCGAGATGGAGAGTGCCAATAGCAGGATGTAAACGGCTTGCATGGGGCTAGTGTCCGACGCGCCTTTGACTGGTGCGGGATCGCGCGATCAGCCAGGGCGCCACTCGAGCATCGGTCGATGCGAGCGAGGGCGTTTCACAGCGGCGTCGGCCAGTGCTGGCCTGAGCCCTGGGTCGCGGAGAATCTTGAGAAGGGTACATCAGTCTCTCATGGATGGCTTTGGCGCCGGCGCTGTTGGGCGCCCAGGCGAGGTTTGCTAGAGCGCTGCGGATGTAACTCCATCTGCACAATTCTAACGGGTATTCAAGCGCGCGAGCGGTGTGCTTGAGATCGGTTTCCTCGTGGTTTCGGCGGGGGGCGGTCAAGGTTGGGCGGCAGCGCTGCTTAATGTGGTTGGCTAAGGCCGAAGATGCGCTGGCATTGTAGCGAAGTCGATACGGCGAAGTGCTAGACAATCGCAAGTAGGCAGCCTGCGAAATCTTTGGTTCTTGCGCCATGCCTGCCGCTGGCATCCGTCCGATGGATGCGCAGGCGCCGAGCCCCGGCGCTGTGGCACACTCTCGGCTCAAGGTGGCGGTCGCTCGGCGTCCGTCTTGGCATAGGATCTCGGTGACGCTCGCTCCGTAAGTATGACTTGGGATGCTTGGCTTTCTCTTGCTGTCGTTGCCCTGGTGATCGGCTCGCTGGCATTCACGAAGCTCGCGGCCGATGTGGTGCTGGTTGGCGGGGTCGCGGTGTTGCTGCTCGCGGGTGTCTTGACACCAGGTGAGGCGCTGAGTGGGCTCTCGAATGAGGGCATGGTCACCGTTGGGGTGCTCTACGTCGTTGCCGCAGGGCTGCGTGAGACCGGCGCCATCGCCTGGCTGGTTCAGGGCGTGCTCGGTCGCCCGAAGCGCCTGGCGGGGGCGCAGATGCGCTTGATGGCCCCGATCATGGGCTTGAGCGCCTTCCTCAACAACACCCCTGTCGTTGCCATGTTTCTCCCGGCGGTCAACGAGTGGGCCCGCCGCAATCGTCTGCCGATCTCGAAGCTACTCATCCCGATGAGCTATGCCGCCATCCTCGGGGGCACCTGCACCCTGATCGGGACCAGTACCAACCTCATCGTCAACGGCCTGCTGGTGAAGGAAACGGGGCGCGGCAGCCTGGGCATGTTCGAGATTGCCTGGGTGGCCCTGCCATGCGCAGCGATTGGCCTGATCTACCTGATCACGGTTGGTCGCTGGCTGCTGCCGGATCGGCGGCCGGTGATGAGCGACATGGACGACCCGCGGCAGTATACGATCGAGATGCTCGTGGAGCCGGCCAGCCCGCTGGTGGGCAAGACGATCGAGGCTGCGGGTCTGCGCCATCTCCCGGGGATGTATCTGCTGGAGATCGAGCGCGATGGCGACATCCTCCCGGCAATCGCACCGCATCAGCGGCTTCAGGCCGGTGATCAGTTGGTCTTCGTCGGTATCGTCGACTCGGTTGTTGACCTGCAGCGCTTTCGGGGCTTGTTGCCGGCTGGGGATCAGGTCTTCAAGCTCGATGTGCCGAGACCGGAGCGCTGCCTCATGGAGGCCGTTGTCTCCGATAGCTGTCCGATCGTGGGCAGGAGTATCCGCGAGGGTCGTTTCCGCAGCCTATACAGCGCCGCCGTTATCGCCGTTGCGCGCAACGGTGAGCGGATCGAGCGCAAGATCGGCGACATCGTGCTCAAGCCTGGCGACACCCTGCTGATCGAGGCCGATCCGAGCTTCGCCGAACGTCAGCACAATTCGCGTGATTTCTTCCTGGTGAGCCAGGTCCCGGATTCGCATCCGCTGCGCCAGGACAAGGCGATGATTGCCATTGCGATCCTTTTTTGCATGGTCCTCGCGGTGACGCTGGAGTGGCTGTCGATGTTGCAGGCAGCCATGCTTGCGGCCGGGTTTCTGCTGATCACGCGCTGCATCAACGCGGGGCTCGCTCGCGCTGCCGTGGATTGGCAAGTGCTGATCGCCATCGCCGGAAGCTTCGGGCTCGGGCTCGCCCTGCAGAAGACGGGCGCCGCTGCGGTCATTGCCGGTCAGATGACGGGGCTGGCGCAAGGCGATCCGCTGCTTTCCCTCGCCGTCGTCTATCTGCTGACCATGCTGTTCACGGAGCTGATTACGAACAATGCGGCCGCGGTGCTCATGTTCCCGATCGGTCTCTCGACCAGTCAGGCGCTTGGTGTGGACTTCACGCCCTACGCGATAGCCATCATGATGGCCGCCTCCGCGAGCTTTTCGACCCCAATTGGCTATCAGACCAATCTGATGGTTTACGGGCCGGGCGGCTACCGATTTAGCGACTACCTCAGGGTCGGTATCCCGCTGAATTTGATGGTCGCGGCCATCACTGTCACGCTGGCGCCACTGGTATGGGGCTTCTGAGCACCGCTATGATCCGGTGGCAGATGCGCGGCGCTCATCGAGTGACTGCGAGATCCACGCTGTGCTTGACGAACGTCGTCGCCGCCCGGTCTCGAATCCTTCACAATCCGCCGATTTCGCCCGGAGTGACTGGAGGCGCGGGCCAGCGGATTGGCCCAGGGTTGAATTAGTAACCCCTAATACCAAAGCTAGCACCCAGCGCTCGGGTAGCCCGACGGCAGCGCTTTGCTGGAATGGGGGCTCACCCTTTTAATAGGCCGAGGGTCCTTCGTCGGATCTACCTCGCGACGCTGCACGAAGCGTCGTGCTCCGTCCAGTCGAATTCACCAAGAATCAAGATGAGAAACATGCAGCTCCGGGGTTTCTGGAGCCGCCACCAATCTTCTGGAGTCAATCAATGTCCCAAGTGAGTAAAGAAGCCATCGAAACGGCCATCAAAGCCTACAAGGAGCCGCATCTGGGGCGCGACCTGGTCTCGGCGCACGCGATCAAGGATATCGTCATCGAGGGAGATCAGGTCAAGGTCAGCGTCTCCCTTGGCTTCCCGGCGAAGGGTGCCCAGGAAGCCATTGCCGAGGCGGTGAAGGCTCAGGTGATGGGTGTTGAGGGGGTCAGCCAGGTCGCGGTCGATGTCGGCTGGCAGATCAAGGCGCACTCCGTGCAGAAGTCGCTCAAGCCCATCGACAACGTCAAGAACATCATCGCCGTTGCCTCGGGCAAGGGCGGTGTCGGCAAGTCGACGACTGCGGTCAACCTCGCGCTCGCACTCGCGGCGGAAGGCGCGCGTGTCGGCATCCTGGATGCCGATATCTATGGTCCCTCTCAGCCGCGTATGCTGGGCATCACCGGTAAGCCGGACTCCAAGGATGGCAAGAGTTTGGAGCCGATGAGCAGCTATGATCTTCAGGCGATGTCGATCGGCTTTCTCATCGAAGAAGAGACGCCCATGATCTGGCGTGGCCCCATGGTGACGCAGGCGCTGGAGCAGTTGCTGAACGACACCAACTGGTCCGAGCTTGACTACCTGGTCATCGATCTGCCGCCGGGTACGGGTGACACCCAACTCACCCTTGCGCAGAAGGTGCCCGTATCAGGTGCCATCATCGTGACCACACCACAGGACATCGCGCTGCTGGACGCGCGCAAGGGCCTCAAGATGTTCCAGAAGGTCGAAGTCCCCGTGCTTGGCATCGTGGAGAACATGAGCATCCACATCTGCTCCAAGTGCGGTCATGAAGAGCACATTTTTGGTCAGGGCGGGGGCGCGGCGATGTCCGAGCAGTATGGCATCGACTTGCTCGGCTCCCTGCCGCTCGATATCCATATCCGTGAAGAGACGGACAGCGGCAAGCCGACCGTGGTTGCCCAGCCAGCGTCGCGCGCGACCGAGATCTACCGGGAGATCGCGCGCAAGACGGCTGCGAAGCTGTCGCTGCAGGCCAAGGACTACGCCGCGAAGTTCCCCCGCATCGTCATTCAAAACACTTGATCGGCGAACTGGCGCGGCGGCGCCATCTGCCGCGCCAGCCAAGCAAGTGTTTCGGATCGGCCTTGGTCATCAGTCGGACTGGTAGGGTGGACGAGCGCGAGCGAAGTCCACCGAATCCCGCGCCCTTGTTGGTGGACTGCGCTGCGCTTGTCCACAGAAAACGACTGGCCCGAAGGATGATCGACGCCTTCGGATCCATCCTGCCCGCGCGAAGAAGCCTTGCTAGGGCGTCGACCTCAGCCTTGTGGTTCGCGGATCCAGACTAGGATCCGATTGTTGGCGGGCATCTGCTTGGTCTCCAGCAGCCTCAGCCCGTTTTGGCGGCCGATCTCTTCCAGGTCCTCGAGATTCCTGAGGCCCATCCTTGGATCCTGCTCCTTGAGCCAGGCATCGAAGCTGCGGTTGCCCTCGCCGGTGTAGCGGCCGCCTTCGTTGAATGGCCCGTAGAGCAGAAAGCAGCCGCCCGAGCCCAAGACGCGGCCGACGCCGCGCAGCATGTCCGCAACCTGGGGCGCGGGCATGATATGGGCTGTATTGGCGCTGAAGACCGCGTCGAATGTTTGCGCGGGCCAGTCTCCGCCAACGTCCAGCGCAATCGGCTGCGGCAGATTTGGCAGCGCGGCCTCATCCAGCCAGCGTCGGATGCCGGGAAGATGCTTGCCCAGATCGCTCGTCTGCCAGCGCAGATGTGGCATTGCGGACGCGAAGAAGACCGCGTGCTGTCCAGTCCCGCCGCCGATCTCAAGTAGGTGGCGGGCGTTTGCGAGCAGGGGCTGAATCACCGCCAGGATGGCCGCCTTGTTCTCCTCGGCAGAGGGGGCGAAGGGTTTGTTGTGAGCTGGCATAGACTTGAGAGGACTCCAATCGCGTGGGGTGCTTTCGCGCATTGACGATGCGCGTTACTCTAACCCGCTTTTTCAGTTTCCCGCTTTTTCAGTTTCCGAGGATGCCGGCAATGGCCATCAAATCAGATCGCTGGATCCGCCGCATGGCCGCGGAGGGAATGATCGAGCCCTTCGAGGCGATCCAGGTCCGCGAGGGCGAGGGCGACGTCGGTCGGGTGATCTCTTACGGCACCTCGAGCTACGGCTATGACGTGCGCTGTGCCGACGAGTTCAAGATCTTCACCAATATCAATTCGGCGATCGTCGATCCCAAGAACTTCGATTCCAACAGCTTCGTCGATCTCAAGTCGGACGTTTGCATCATACCGCCCAACTCCTTTGCCCTGGCCCGCACGGTCGAATACTTGCGTATCCCGCGCAGTGTGCTGACCATCTGTCTCGGCAAGAGCACCTATGCCCGCTGCGGCATCATCGTCAATGTGACGCCGCTCGAGCCCGAATGGGAGGGGCATGTGACATTGGAGTTCTCCAACACCACACCCCTGCCGGCGAAGATCTACGCCAACGAAGGCGTGGCGCAGATCCTCTTCTTGGAGTCCGACGAGGTCTGCGAGACGTCCTACAAGGATCGCGGAGGCAAATATCAAGGCCAGCGCGGCGTGACCTTGCCGAAATCCTGAATCTTTTCGGGGGAGGGCGTCTCGGTCCATCTTTTCATCAGGCTGAAGGTAAGAAGACTCGACCGCCGCTGCTCATGACCTTCGATCGCCCGACCAAGTTATTCGTGATTCTCGGCGGTTTCTTCGTCTGCAACGCCTTGATCGCTGAGTTTCTCGGCGTCAAGATCTTCGCCCTCGAGGACACCCTGGGCTTGGCCCCTTTCGACTGGCAGCTGTTCGGCCAGACCGGCTCGCTGAGCTTCACCGCTGGCGTGCTGCTTTGGCCGGTGGTCTTCGTGATGACGGACATCATCAACGAATACTTCGGTCGCCGTGGTGTCCGCCTGCTTTCCTATATGGCCGTCGGCCTCATCGTCTACGCCTTCGTCTTCGCCTACCTCGCCATTCAGCTGGCCCCCGCGAGCTGGTGGGTCGGTATCCAGTCCGAGCGCGGCGTTCCAGACATGCAGGCGGCCTTCAGCGTCATCTTCGGTCAGGGCATGTGGATCATCGCCGGCTCCGTTGTGGCCTTCCTCGTCGGCCAACTCGTCGATGTCACCATCTTTCATCGTATCCGCCGTGTGACGGGCGAGCGCTTCGTGTGGGCGCGCGCCACGGGCTCGACCCTGGTCTCGCAATTGGTCGACAGCTTCGTCGTGCTCTACATCGCGTTCGTGCTTGGACCCCAGAAATGGTCCATCGACCTCTTCCTAGCGGTCGCTACGGTGAACTACCTTTACAAGTTCGTCGTTGCCATCGCGCTGACGCCGGTCATCTATCTCGGGCGCCGTCTCATCAACGGCTACCTTGGGCAGGACCTCGCCCATCAGCTCATCGAGCGCGCTGCTCGAGACGCTTAGAAATCGTCTATCAACAACTTCCCCCCTTTCGCAAAGGGGGGCCAGGGGGGATTTCGGACGGGATCGCTCACATCGGGAAACAGTTGATGGGCGCTTCCTTAGCAGGGTCAGGCGCTCGAAGTGTGGCGTGCGTCACGCCTCGGAAGCGCCTTTAGCGCTAGACTTCAGCGTGAGAAAGAGTCGTTTGAGGATCGCGAAATGATCTCAGGTGTTGGGCAAGCCGGTTTCTCCGGTATCCAGGCAGGCATGGAAGGGCTGCGCCAGAATGCGGCGGAGATCGCAGGAGCGCGTCGTGAGGACGGCAGCTCGGTGCGCGACATCGCCGCGCCGCTCGTGGAGCAGAAGGAGAATCTGCGCCAGGTCGAGGCGTCCGCGAAGGTGTTTAAGGCATCCGATGAGGCGCTCAAGAGTCTGATCGACATCATGGCCTGAGGGCAGGGGCGCTTCCGCATCGTGTTTCCCGCCCACAAGTGCGCCAAAAACTCCGATTGACCAGCGTCGTTCGCTCCCTATGGCGCTGAACCAGCCGCTCGGTTCGCTGGGCGTTGCGCGTCATCTGCGCCTTGACCTGTCACCCGTTCGTAGAACGCCAGCATGCGGTCGGTGAGTACCGGCGCGGACCAAGCCTGCGCCTGCTGCCTTGCCTCCCGGGCGAGGCGCTCTCGGAGCAAAGGCTCCTTCAAGACGCGAGCCGCCTTCGCGGCAAAGTCCTGCTCATCTTCTTCGGCGATGAGTGCGCCGCGTCCATTTCCCAAGACCTCTTTGGTTCCCATGATGGCCGTCGAGACGACCGGAACGCCGAGCGCCATGGCTTCCAAGAGCACCAGCCCCTGCGTCTCGGTACGCGACGCGAAGAGGAAGGCCGATCCCGCGCAGTAGCAGTCTTCGAGGCTGCCGTCGCGGCCGAGGTAGCCGGTGAAAAGGACGTTGCCCGCGAGTCCCAGAGTGTCGGCTTGACGCTCGAGGTCGCGCTTTGCTGGGCCGTCTCCCGCGATGATAAGCAGAACATTCGGGACCTCAGGCTTGACTCTGGCGAGGACCCGGAGGATGAAGTTGATGTTCTTCTCATAGGCCAGCCTGCTGACGATCACCAGTGCAGGGCGATCCGGGGGAATCCCGTAGCGCGCGCGGAAGCGTTGCCCGTCGCCATGGCTGAACTGTTCGAGTTCGATGCCTGTTGGGATCACGGCTGCGGGGGTCTTGACGCCGTAGCCGTTGAGCACGTCGAGCATGGCCTGGGACGGTACCGCAAGGCCATCCACGGCATTGCACTGGGCCACCGAGAAGTAGCGCGCGGCACGCTTCAGCCAGCGGCTCGGGACGAAGGAGACGTAGTGCTGGAAGTACTCCTCGAAGAAGGTGTGATAGCTCTCGACCACGGGTAGCCCCAGCCGCTTCGCGATGCCAAGGCCCACATAGTGCGCAATGAAGGGCGTTTGAATATGCACCAGGTCGAAGTTGCACCTTGCCAGTCTGGGCTCGTGACGGCGGATCTGGCGCGGCCGCAGGATAAGGTCCTCGGGATCGATGGGCAGGTAGCGTGACGGGATGCGAATGATCTCGAAGGGATCTTGGGTGTCCTGACCGTAGTCGGGTGCGATCAGCGTGACCTCGTGTCCTTTGAGCAGCATCTCCCGCGCGAAGGTCTGGATCGACGTCGAGACGCCGGTCACGCGAGGGAAGTAGACATCCGAGATCATCAAGACGCGCATGATTGCGATTTGGCCAAAGGCGGAAAAATCCGCTGATGATACCCTTTGCGGTCGCTAAATCGCATCCTGACAGAAGTGGAGATTGAAATGGGTGATGGTATCCGCGCTCTCGCGCGTTCGACTGGGCTTGCGCTGGCCGTTTTGGGTAGCGGGTCGGCGCTCTCGGGCGAGCAGACCGCGCCGGCCCTTTGGGGCTATGGGGTGAAGACCTGCTCCGCCTATCTGTTGACATTGCCGCGAGATGAAACGCCGACCGCGCTCGCCGACGAGGACTACCTGAGGCACCGACAGTGGCTTGCGGGCTTCGTCAGCGGTTTGAACTTCGCGATCGACCGTGATGTCTTGCGCGGCGCGGAACTGGATGCGGCCATGCTGCGGATCGCTGCAATCTGCAGGGATAATCCAGGGGACGATTTCTTCAACGCGAGCCTGCGCTTGATCCGCGGACTCGGGCAGTTGAAAGACGTGAAAAAGGGCGCGACAGCTCAGTGATCTGTCCTCGCTAACAGGGCCTGTGTTGCTCGGGTCTTATCGGTCGTCGTGCGGATCGCAAATTTGCAACCAATCTTGATGCGCCATCGGTGTTGCCCTTTTGCGCTGGGGTCGCCTAGGCGTTTGGGAGTCCCAAGTGGTTTCAATGCTCTTCCCCTGCGCTCTTGCGGTCGTCAGAAGAACCGCCGATCAAGGACGTGCCGCGCTGCCTTCTTGAATGCTGCTTCTTCCTCATCGCCGATATTGGCCTGCTGGCTCTTGGCGAATCCGCAGACGAAGAAGGCGCGATGCGCCTTAGAAAGCGTCCATCAACAACTTCCCCCCTTTCGCAAAGGGGGGCTAGGGGGGATTTCGGGCGGCATCGCTCGCATCGGGAAACAATTGATGGACACTTTCTTAGGGTACAAGATCAGAGTCCGGTAGCCAGCTGATCGACCTTGCCCATGGCGCGCCACAGGCTGCTTTGATGACGCCGCTGCCCAGATCAGCATCTATCGAATCCTGCTCTGCTCGCAGGACGGCTTCGCGTAACATCCCATCCCGACCAGGCGCTGGGGATTACCGCCGGAGTGATTGGCACTGCCCGCGATGGCGCGATCTAGCAAGGAACGCGAGCAGAGGGGGCGTGCAACAAGACTAGACCTGCCTCGTGGACTTGCGACGCGAGGCTGGCGGGGCGGCAACAGAGAGGCAAAACCGACTAGCCCTCCCGCCCCATCGCCTCGCTAGCCGCCTGTGCCAGGAAGGCTGAGCGGCTTAGATGTCGCGCCTTGGCGTGCGCGTCGATACGCCTTACGAGGGCTTGCGGGAGCGAGATAGTGAGCCTGACCGCCTTGGGTTGCACGCGTGCTAGATCGATATCTGTTACGTCCCTCCCTTAAACAGGCGTAGCCGCCTGAAAAATCCCACGGTCCGCCAGGACCTCGGTTGAACCATTCC
>NZ_JAAIJR010000077.1 GCF_010915725.1 Thiorhodococcus mannitoliphagus
CGGGGGGCGGTGTGTTTTTGAATCCCGGGGGGCGGCGCCCCCCGCGTAGCGCCGCGCCGGCCGGGGGGGGGCGCCCGCTCCCACCGACCGCGCGGTTGGACCATAGGATAATCGAGGCCCCTATTCGCAACGGCGGCGGACGGGCATAACCGCGCGCCATGCTGGGCTTTGCGTGCGGCATCCGCTCGCCTATAATTGCGCACATTAGCGTTTATCGATATTCGATGGAGAGACAAGATGCCAACCTATGATTATCGCTGTGATGCCAATGGTCAGGTGATTGAGGTGAGCCACCGCATGAGCGAGACGCTTGCGAGCTGGGGCGAGCTTTGCGAGCGGGCTCAGCTCGAGCCCGGCGACACCCCTGCGGATGCGCCCGTGCATCGCCTGGCGACCGGCGGCAATGTCATCACCAGCTCCAGCTTGGGTAGCGGCAGCGCGCCGGCCTGTCCGACCGGGAGCTGCTGCTCGGGCGGTATGTGCGGCCTCAACTGAGAGGGTCCGCAGTCGGTTTCAAGAGAAACGCCCTGCCAGAGCATCCTCTGGCAGGGCGTTTCTTTTGGTGGATCTCACCGTCCCTTGTCGCTGCGCTAATCTGTCGTGGTCGGTGCTGCGATCTCTAGGTTGCTCCCTGGCCAGGCGGTCAGGATCGCCTGGACCAGGGTCGCGAGCGGGATCGCAAAGAAGACGCCCCAGAAGCCCCAGAGGCCGCCGAAGACGAGGATGGCGACGATGATGGCGATCGGGTGCAGATTGACCACTTCGGAGAAGAGCAGCGGGACCAGCACGTTGCCGTCGAGCGCCTGAATGATGCCGTAGGCGACGGTCAGCCAGGCGAATTGCGATGACCAGCCCCATTGGAACCAGGCCACGAGCAAGAGCGGCACGGTTACAACGGCGGCCCCGATGTAAGGGATGATGACGGAAAGGCCGACCAGCAGCGACAGCAGCATGGCGTACTTGAGCCCGAAGGCAGAGAAGGTCACATAGCTCACCGCCCAGACGATGAGGATCTCCCACGCCTTGCCGCGCACGTAGTTGGAGATTTGCCGGTCGACGTCTTTCCAGACATCACCGGCGATGCCGTGATGCCTGGGGAGGCGCTGGCGGAACCAGCCCAGGATGAGCCCCTTGTCCTTCATGAAGAAGAAAACGAGGATCGGCATCAGGATCAGGTAGACCATGATGGTGATGACGCTGACGACGCTGGCCAGCGACCAGGACAGGACGTGCTGGCCGAAATTGACCACCTCCGCCCGTGTCGAGGCGATGACCTCGTCCACCTGGGCCTGGGTGACGATCTCCGGATAGCGCTCGGGCAGATCCATGAGCACCCGGGTGCCCTCCGACACCATGTTCGGGAGTTGCTGTACCAGCTCCGTGATTTGCCGTGACAGCAGCGGCATGACGACGACCATGACGGTGACCACGAAGGCCAGGAAGACCACATAGACCAGGATGACGCTAGCAAGCCGCGGCACGCCGCGCAGTTCGAGCTGGCCAACCAAGCCCTCCAGCAGATAGGCGATGACGATGCTCGCCAGCACGGGGGCGAGCATGTCACCCATGGTCAGGACGACCGCGAAGCCGGCGAGCAGTAGCGCCGCGAGGTAGACGATCTGCGGATTAGAGAGATTGCGCTGGAACCAGTTTGCGACGATGTTCATGATGGACGGGGCTCGCCTTCCGAGCCGAGCTTGCTGCGGTATTCCGAATAGTGACGGGCAAAGACTGCCTCGAGTTCGTCGATGACCTCGGGCGCGCCGCGACCCTGGAGCACGTGCGCCGACATCAGCGCCGAGGTCTCATTGAGCAAGGCGTCGCGCTCCAGCATCTCATAGGTCTTCGACAGGCGTTTGATGGCGCCGACGACCGACTCGTTCTCTGGCCGCGGCGCAGGGGTAGGCTCTTGAGGGACCTTGGGCATCGTCGGTGCGGGCGCCTCGCGCTGCGCGAGGAAATCCGCGAATGCGAGCAATGTGTGGCGGTCGGCCTCAGTGAGCTTGCGAAACCGCTTGATCAATCGCCGCTCGTCTGCGGACTCGGAGGGATGGCTCAGCACGCTGGCTTACTCGGGCTTCAGGAGCATTTTGGCTCAGATGGATGACCGGCGCCGATTCTTCAGCTGGTCCGGCCCGTGGAAGCGGGATGATACCTTGAGATGTGTCGACAGTCTTTGCGTGAGGTTCCTATCCTGACGCATGCAACTCTTGCGGGCCGAGCAGGTTCTGGGCTGTTGATGGCGATGAGTAACGATTCAATATTTATGTTTTCTTTTGCATGAATTTTGCTTTAACAAAAATATAGCTATAAAACAATAGGTTGCAGTTTTATATAGATTAATTAAGTTGTATAACTTATTTTTGAATCGTTACTGAGCCTTGAGAAAGTGCCCATCAATTGTTTCCCGATGCGAGCGATGCCGCCCTAAATTCCCCCCGAGCCGCCCTTTGCGAAAGGGGAGAAGTTGTCGATGGACACTTTCTAAGCCGCCTTTTCGCGCTGCGTGCGGCAATACTCACGTGCGAACTCTAGTAGCTCCTCCATGACGTGCAGCCGAAACTTCTGCTTCTGATGGACGAAGGAGAAGGGGCGGTCGAGCGGAGGGTTGAGCTGGAGCGCGACCAGTGTCCCGAGCCTAAGCTCCTTCTGAATGGTGGTTTTGGACACCACTGAGACCCCCATTCCGGCTTCGACTGCCCCTTTGATGGCCTCCGGACTGCCCAGTTCCATGGCAATCTTGAGTGCGGTGTTGCAGCTGGGCTGAACCTGAAGGTAGTCGCTGATGACCTCGCGCGTGCCCGAGCCTTCCTCGCGACAGATGAAGGGGAATTCCAGCAAGCGAGGGACCTCGATCTCCTCGAGCGTCGCGAGCGGATGATTCGGCGGGACGATGGCGACAAGCTGATCCTGCTTACAGACCTCCACGACCAGGTTCTTGTTCGACACTGGGGCCTCGACCACACCCAGGTCGATGGCGTTGCTCTCCACCATGGAGACGATTCCCTCGGTGTTGGACACCTTGAGGTGGACAGTGACCTCGGGGTAGCGCTCTTTGAAGTCGCCGAGCAGGGTGGGGAGCATGTATTCGGCAATGGTGGTGCTGGCGCCGATGGCCAGCGCGCCGCTGATCTCGCCGGTGATCTCGCGGACCGCGTTCTCCATCTCCGCGTAGACCTCGAAGATGCGCTCGGATGACTCATACACGACACGCCCGGCCTCGGTTAGGCTGATGCGGTTGTGTGTGCGATCGAACAGGCGTGTGTTGAAGTGCTCCTCAAGCTGTCGAACCTGAAAGGTGACAGCTGGTTGCGTCATGTGCAGCGTTTCCGCAGCCTTGGTAAAGCTTAGGAGTCGCGCGACGGTATGAAACACCTGCAGTCTGCGATCGGCCATTCCAGATGTCGCTCTCGAGTGTATGACCAAATAGAAAATCCTTATATCACAGACCGCTTATCACGACCTAGCCCAGCGGCCAGGGGCCTCAACACCTATCGGTTTTATGCAGCCAGGGCTTCCAGCCCTGGCAAACCAGGCCAGGATGGCCTGGCTACGCAGGCTTGGAGCGGCTGTTCCGGTTGATTTCGGGAAACCGATAGGTGTTGAGGCCAGGGGCTCCGGCCCGACTCAGGCAAGCACAATCCAAGTCGACGGCCTGTGACTTTTCGCCGACATGACAAATACCCGCAACAAAGGATGGAATCGGCTCACGCCATGTCATAGAGTTCTCGGCGGCCTATCGAGGTCCGAGCGCAGCTGGATGATGGTCGTTCCTGGGGTCGAGGCCACCGGCGGATCGACACGCTTGGGTCCAGCTCGATGTTGCCGCGCGGCCGTTGGAGCGGGGCGCCCTGAGTGAGTCTCTCCCACCATCAAATGAGTCAGGCGTCGCCCGACTCGGCGATGCTCAAGTGAGTCAGCCTGCTCCTGAGTGTCGTCCGCCTCTCGAAGCGGCCAGCCTTTGCATGTTGCAGTGTGGGCACAGTCGGACAGGATCGTTCGCAGGCCATGCACCTGCGTCTACAGAATCGTTTTCTTAAGGAATCTCCACATGATGAATCACAGGGTCGCCCGCTCCGTCGCACTGCTGATCGCAGCCGGTGCTTTCGGGGCTCAGAACACCGCATTAGGTGCCGGTTTCATGCTTCCCGAAGCTTCCGTCGCCGGCGTCGGCACCTCCAACGCCTTGGTCGCCAACCCAGAGGAGGTCGGCGCCTTCGCCTACAATCCGGCCGCCATGGGATTTCACGAAGCATCGAGCATCGCGGTGGGTACGGTGCTGATCAACCCCAACTTCTCGGTCGAGACCGCTTCGGGCAGTCACGATAGTCAGGGGGCGGAGTGGGTCGCCCTGCCCATGATCCAGGCGGCCATCAAGCTCAATGATTCTTGGCGCCTGGGCTTCGGCATCACCACGCCCTTCGGCCTGGAAACACGCTGGGAGGATGGGACCTTCCCCGCCGTGAGCGGCACGCGCACCCTGCCTGTCCCTGCTCCGCTCAATCCCGAGGTCCCGCTTGGTCATCCGACGTCGAGCCAACTCGAAGTGTTGGACTTCAGCCCGACAGGAACCTATCGCGTCAACGACAACCTGAGCCTGTCCGCTGGACTGGACATCTACTGGACCAAGACCGCGAAGCTCGGCTCGACCGCTGGATCACTCGAAGGCGATGGCACTGGGCTTGGCTTCAATCTCGGTGCGCTCTACCGCGAAGGCCCCTGGAGCTTCGGTGCCTCCTATCGCTCGAGTGCAACGGTGGACGTCACTGGGGACTATGTGCCACTCAGTCAGACGCTGGTCTATCTCCAGCGCTTGGAACCCGCTCAGCAGGCAGAGGTGAACTTCGATCTGCCCTGGCGGCTGCAGCTCGGTGCGCGCTATGCGGTAAATGAACAGCTCGCCGTCGAGGTCGATGTGACGCGGACCGGCTGGAGTTCCTTCAACGACCTCAAGGTCACGGGTAAGAATACCGGGGTGGTGATCTTCGCCGACCAGAACGATTGGGACGATTCCAATGCCTATCGACTCGGTGTGACCTACCAGGTGCAACCCCAGACCCAGCTGCGCTTCGGCTACGCCTATGACGAGACGGGGCAGTCCGACGACCACTTCAGCGCGCGCGTCCCGGACAATGATCGCCATCTCTTCAGTATCGGCCTGGCGCAGTCACTCGGGCAGGGCTACAGTCTCGAGGCCGCCTACATGTATGTCACAGCTGCGGACCGCGAGTACCGCAGCAGCACTGCCTACACCGGGTCCGATCTGAATGGGACCACCGCGCTCAACGGTGATTACTCCTTCGACGCCCACCTCGTGGGCCTGCAGATCACTAAGACCTTCTGAACTCAGAGGCTTCTCTGGTGCAGGGATGCACCAAGTACACCCTTGACCCTAAGGAGCCGAGACCATGTACTTGTCCCACAAGACCCGCTTGATCAGCGCGCTGAAGTCTAAGACCGCGCTGGGAGTCATCTTGCTGACGACCTCAATGAACCTGCTCGCCGACATGGATGAAGGTCGTGATGAGGTCCTGGACGCAGATCAGCCTGTCGAGGTCTTGGACGCCGCGCCGCGTGAGGAGGTCTTGGAGGCTGCGCCGCGCGAAGAGGTCTTGGGGGCCGAGCAGCCCGACGAGATCCTCGATGCGGGGCCTCGACGTGAAGCACTCGACGCCGAGCAGCGGCGGGAAGTGCCCTAGCCCGAAAGCGCCCGCCGGCGCTGGCTTGGGGGCGCTATGGCGGCATCTGGGCCGGTCAGTGCCGCGAGCCGATCCAATAGCGCTCGAAGGCTGCTGCCAAGTCCTTGTCCGCGCGGTTGGATACAGTCGCGCGGACTTGGGTCAGGAGCCGCTCATTGCTGCGATAAATGGCCAGGTCGCGCACCAAGGACTCGGCGTGACGCGGTTCGCCCTCCGCGATGATCGAGACCAGCCAGTCGAATGCGGCCTGACTGCGATGGAGCACGGCTCCTCGCAGCAGATGCTGCTCAGCCGCACCCTTGTAGAGGGCGCTATCCCAGCGCGCCTTCAGCGCGTCCAGGGCCCTATCCAATCGACTCTCGCCGAGCGCTAATGCGGCGAGTTCATGCTCGGCCGTGCCAACCGTGTTCAGAAAACGGTCAACGAAGTCGACCGATGTCTCGGGCGCGACCTGCAGCAGGGCGCTCAGACAGGCGCCAGTGACCTCGGGCTCGGCGTCGCCGGCAACCGCCTTGGCGCGGAGAACCGCCTCGGCCGCGATGGGCTCGGCACAGGCGATGGCGGCAGTCACGCCGGAGCGCACTTGTGGTTCGGCGTCGCCCAGGAGCAATGCCAGCTCGGGCAAGGCACGGGCGAAACTGGTGGCAACCAGACCGGCGGCGCAGCTCAGGCGAATGTCCACGGCGGTATCCAGGCTGCCGCCCCATACCGGCTCCAGCTGACGCAAATGCATGCCCCTGAGATAGAAGCCGACGTCCGAGCAGTCCAGCGTGACCAAGGCCCGCGCCAGCGCGGATTTCGCCATGCATTGCGGGTCCTTGGTCGGCGGCAGCTCGGCCAGACGCTCAAAGGCAAGGATGAGTTTGCACTCCAGCGCGTAGAGCAGGCGCTCCGCAACGGCCTCGGCGGCCAGGGTCAGGATGCGGCAGTGTGGGTCGCGCAGGGCATCTGTCAGGGTCTCTTGCAGGGCGTCCGGCGCGGCCGTCTCGAGGGCCGATCTCAGTCCGGTCAAGCGCGCCTCGATCTTGTCCTTGCGATTGGGCATGGCTCGCTTGCCGTTATGCTCGCGGCTCCCTGGCGCGCCGCGCGGATTGTGGGCGTGGCATCACGAATGGTTGCACAGGGATGATTGTTTCATAGGGATGATTGTTTCACAGGGATGATTGTTTCATAGGGATAATTGCGTCACAGGGATGTTGGACCATAATGGAGCCCTGGCCGCTTGGTCAGGCCTTTGGTTCCCGTGCGCTTGCTTTGTGATCCAACATGACTGATACCTTTCTCGGCGTCCAGCCCATTTTCGACCGTGAGCGGCAAGTTGTCGCCTACGAGCTGTTGTTCCGAAACGCGCACGGCGGGCTCGCAGGCAGCGGGCTGGACGGTGATTCGGCAACCTCGCAAGTCATCATCAACGCCTTCGCCGATATTGGCGTCGAGCGCCTGGGGCGCGACAAGAAGCTCTTCATCAACCTGACCGACGGACTGCTCGCCGGAGGCCTTACCGAGACCCTCCCGCCGCAGCGGGTCGTGCTGGAGATCCTCGAGACCGTGAAGGTCACGCCCGAACTCGTGGTCGCGGTTCAAAAATTGGTCGGGGCCGGGTTCGAGATCGCGCTGGACGACTTCGTCTATGCAGCGAATTGGGATCCGCTGATCGCGCTCAGCACTATCATCAAGTTGGACGTGCTCGGCGACGACGAGGACGCCATGCGCGCCAAGCTCGACTCCATTCCCGGGCCGCGGCGCCCCCGCCTGCTCGCCGAGAAGGTCGAGAGCAACATCCAGTTCGTCCAGTGTCTGAACATGGGCTTCGACCTCTTCCAGGGCTTCTACCTGGCGCGGCCTCGTGTCATCTCGGGCAAGCGGCCGCCGGAGAATCGGCTGCTGGCCTTGAAGATGCTGGCACGGCTCCAGGACGACGACATCAGTCTGCAGGAGGTCGAACTGCTCATCAGTCAGGACGTGAGCCTCAGCTACCGGTTATTGCGCTTCCTCGGCAACGTTGCCGTCTCTCAGGGTCGCCCCATTCACAACCTGAAGCAGGCCATCTCATTGGTCGGCCTGCGCACCATTCGGCAATGGGCCGCGCTCATCGTGCTCGGTAGCCTCGAATCCCAGAGCCCATACAGCTTCACCCGCTCGCTGACCTTCGCGCGCTTCTGCCAGATGGTCGGCGAGCGTCACCTCCCCAGCCTCAAGGACGCGCTCTTCACCGTCGGCCTGTTCTCCAGCCTCGATGAGATCCTGGGTGTGCCGCTCGCCGACGCGCTCGCGCCCCTTCCGCTCGATGCCTCCCTGAAGGACGCGATTCTGCGGCACGCCGGCACGCTCGGGCAGATCCTTGCAAGTGCCGCCCAGATCGAGTCGGTTGAGGCGGCAGGCGTCGATCTGCCCGCTGGGCTGGATGCACAAGTCCTCTCGACCTATTTCATCGAGGCCTTCGTTTGGGCTCAGGAGATCCAGGCCGAGCTTGCTGGCGCTGCTTCGAGCACGTCCTGATAGCGGGGTCCCTGATTGCTGATGCCTGGACCTCGGCGGGCGCCAGAAATGTGAGCCAGCGCAAATTTCGCCTATCCCAATCCTCAGCGATCCTGGAATCGGTGTTCTTGCCTAGAGCGGAGGGCGCTTGGGGCCGCCGCGCCCCGGTCGGCTCACTAGCCCTTCGATCCGCTGACGGATGTCACGCAGGCTTAAGCGTCGCACGTTACGCCGACTGGCCGCCAAGACGGCCTCGGCGGCGTCTAGCCGTCGTTTGACGATCTGCGCGAGGTGCTCCGCAAGCTCGGGTCGCGCGCTCAGGAGGGTGCGGACGCATTCGATGTCGGTGCGGATCAGGTTGACGTCGCTCTTGGCTGCGAACTCGAGTAATGACGAATCTTCCGTCAGCATGGCAGTGATGCCGAAGGAGTCGCCCGGCCCCAGGGTTTCCGTGACCTTGTGCTCGCCGCTGCGCAGGGTCACCGAGGCCTCCACCAGGCCCCCCGCGATGATGTAGAAGGCCGCGCTGGCATCACCCTCACCCAGGATGCGGTGTCCGCTATCGAAGTGGCAATAGCGGCTGCTGGCCACGACCTCATCTAGCTCTTCCTCGGTCAACAGGCCGCCTAGATCGAGGCTCTTGAGCGCCAGGCGAATGCTCGGCGGCTCAGCCGTTGTGATGCGGGCTCGGCGCGTGCGCAGCTCATGCACCTCGGGCGCCGTCTCGATCCCCGCATTCTGCAGGCTGATATGAATCTCCCGAAACAGCTCCTCGCGCGCCCTGAACATGGTCTGATAGTTTCTGAGGTGTACCCAGACCATGTAGGAGTAGGGAATGGTGGTTGCATCCGCCAGTCGCGCGACAGGATAGGGGAACTTGAGCACGCTCTCGCAGCGCAGCGCCGCCTCGAGCAGGAGCGCGCTGGCGAACCTCGGCTCGACCTCGGCCGGGAGCTTCACGAAATACCAGGGCGCATAGAGATGTTTGTCGTCGTGAAGGTTCTTGATCGCCTGTCCGGCCATCGAGGCATTCGGGATGATATAGGTCGCGTTGTCCCAGCCGCGTAGCCGCGTCGCGCGCCAGTTGAGGTCGATCACCTGCCCCAGGGTGCCGTCCTTTAGCTCGACCCAGTCGCCGAGCCGAAAGGGTCGTTCCATGCCGAGCGCGATGCCGGAGAAGAGATCGCCCAGGGTCCTCTGCAGGGCGAATCCGAGGACGCCCGCGGCGACGCCCGTGGAGACCCAAATGCCGGTGAAGGCGTAGCCGCGCTGCCAGAGAAAGGTGGCCAGACCGATGAGCATCATGGCGACATAGATGAGGCCCACGACGATCTTCGGGATGCGCTCGGAGACATCTTCGGCGGCACGGTTGAGTAGCAGCACCTCGATTGCGCGCGCCAGTGCCCAGCCGGCGGTCAGGTGAGCGCAGAGCAGCGCGATAGAGCGCAGCGGCTCTTGCGCTTCAGTCAGCTTGAGGGCACCGGCGCCTAGCTGCACGAGCGCACCCGCCACCAGCACGGCGCTTGGGAGGAGTAGCAGGTCGACCAGGGCGGCGAGACCGGGCAGGCGTTTCGCTAACGGCCTTTCGTTGAACAGCCAGGTGCTCAGGCGCCAGCCGACGAAGACGGCCAGGGCGCCGAGGAAGACCTGCCAGTTGTCCTGAACAAGCTCGTCGAAGAGGTCGGTAATGAGCGCGCTCTCCTGATCTCGATCCGTGCCGAGTCTGCTCCCCGACCTAGTTCGAGATGCTCATCTCCACCCTGGGGCTTGGGATCGATTTCTGCGTGCCGATGCGCTTCTCGACATTGATGAGGATGGGCGCGGCGATGTTGGCGTGCAGACCCGGCTTGCTGTCTTGATCCGGCTGCTCGTCTTTCCAGAGCATCAGCAGGACCACGATCTCCTCCGGGGTCTCGGCTTGGAGCAGGGTCTCCTCGTCGTCCGTCAGCTCGAGGACGTAGTGGAGGGAGTAGAAGGTCGGGTCGACCAGGGTGAAGCGGATCTCGCTATCCTCGCACGATTCCATCCAGTACACCCGCCCGGACTCGGTGTCCGAGTAAAGCACGCGGTAGCGGGTCAGATCCTCGAATCCGGGAATGCCGCGGGGAAAGATGACCTCTTTCAAAGGGTCTGAGTCGGAAAGGAGGTTGGTCTTCTCTGTCATAATCCCTTGCTCCATCGCTGTGAGTGGAAGATTGCGCGAGTAGTGCGTGTCAGCCGGTCAGTGTGCTCGGATTCCTGCGCCACGGGCAGTATAGGAGGCCGCGCGCGCGACGGCTATCGACGCTTGTATTCTGAAGTAAATTTTACGCAGGCCCGAGTCTCTGTTAGGCGGATCACGCCTTGGACCACTCGGCTTTTTAACCAAGCCGAGTCTGTGCATAATGACCCTCGAACAGGGGGAGACACTTCAATGAGCACAGGAACCAAAGGATCTCAGCAATCGCTCCCGAATGGCGTGATGCTGAACGCATACCCTGACAGCATTGGCCGCCGGTTGTCCGACACGGTCGCCCTGCTTCAGCGGCCCGAACTCGAGAAGACCTTTGCACTCTTCTATATCCTTCCAACCTTTTTCAATAGTGATCTAGATCGCGGTTTTTCCGTGATCGACTATGATCACAATCCGGATCTCGTCTCGCGCGAGGATCTCGAGGAGCTGAGCCGACTCGAAATCAATTTCAAGTTCGATCTCGTCCTCAATCACCTCTCTGTCCGCTCACCGCAGTTTCAGGATCTCCTGCAGCACGGCGACGGCTCCGAATACCGCGATTTTTTCATCGACTGGAACGCCTTCTGGGCGGAGCATGGTGAGCCTACAGAGGACGGGCACCTGATGCCCAAGCCCGAGTACCTCGAGAAGCTCTTCATGCGCAAGCCGGGCGCGCCCATCCTCAAGGTGCGCTTCCCGGACGGCTCGGAGCGGCCCTATTGGAATACCTTCTATCAGGAGATCCGCTACCAAGAGGTCGCGCCCGCCGACCTGAGGGACATCGATGGTCTCTCCGATGGCGATGCCGAGATGCTCGCCGGGATGGTCAATGCCGCGATCCGCGAGAAGGCTGATCTCAGTGCCCTAGATCTGAACGGCTACGCCAGCTTGAAGGATCGGGTGATCTCAATCGTCGAGCAAAAGCGCGACTACCTGGGGCAGATGGACCTCAATGCCCGTTCGGAGAAGGTCTGGCACTTCTACGACGAGACCCTGCGCAAGCTGCGCGACTATGGCGCTAAGATCATCCGGCTCGATGCCTTCGCCTACCTTCACAAAGAGCCGGGCGAGGTCAACTTCTTCAACCGTCCGGGGACCTGGAGCTATCTGGATCGGCTGCGCGGCCTGGCCGAAAAGTACGATCTGATCGTCTTCCCCGAGATCCATGCCGAGTATGGCAGCGGTCTTCACGAGGAAGTGGCCGGCAAGGGCTTTCCAATCTACGACTTCTTCTTCCCCGGGCTGGTCATCGACGCACTCGAGCGTGGTGCGAGCGATCACCTGCTGCACTGGATTGGTGAGATCCAGGCCAAAAGCATTCAGACCATCAACATGCTTGGCTGCCATGACGGCATCCCGGTGCTGGACCTGGGCGGCAAGCAGATCAATGGCACCGCGCGATCCGGTTTGCTCGACGAGGCCCATGTCGAGGCCGTGATGAGCCGCATCATTGAGCGCGGCGGTCGGGTCAAGAGCCTCTACGGGCCGGACGGCAAGAAGATCTCCTATTACCAGGTCAACGCGACCTTCTTCAGTGCCCTGGGCGAGGATGAGCGCAAGCTTCTGCTGGCGCGCGCCATCCAGCTCTTCATGCCGGGGATCCCTCAGGTTTGGTACTTGGATCTCTTCGCCGGCAAGAACGACTATGCTGCGGCAGACCGTGGCGGTCCCGCTGGACACAAGGAGATCAACCGGACCAATCTGTCGCTGGAGCAGGTCGAAGAATGCCTGCAGAAGCCCGTGGTCCAAGACCAGCTCAAGCTGATTCGCCTGCGTAATACCTCCCCAGCCTTCCAAGGCAGGCTCGAGATCATTCCGAGCGAGGCGCATCTGCTGCATCTCAGCTGGAGCCACGACGACCACCGCGCGACCCTGCGTGCTGACCTGCGCGATCACAGCTTCAGCGTTGAGCACCTGACCCCGTCCGGTCTGCAAGATCGCTTCGTTTTCGACTGATCGAAGTCAGCGCGAGCCAGTCTTTCCCGCGAACGCCCCCTCAGCCATGGTCCGCGATGGCTGGACGGGGCATTTTCAATTGGAGACCAGCCATGAAGATCCTAGCGACCGACCTGGACCGCACCCTCCTGCCGAACGGCCGTTGGGAGGGTGATCCGGAAGCGATCGAGCGCTTCAATGCGCTCACACGCGAGCAGGGTGTGACCCTGGTCTATGTCACCGGGCGTAATTTGGCGCTGACTGAGCGGGCCATTGAGGACTTTGGTGTGCGCCGTCCTGACTACTTGATTGGCGATGTTGGGACCTCCATCCGGCGACTCGATCAGGATCAATGGGCCTTCGACGAGGGCTGGGTTGCGCACGTCAAGCGCGCCAGCCCGCGCTGGGACGCCGCGGCCGTGCGCGCCGCCGTCGCGGACATCGCGGGCTTGCGGGAGCAGGAGGCCGAGCACCTGAATCCCTTCAAGCAGAGCTATTACGTGGATCATGCGCGCAACGAAGAGATTCTGAAACTGGTCCATGAGCGCGTCGAAGGCCGCTTCGACGAGGTCATCATCTATAGCTTCGATTCCCAAAACGGCAAGGGATTGCTGGATTTCTTACCCAAGAGCGCCACCAAGCAAACCGCGCTGGAGTACGTCGCCGAGCAGTTGGGCACGCCCAAGGATGAGGTCGTCTTCTGTGGCGACAGCGGCAACGACATCTTCCCGCTGACTGCAGGCTTCTCCGGGGTCCTGGTTCGCAACGCCGACGACCAACTCGTCGAGAAGGTTCGGGAGGCCATGGCCGACAATCCGGAACTCAAGGTCTACTTCGCCAAGGGCGACTTCATGGGATTGAATGGCTACTACACCAGCGGCGTCATCGAGGGCGCCTATCACTACGGACTCTTCAGCTAGGCGCGGGCGACTCGGCGCACGGCAGGCGTCGAGTCCTTCGCTCGCGCGAGCGTTCCGCGCCTTGGGTCCAAGCGTTTTGCTCAACCGCTACCGTGATCGGCCTGCCGGCCTCGACCCTTCGTCCCCTCCGCGATCTCCAACTTCATCCCTGGGCTTGAACCGACGGTCGTCAGACCTATTTCCTCAGCATCGCTCTAGGAATTCCGCTTAAAGCCTGTCGTGCGTCCCTGGCTAAAGGTGTCTTGCACACTTGTCTCCGCGCAAGCGCGACAACTGCTGATCGGGCTCGACATCAACTGGCTCGGCCTGAGCTGATTTTATCAACGCAAGTTCTAGCGTCTCTGACGCAACGACCTCGCTGGATGCCTGCTCATCGCGAGCAGGCGAGCATGCGTGCCGCAAAGACCAGTGAAGCATCCTGCTGTGCCCATGATCAACACACGAAGAGCGCTGGAGCAAGGCCCCAAGCCTGCCGCTGATGAGGCCGCCACACAAAGCGCTGCGTCCTCACTCAGTCCTGCCGGCTGGATCGAGCCTATTCTACAGCTCGCGGGCGCCGGCGGCTGGGTCCTCGCCCGGCCAGAGCCTGGACAGCTGCATCCGACGCGCGAGTGGTCTGAGATGCATGGGCTCGTCCCAGGTGCCGTCTCCATCTCGGACTTCATCGCGCTGATCCTGCCGGAGCAGCGGGCTCGAGTTCAGGCTGCGCTCAGCCAGGCCTCTGAGCAGGGCGAGCCCTTTGATCTTCACTATCCGATCGCCCGCCCTGATGACGGGGCGCTGCGCGAGATGAGAGCGCGCGGACGTCTCTGGAAGCATCCCCTGGACGGGGGCGAGTGGCTTCTGTGCGCGACGCGGGACGTCACTCGGGATGGGTCGATGCGTCAGGCGCCGCAGGATACCGATGAGCAGCGGCGCTTGGCCCTGGCCCTGGCGCTGTCGCGAACCGCAATCTGGGAGTGGTCTCTGGATACGCAGCAAGTGCGCTGCTCTGAGGGGATGGAGGCACTGTGGGGCTTCGCGCCGGGCAGCTTCCGGGGCACGCTCGATGAAGTGGTCTCTCGCCTCCACCCGGATGATCTGGAGGCCTGGCGAGAGAGTGTGCGTGCCTGCCTCGAAGACGGGGTGCCGCACATCATCGATTTTCGCGTGCTGTGGTCGGATGGCTCCGTCCATTGGCTGGCCGCCTTCGGAGACGCCGTGCGCGACGCCGAGGGGCGCGCGCTGAGCATGGCGGGGGTGGCGCGCGACGTCACCCAGTACAAGCTTGCCGAGGACGAGCGGAATCGCTTCTTCGGGCTGTCCTTGCACCTCTTCGTGATCTCCGACCTGAGCGGGACCATCCGTCGCGTCAATCGAGCCTGGACGGAGAAGCTCGGCTATACGGAGGATGAGCTGATCGGGCGGCGTTTTCTGGATTTCATCGTCCCGGAGGACGTTCAGTCGACGCTTGACGATATGGGAAAGGTCGTCAAAGGGCGTGACAGCCGTCACTTCGAGAACCGCTACCGCTGCAAAGATGGCAGCATCCGCACCATTGCCTGGGCAGCCACCACGATGCCTGAGGCCGGTCTCCTCTATGCCGCGGGCCAGGACATCACGGACCAGAAGGCCAGTGAGCAGGCCTTGGAGGATGCCGTGATGCGCTATCGTGCGCTGGTTGAGAACATGGCCGACGGGCTGGCGGTGTATCGCGCTGTCGACGATGGCCGAGATTTCGTCTTTACAGCGCTCAACCCGGCCGGGATGCGACTCGGCGCGCTCGAGCCCAGTTCGGTCATCGGCAAGAGCGTGCGCGAGGTGTTCCCCGGTGTCGATCGCATGGGGCTCTTCGGGGTACTGCAGCGGGTGTATCGCACGGGTACCCCGGAGGTGCTTCCCATGGCACGCTACGAGGATGAGCGTGTGGATCACTGGGTCGAGAACTTTGTCTATCGCCTGCCGGACGCTAGCCTGGTCTCGATCTACCGCGACGTCACGGATCGCAAACTCGCCGAGCAGGCGTTGCGGGACAGCCAGAAGCGCCTCGAAAACCTTGCCTATCACGACCAGCTCACCGGGTTGCCCAATCGCCGGCTGCTCCAGGACCGGTTGCAGCAGGCGATGGCGGTGGCGAGTCGAGAGCATACGCAGATCGCGGTCTGCTACTTGGACCTCGACAACTTCAAGCCGGTCAACGATCTGCTCGGCCATGAGGTGGGCGACCTGCTCCTCAAGGTGGTCGCGGAGCGGCTCAGCGTCAGCGTTCGGCCGGGTGACACGGTTGCGCGTTGGGGTGGCGACGAGTTTGCGCTCTTACTCGTGGGCCTCAGCAATCTAGAGGTCTGCGCGCAAACGCTGGAGCGCATTCTGCAAATGCTGAGCGAGCGGACCTTGATCGAGTCGCAGCCGCAGCCAATCTCCGCCAGCATTGGTGTCGCCCTCTATCCGGACGATCATGGCGATGCGGATACCCTGCTGCGGCACGCCGATCATGCGATGTACCTGGCGAAGCAGCACGGGCGCAATACCTATGAGTTCTTCGCGCCGGAGGAGGACCGACTCGCCGTCGCCAATGGTGAGCGGCTGCTCAGCATCGGCCGGGCCATCGAGACCGATGAACTCAGGCTCTTATACCAGCCGATCCTGAACATGCGCTCGGGCGTCGTGCAGGCCTTCGAGGCGCTGGTGCGCTGGAGACACCCGGAGCGCGGTCTTCTCGAGCCGGCGGCTTTCCTCCCTGATATCGAGTCGAACGAACTCATCCATGGGCTCGACCAGTGGGTGCTGGAGCATGCCTTGCGCGACTACAGGCGCTGGGACAGCTCCGGGCGACCGCTCAAGCTGCACATCAACATCTCGGCGCGCACCCTGATGACGCCAGGCTGCATGCAGGATATCGCCCGCTTGGTGCGGAGTGAGCCTGGTCTTCGGCCCAAGACGCTGGTGCTCGAGATCATCGAGAGCGCCGCCTTGGACGGCCTGGAGCAAGTCGGGTCCGTGGTCCTTCAGGGGGAACTGCTCGGTGTCTCCTTTGCCCTGGATGACTTCGGGACCGGCTATTCCTCGCTGACCTACTTCCGGCGTCTCCCCGCAAGGGTGCTCAAGATCGACCGCTCCTTCGTGCGCGACATGCTGATCGACCAGGAAGATCGTGACATCGTCGAGGGCGCCATCGGTCTGGCCCGGGCGTTCGGGCGGGAGGTGATTGCCGAAGGTGTCGAGGGTGTCGACCACGGGGTCCGTCTGCTGCACCTAGGCTGCGAGCTGGCCCAGGGCTTCGGTATCGCCGCGCCCATGCCGGCGGAAGCGGTCGATGCCTGGCTCGACGCCTATCGTGCCCCAGCGGACTGGACGCAATTCGGTTGCCTTATGTGAGTTCAAGGCTTGCCAGAGCGCGATCACCCCGCATCTTGGTTGGACCGATCCGGAAACTCGGAGAAGTCCTATGAAGATCCGTCGCACCCTGACCCTCGTCCTTGGTTTGCTCGTCGCAACGACTGCGATTGCCGTCGATGGTCTGCGCGCTCTAGAGAGTCCCTATAGCGCCGAAGAGACCATGGATCGGCTCGAGCACCTTGTCACCGAACGTGGTCTCAAAGTCTTCGCCCGCATCGACCATGCCGCTGGCGCGGCCAGCGTTGGCAAGTCGCTGCGGCCGACCGAACTCCTCATCTTCGGCAATCCCAAGGGCGGCACGCCCTTCATGGAATGCGCCCAGACCGTCGCGATCGACCTGCCGCTCAAGGTTTTGGTCTGGCAGGACGCGGACGGCCAGGTCTGGCTCGGCTACAACGAACCGGCCGACATCGGGGCGCGCCACGGAGTGCCCGATTGCGCTGTCATTGGCAAGCTGAGCAAGGCGCTGTCGGGGGTGGCTGAGGCGGCCGTGGGCGAATAGGCTGGAAAAGGGCTTGAGGCAGTCACACTCGCGGGTGCCTTGAGCCCGGCTGGCGACCGATCCGGCGTCCAGTGCGGGATGGCCGCTCGATCGCGATTCGCCGATACCGCGACCGATCGCATCTGGTTCAGACGTCCTTGCCGGTGCGCTCCCACAGCAACTCGGCGATGTGCATCGTTTTCAGTTCAAATCCGGCCTTCTCCGCAGTCCCTCCGATATTCATGAGGCAGCCGCAATCCTGACTGACCAAAATCGGCGCAGCTGTCGCCGCAATCGCGCTCGCCTTGTCGGTTGCCATGGCCGCCGAGATCTCCGGCTCCTTGAGCGCGAAGGTCCCGCCGAAGCCGCAGCATTCTTCGGCATGGTCCGGCTCGACAACCGTGATGTTCTCGAGGCGACGCAGCAGGGCGGCGGCGGAGTCCGCAACCCCCATCTCACGCCTGGCAGAGCAGGAGTGATGCACAGCCACGCGCAGCGGCGGGCCGTGATCCGCGAGTTCAATCGCTAGGACCCGATCGAGGAAGTCGCACAGCTCCACGACGCGATTCGCCAGATCCTTGGCGCGCGGTGCATCCGGCGTGCCCTCGAACAGCCGCGGATAGTGGTTGCGCATCATGCCCGCGCATGACGCCGAGGGGACGACGACCGGCTCGCTGCCCTGCAGTGCCTCGATCTGCAGGCGGGCGACGCGTCTGGCTTCATCGCGATAGCCTGCGTTGTAGGCGGGCTGGCCGCAGCAGGTTTGTCCCTGCGGGAAGCGGACTTGCACGCCGGCCTTCTGGATCAACCGCATGGCGGCGAGTCCGGCTTCGGGGTTGTTGAGATCGACAAGGCAGGTGCCGAAGAAGAGAACCCTTTCTGGCTTGCTCATGGCTAATGCGTGCTCGGTCCGTGGGAGGCTTGCGGTGATTTGACGAGGATTCGAGCGTTGGTACAAGACCTTAAGTAGCGCTGTTCGCCCTCTGTTGGTTGACAATTGCCCTGTCGTCCCGGTCACGGTGGGTGCTATCGTTTTCCGAGCATACTGATGCGGTATTTCATCAATGGCCGCGCCACGCTTGTCCTCGAGTGCGTTGCGAAAGGCTCGGCGATTGGCGGAGCGGTCTGGCCCTTAATCTTGTAGCAAGGTGTAGATCATGAAGAGAAACGAGGATCTTTACGCGGTCGAAAGCGAGAAGAGCGTCCCGCAGTTCGTCAGCGACTTCAAGAAGATCGTGGAAGACAACGCCTTTGTCGTGAACAACGCCGACACCATGGACATGAAGACGACCTTCAGGGCGCATGGCGGGCAGGTGGCGGACGATTTCGATCTCCACATGATTCAGATCTGCAAGCCGACGAAGGCCGACAAGAGCCTGACCTTCAACCCGGAGCGGGCGGTGCTGATGCCGAAGTTCGTCATGGTCTTCTCCAAGGCGGGCAAGACTCAGGTGCGCTATATGAGCTATGGCGCCGATGACATCGCCGACATCGTCCCCGAGGATGCCGAGTTCCCCGCATCCTTGGCTCAAACCTTCTCCAAGATCCGCTCGATGATCGACGAGGCGAAGTGACGCCGTCGCGTCGAGGCGCTGTCCTCGCTCGCGTGGGCCTTGATCGTCATTTGGACCGGTAGGGTGGACGAGCGAGAGCGAAGTCCACCGAATCCCGCGTCGGCGTTGGTGGACTGCGCTGCGCTTGTCCACTCCGGGAGACGACTGGCACTGGCAGGAGACGACTGGCCGAAACGATGATCGACGCCCTCGCGTGCTTTGAGTGCGTTGCAACACTTGAAGAACGCAGGCGTGAACGCAAGGGGGCAGCACGGATGATTCTGTCGTCGCTGTCGGTAGAATAGAGGGGCGCGGGCCATGATCGCTTTTCGGCCGCCGCGCCCATCCTTGACCGGCAACGGCGATCAGGAGCCACGATGACCCAACTTTCCTCCAACGACAGCGGCGCTCAGACTCAGAATGCATCCGGCGCGGATCCGCTCCTGCTGGATACGGAGCAGCTCGAGCGTCTCGCCGATGCGGCGGTCGTGCGTGCCGCGCTCAGGCACAGCAACGAGCATCGCGTGACCGCCCTGGATCGGGGTGACGAGGGTCTGTGGGCGGAGGTCGAGGACGAGGGCTCCGGGGACAAGCTCCAGGTCGAGATCGCGGTCGATGCCGGCGGCGACATCTTGGCAGGCTGCGATTGCCAGGCAGCGGGTAATGGCGGCGCTCGCCTGTGCGTCCATGCCATAGCGGCCCTCTTCGCTTACTCCAAGGGGCAGGGCGATGTTCAGCAGCTCGCGGACGCTGCCCAGACGGCCATTGAGGAGCGCATCCTCAAGGCACGCGCCGAGGTTCGCGTCGAGCCCATCTCCGAAGGCGCCGAGGGCGCGGGCTTCGGCCTCTGGACCGCCCGCTCACTGCAATCCACGACGCACTTTCCGGTCAGTTACCGCGTCCACATCCGTTCCTTGGTGCGGCGTGCGAATTACTGCACTTGCCCGGATTTTGCCACCAATGAGCTGGGTACCTGCAAGCATATCGAGGCGGTGCTGCATCGGATGCGCAAGCGCAAGGACTATGCGAGCCTCAAGGGACAGGGCGCTCCTGTCGCTTACGTCTACCTTGATTGGGAGTGCGAGGACGCTCCTCTGATTCGGCTGCATCGCGGCGCCGAGCCGACCGTAGTGGACCTGAATCCCATTCTTCAGCAGCATTTCGACGCCGAAGGCCGGTTCCGGCTCAGGATTCCAGACGACTTTCTGCGTTTCGCCGAGCAGGTCAAGGATCGAGGGGACTTGCTGGTCGGCGATGATGCGTTGGACTTCAGCCGCCGTCTCGCGGAAGACGCCGCCCGCGCGATCCGTGCGGACGAGATCGGCAGCCGCATCAGAGCCGGCGGCGGGCGGCTGCCGGGGATCGCCGCGCGGCTCTATCCCTACCAAGTGGAAGGCGTTGCCTTCCTTGCCGGGCGTGGGCGCGCCCTGCTTGCGGACGACATGGGGCTGGGCAAGACGCTCCAGGCCATCGCTGCCGCCTACTGGCTGCACAACTACGACGGCGTCGAACGCGTGCTGGTTGTCTGTCCCGCTTCGCTCAAGCAGCAGTGGGCGCGGGAGATTGCCAAGTTCACGGATACCGAGGCCCACGTCATTCAGGGGCCGGTCGACGCCCGCGCTGTGCAGTATCGCCAGGGACGTGGTTTCTACGTCGTGAACTACGAGTTGGTGATGCGCGATCACAGCGTGATCAATGCCGAACTCTGTCCGGACCTCTTGATCCTGGACGAGGCGCAGCGCATCAAGAACTGGCGCACCAAGATCGCCAACGCGGTCAAGCGCATCCAGTCTCGTTACGCGTTCGTGCTGACGGGTACGCCGCTCGAGAATCGACTCGAAGACCTCTACAGCCTGATGCAGGTGGTCGACGCCCGCGTCCTCGGTCCGCTCTGGCGCTACATGGTCGATTTTCACATCACGGACGAGCGCGGCAAGGTCCTGGGCTATCGCAATCTCTCCGAGCTGCGCCGCAGGCTCGCGACCGCCATGCTCAGGCGTGACCGCTCTCTGGTGCGCGATCAGCTGCCGGAGCGCATCGTCCAGCGTATCGACGTGCCCATGACCGAGGCGCAGCAGGCCATCCACGACGATGCTCTGCAGGCCGCCACCATGCTGGCGCAGATCATGAAGCGCCGTCCCCTGACGCCGAGCGAGCAGAACCGCATGATGGCCGCGCTGCAACGCGCGCGGATGGCCTGTAACGCGGCGGGTCTGGTCGACAAGGAGACCGAGGGCGCGCCCAAGCTGGATGAGCTTGAGAATATCCTGGATGAACTCTGCCGCATGGCCGGACTCAAGGCCGTCGTCTTTTCGCAGTGGGAGCGGATGACCGAGCTGGTGGAGCGGCGCATTCGACGCATGGGCCTGGGTAGCGTCCGGCTCCATGGCGGCGTGCCCACGCACAAGCGCGGCGAGCTGATGGACCGTTTTCGGGACGATGATGCGATCCAGGTGTTCATCTCGACGGATGCCGGCGGCACTGGTCTCAACCTGCAGAACGCTGCGGTGTTGGTCAATCTGGACATTCCCTGGAATCCCGCAGTGCTCGATCAGCGCATCGCCCGGGTGCATCGGCTCGGACAGCGCCAGAAGGTGCAGGCAGTGCTGCTCGTCGCGGCATCCTCCTATGAGGAGCGTGTGCTCGAGCTGGTCCAGGGCAAGCGTCACCTCTTCGATAATGTGGTCGATCCGAACGCCACGGAGGATGTCGTCAGCGTCTCCAAGCGGCTGGCGGAGGTCTTGGCCGATGACCTGGCCGATGCGAAGGTGGAGCCGGAGGCCGCCACGACGGAGCCTGTTGCGACCTCGACCGAGACGACTCAGCCCGACACGGCTGAATCAGCCGCGGCCTTGGTATCCATCACCGGAGAATCGAGCCAGCCGGTTGCGCGCGGCAACGGTTCGGATCAGGTCGTGCGGGAGTGCATCCTGGAGCTGCAACAGCGGTTCGGTGCGCGGATCGCGCGCATCCTGCTCCAGAAGCGCGATGACGGGGTTGGCAAGAGTCGTGGTCTGCTCGTGGTGCTGGATCGCGTCAGCCAGGACGACGACGCGGCCATCGAGGGTCTGCTCGAGCAGGTGCCCCTCGCCTTGATCGACTGTCGCACGCTCGCCAGCTTGGGCCGTCTCGGCACCGCGTCACCCGTCGCCGATGCCGAGTCCGTCTTTGAGACCGAGACGGCGTCCTTCGAGCCGCCGGCCGAGCATCCCCTGCTGCGTCGTGCGCGCGAGGGATTGGAGGCCGCAACCCTCCTGGCGCGGCAGTCCTGTCCTGGTCCCGCCGCCGAGCTTCTCCTCACGGCCCTGCTTGCCGCAGCAGCGCATCGCGCCGGGCGCGAAGACCCGCCGGCCGCGCAGCAGGTGGGCGTCTGGCTCTATGCCGAAGCGCTGCCGACTGGGGCCTTGACAGCGGACGATGCGGCCTTACTTATGCGTGCCGTGGCGCTCGCCCAGGGAGGGCAAGCATTGCCGCAGGAGCTGCTTGAGACGCTGATCGAGGACGTGTCAACCTTCGTGGCAATCTCGGCGCAGGGCTAACTCGATGTCTATTCCCGTCCTCATCCATCATGGAGCTTGGTCGCAATGAGTCAGGTGGCGCAGTCTGCCCTATTGGCCTTTGGGCTTTTGTTGTTACTGATCGGCGCTCAGTATGTTGGTCGCGTGATTGGGGAGCAGCATCTCAGGCGTGTCGGTCGAGACGGGAAGCTGAGTTCGGGGGCGGTTGAGGGGGCGGTCTTCGCGCTTCTCGGTCTGCTGCTCGCCTTTACCTTTACGGGTGCGGCGTCGCGCTTCGAGCATCGCCGCGACTTGGTGGTCGAGCATGTCAACGCTATGGGTACGGCTTGGATGCGGTTGGACATTTTGCCGGTCGATGACCAGCCACAGATTCGCGACCTGATGCGAGGCTATGTGGATGGGGTGATCAGGCTTGTCGAGGAGGCTCGCGACGAGGGCACCGCGCTGGAGATCGCTGCGGAGCTGCAGGGTCTGCAAAACGAACTCTGGGCGCTTGCGATCTCGGCAGCGAATCGCGACGGTCGCCCCCATGTTGCGAGCCTTCTCTTGCCGCCTCTGAACGAGACCTTCGACCTGACCACGGCGCGTCTCGCGTCAGCCCGCATGCATGTCCACCCGGGAGTCGTTTGGTTCTTGATCGTCCTGGCGATGCTGGCCGCTTTGCTGGCGGGCTACGGTCAGGCAGGCGTGAAACATCCCAATCGCTTACACACGATCGTCTTTGCTGCGCTCATTTCGGCAACGCTCTACTTCATCCTGGACTTCGAGTTCCCGCGTCTGGGGTTCATTACACTGGACTCGACGGACGTCTTCATGCGCGAACTGCGTGAGAGTCTTGAGCCTGGAAAGAGCGGTTGAGCAGTAAGAGCGCCGCGAGTGCGAAAGACTTCAGGCACTCTTGTCTTGGAAGCAGGGTGTCTTACCGCCCCCGCTTGAGGGCCGCCAGATGCCGCGGCTTTGTTCTTTAGAGTGCGGTGATCTTCACCCGCTGAGCCTCTAAATTGCCGATCGCGGCGGCGTGCTCCGCGAGCTTGTCGCGCTCCTTCTGGACGGCTGCTTCGGGCGTCTTGTCCTGCTTGCGTGGCGTTGGCGCCCGGCATGGCAGCGACTTGGCGGGCAGAATGTTCATCGCGCCTTCGAAACGATCGATGTCGACGCTCTGCCGTGTCTTGAACAGCGCATCAGCGGTTCGGTTTGACACCCCCTTTCTTGAGCAGCTTTGCTGCGACGCGGTAGATATCAGGTACATTGATGCGTCCGTCCGAACGTCGTTCCGCGACGCCGATGCGAATGAGCGCGCGAAGCAGCGCAATGAGTCGATCGTCGCCCGGCTCGCTGAATTCGATCGGCTCCAGATAGGATTGATCGGTTTCTCGCATCGCGGTGAGGGTTCCTGCTTCTTGCCAGCGAGATCGGATATCATCCTCCGGGCACGGGACTCTCAGATCAGCTAGAGGCTCGAGAATGGCCTCGATCCAGCCATACTCTTCTTTGAGTTGCTGCAGGCGCAGATCGGATGCGGCCTGAATTCCGGCCTGAATCCCTTTATGGTTGATCACCAAGCGCGAGTCAGGGGGCATGCCGCGATAACTGGCCGCACTGCGTAGCGCCTCCAGGAAGCTGCGAGGACTCACGCGACCGAACCCATCTGACAAATGCTTGTAAAGCCAGCTATAGGTGCGACCCTTGGTCTTGCTCGCTCCCATGTAGTGTCCCGCGAGGATCACGAAGACGGCTTCCTGTTTAGGCTCCTGATCCTTGAGCGAGGTTGGCAGTCCCTCTTGGGCGACATCGGCAAGGTCAATTCCAGTCGCGCCTTGGACGAGTCGCGAGAATAGGGGCTTCGCATTGGGGTCATTGGCCAAGAGCGTATAGAGCAACCCGTAGAGGTCGCGACACTCCCAGGTCAGATCGACCCGGGCGCCCTTGCTCAAGAGCTTGGACGCATCCGGGAAGGCCGCCAATCCGCGGTCTTCTGCTTGATCCACCCGCAGAAAAATTTTGGGCCTGATGGCGCGATAGGTTTGCATCGCCAAGGCGGTTCGAAGCAGAGCCTTGCTGCGCTCCCTGATGTCTTGCCAATTGCTACCTAGGCGATCAAGGGCGTCGAAGACGATGAGCAGACGACGTCCTTGCGCCAGAATGGTGTCGTCAGCCTGTCGCAGCATGGCTTGTGCTCGCTCTGCATCCGCGTTGACCCAGGACACTAAGCCATTCTGTCCGCCGAGCTTCTCGGGTATGTTCAATGGTACGAAGTGCGACACTCCGCGCAGGATGACGGCACGCCAGACCTTGACTGGGTCGAATCCGTCCCGATCGATCAACTCGTCCAATACCTCGCTATTGGGTGCTCCGTCCAATCCGGTGTCGACCCCGGCAAATCCCAGCGCCACGTTGTACTGATCCAGCCGCAAGCGTGGGTAGCTGCGCGCCACAAAAGCGCGTGTCTCGTTGTTGAGCAGGCTCGCTGACCAGAAGCTCTTTCCGGTTCCCCGTCCGCCGATCACCATGACCCGCTCTGGGTCGAGTGCCGCTTCATGTCCTTCCGGGGCATAGATTTTCGTCAACTCCGGAGGACTGGTAGCGTCATGGCTTGGTGCTGGCGTCAGCTCGGCCAAGGCGGTGCGCAGGATGCGAACGGGCTCGTCCATGATTCAGCCTTCGGAACTCAGGTAAGCATCGATCCCCTCGGTCAGGGTCTGATAGGTTCGCGCATAGCGTGCCGGCGTCAATTGCGCAGGCTCGGCGAAGGGATCGAACTCGAAATAGTTGGAGTCTCGGAAGACCGGCCAGGCGAAATGAGGTGCTTCCGGATCATCGAGCGACACCTCGGGAAGCGAGGTGTCTGGCGAAGGTCGTCCCTCTTCGTCCGGAAGTGGGAGGTCCCGATAGAGGTACTCCTGAAACAGGCTGTGGGCCTTGTCTCTGAACGCCTGCTGTTTGTCGGCGTCCGCAGACGCTTTAGCGTGGACCATGCGCAGGCGATAGAGCCAATCGTCTTCCTCGTTGCGCGGAAAACGTGCCAAGTGCGCCAGCAGGTAGCGATAGCCGGCGAAGGTTTGGGGTGTGTTTTCACCGAACAGAAGCACCTGAGCTCCGAGTCCGAGAATGGCTGCCGCAGTCGTTTCATTGAGTCCGGCTCGGGCATCGATGAGGATGGCGTCATAGTGCTTCAGGCCAGCAAGGTCATCGACCAATGCACGGGTCTGGTGGAGAAAGCTCAGGGTGCCATCCTCATCCGATGGCTGATCCAGATAGGCTCTGGCGATCTTGGCAAGGACATTGGCCGGATACTGGCGCCCGGTCGCGCCGATGGCGGGTGCTACTTCGATGAGTCCGCGTCCGGCGCCAAAGTCGCTCGGTGCCACCATGTCGAGTAAGAATGCGTGGTTGACGCCGTTGAGTGACCGCTCGACATACCAGTCAAGCAGGCCGAAACGGGGCTGCGCTTCTGATGTCAGCATCATGGCGCCGATTCCGGGTGCCTCTAGGTCCAGATCGATCACCAGGACCTTCTTTCCACGGCGGGCGAGATCCGCGGCTACGACGGCGAGTGCCGTCGAGCGACCGACGCCACCTTTGAGGCTTGCGAAGACAACCCGGGCTGGGGCTGGCGGCAAGACGGATGGGGACGGCGCTTCGAGCCAGTCTTGCCCGACAATGCGTTGCTCGATCACGCGGACCGGCACGCGGCCTAGCGGTGTTTCAAGCGCTTCTAGGTAACCTCGTCCACAGCTCAATACTGAGGAAACGCCTGGGTGATCCGGTGTGAGCAGGATTCGACCAGTGCGGCAATAGGTGGGCAGTCGCGCCGCCAATGCTTCGGTTGCGGCCCTGATGGATGCCTCAGGCAGATTGGTATCGCTGATGAAGGCGAGACGCCCGGATGCGTCGCGCAGCACTTGGCCGGCGGCGAGTGCCTTGGCCCCAAGCGTTGTCGCGACGGTGGCAGCGAAGACCTCAAGACTTTGATCGAAGCGAATGGTCTCCGCAGCTTGCGTGGTCATCATAGCAGGCACCCGATAGCCGCATCGGCATCCTGGCGCCAACGCTTCGCGCGTTGCTCGTCGATCGAGCCATTCGGAGCGTAACGCATCCTCACATCCCAAGCTTGCATGAAGTTGTCGCGTTCCAGCAGCGCGCGCACGGGGCCAGCCGCGCGCCCCCTGATGGATTGAAGCGCAAGGCCGCGCAACTCCGGGAAATGCTGGCTCTTCCGGATCTCAAGTAGTGTGCGATACAATATTTATCAACAACTTACCTATCTTCCCATGCTCGAAGCCTATTCGAGCCCGTTTCATTCACGAGTCTTCGCATGATCGATCCTGAGCAATTTCGTCACGCTATTGGTCTCTCTGACATTGCCATTGAGCGTGTTGTCTTCGAGGAAGGCAATGTGCTGAAGATCTACGTCACGAGTACCAAGAAGGGTTGCCATTGCCATTGCTGTGGAGCCTGGATCGAGGATTTTTTCGCCTTAGGTGAGGAGATCAGCCTGCGTCATTTACCGATGTTTGGTCATCAGGTCTTCATTGTCCTGCGCCCTGAGCGTTACGGTTGCCCGCGCTGCGAGGATCGACCGACGACCACGCAGACATTGGACTGGTATACGCCGCGCAGCCGCCTGACCAAG
>NZ_JAAIJR010000078.1 GCF_010915725.1 Thiorhodococcus mannitoliphagus
CCCCTCTACCAGGTTTGGCCCCCCCCCCCCCCCGGGGGGGGGGGGCCCCCCCCCGCCGGGCCCGGGCGCGGGGGGGGGGGCGCCGCTCCCACGTCGCTTTGCCTTGAAGGATTCACGGTGTCGACTCAACCGACTGCACGGTTCGATGATCAACGCCGAATCAATCGATGGCTTTGCGACGACCGAAAACGAGAGATCGGCGCGGCAGGCCCCGCCAATCAGATGGCTGACTCGTTCTCCTCACCGGTGCGGATACGAACAACCCGCGAGACGTCAGAGACGAAGATCTTGCCGTCGCCGATCTTACCCGTGCGGGCTGCGGTCGTGATGGCGTTGATGCAGCTTTCGACCTGATCGTCAGCCAACACGAGCTCGATCTTCACCTTGGGTAGAAAATCCACCACGTACTCCGCGCCGCGATAGAGCTCAGTATGGCCCTTTTGGCGGCCAAAGCCCTTGACCTCGATGGCGGTCATTCCCGTGATGCCAGCCGCAGACAGTGCCTCACGCACATCGTCGAGCTTGAATGGCTTGATGATCGCTTCGACCTTTTTCATGAATCTCTCCGTACAGGGTCAGGGCCAAACTTAGCCCGGAAGTATATGATCGGGACAGGGTGATGAACAGCGCGGGGCGCACCTCAAAACCCACTCGTGAGCGGATAGCGGCGATCCCGCCCGAAGGCCCGCTCCGAGATGCGAACGCCCGGCGGGGCCTGCCGGCGCTTGTACTCGTTGCGGTCCACCAGGCGCGCCACGCGCCGCACCACCTCCGGCGGATAGCCTTTGGCGGCAATGGCCTCCACGCCTTCGTCCTCCTCGATATAGAGGCGGAGGATGGCGTCCAATACCTCATAAGGAGGGAGGCTGTCTTGGTCGACCTGATCCGGACGCAGCTCAGCCGACGGCGCGCGAGTCATCACGCGCTCCGGAATGACGGGTGAGCGTCGGTTGCGGTAGGCCGCGAGCCGGTACACCAAGGTCTTGGGCACATCCTTGATGGGAGCGAAGCCACCCGCCATGTCGCCATAGAGTGTCGCGTAGCCGACGGCCATCTCGCTCTTGTTGCCCGTCGTCAAGAGGATGCGGCCACTCTTGTTGCTGATCGCCATCAAGATGATCCCCCGACAGCGCGCTTGAATATTCTCCTCGGTCACATCCACCGCTTGCCCGGCGAATGCGGGCTCCAGCATCTCCAGGAAAGACTGAAAGGCCGGCTCGATGGGAACCGTCTGAGCCTTGACGCCAAGCAGACGCGCCTCCTCGAGGGCATCCTCGTTGCTCATATCGGCGGTGTAGCGCGAGGGCATGAGCACCGCCTCAACGGCGTCTGGCCCCAGCGCATCGGCCGCGATCGCCAGCGTGAGGGCGGAATCGATCCCCCCCGAGAGTCCCAAGACAGCACCACTGAAGCCATTCTTGCGAACATAGTCGCGCACGCCGAGCACCAGGGCGTCGTAGAGCGTCGCCTCGTCGCTGGCGGACGCTGCCTCGCTCGGTGACGGCGGAGCCAGCGCATGGGCCGAGGCGTCGAAGGCTTGGAGGAGAGACGCCTCTACGAAAGCGGGCGCGCGCTGGATGATCGCGCCACCGGCGTCGACCACGAAGGAGGCGCCGTCGAACACCAGCTCGTCTTGTCCACCGACTAGATTGGCGTAGAGGATCGCCATGCCATGGTCGCGCGCCAAGCGTGAAACGAGCGCCTCCCGCTCGCCCCGCTTCCCACGATGGAAGGGCGAGGCGTTGATATTGACCAAGACCTGCGCCCCAGCGGCGGCCGCCTGCTGCGCGGGCCCCTCTTGCCAGATGTCCTCGCACACGCTCAAGCCGATGCGCAGCCCTTGGTGCTCGAAAACCGTCGGCGTCGCACCCTGCTGGAAATAGCGCTTTTCGTCGAAAACGCTGTAGTTCGGCAGATGCTGCTTGGCGTACTCGGCGACCACTTCACCGTCGCGGATCACGCCCGCCACGTTGAATAGCCCCCCGACGGAGCACCTGGGGTAGCCAATGACCAGCGTGATGTCGCGCACCTCGGCCTGGATCCGCGCCAGCGCCGCCTCGATCCGGGCGTGAAGCTCCGAGCGCAGCAGCAAATCCTCTGGGGGATAGCCGGTCAGCACGAGTTCGGGGAAAACGGCCATGTCCGCACCCGCCTCCCGGGCACGCACGGCCTCCGCGATGACGTGCTCGGCATTGCCGGCCACATCACCGACCAGGGGATTCATCTGAACGATCTGGATGCAACACGCCAAGTCAGCTCACTCCAACAGGAACCTCGAAATTCAGCGTCGACGGTCTCAACTCCGCCACCGCGAGCTGGGAGCACGACAGCAAGACACAGAAGCCTCTTAAGACAAGACAGAGAACGCGCTCACCCAGAGGGTAAGCTCCGCCCCTAGAAAAAGACATCGAGATTCCTTATGCCTTCAGGCTCTTTGCGCTCTCCACGCTCTTTGCGGTTCAAATGACCGCCTAGACTCAGGTCACGACAGCGCTCGCCAGACCCTTAGAAAATGCCCATCAATTGTTTCCCGATGCGAGCGATCCCGCCCGAAATCCCCCGTAACCCCCCTTTGCGAAAGGGGGGAAGTTGTTGATGGACACTTCCTTAGCCTGCCAAGAGACCGGCCACGCGCGCGCCCATCTCCGCAGGCGAGCGCACCGTCGCGACACCAGCCCGCTCGAGCGCTGCGAACTTACCCTCCGCGGTGCCCTTACCGCCAGTCACGATGGCACCGGCGTGCCCCATGCGCTTACCCGCTGGGGCGGTGACGCCAGCAATGTAGGCGACGACGGGCTTGGTCATGTGCGCCTGGATGAATTCCGCCGCGGCCTCTTCGGCGCTGCCGCCGATCTCGCCGACCATGATCACCGCATCCGTATCCGGATCGGCCTCGAAGAGCGTCAGACAGTCGACGAAATTCAGACCCTGGATGGGATCGCCGCCGATTCCGATGCAGGTGCTTTGACCAAGCCCAGCCTCTGTCGTCTGAAAGACCGCCTCGTAGGTCAGGGTGCCCGAGCGGGACACGATGCCAACGCGGCCCGGCCGGTGGATGCTGCCGGGCATGATACCGATTTTGCAGGCGCCGGGCGTGATTACGCCCGGACAATTCGGCCCAATGAGCACCGCGTCGGAGTCAAGCAGCGCGGCCTTGACCTTGAGCATGTCCTGGACCGGAATCCCCTCGGTGATGCAGACGATGACGCGAATCCCCGCGTCGGCCGCCTCCAGGATGGCGTCCGCCGCGTAGGTCGCCGGCACGTAGATCATGGTGGCGTCCGCCCCGGTTGCCTCCACTGCCTGGTGGACCGTATCGAAGACCGGGCGCTCCAAATGCATCTGACCGCCCTTGCCGGGCGTGACGCCGCCGACGAGATTGGTGCCGTAGGCGATCGCCTGCTCGCTGTGGAAGGTTCCCTGCTTACCAGTGAAACCCTGGCAGATGAGACGGGTATCGGAATCGACCAAAACACTCATTCGCTGCTCCCGCTGGATGCCACTGCCGCGACCACCTTATCCGCCGCCTCCGTCAAGCTCGAGGCCGTCTCGACGGCGAGGTCGCTGTCCGCCAACATGTTGAGCCCCTGCTCGGCGTTCGTTCCTTCGAGCCTGACAATGATGGGGACAGCGACCTTCACCTCACGTACAGCCTGCATGATCCCCTCGGCAATGAGATCACAGCGCACGATGCCGCCGAAGATGTTGACGAGGACCGCCCGCACCTTGGTGTCGGAGAGAATCAGCTTGAAGGCCTCGGCAACCCGAGCGGCCGTCGCCCCGCCGCCGACGTCTAAGAAGTTGGCCGGCGCGCCGCCATGCAGCTTGACCAGATCCATGGTTGCCATCGCGAGTCCCGCCCCATTGACCATACAGCCAATGTTGCCGTCGAGGCTAATGTAGTTCAACTCGTGCGCCTTGGCCTGCGCCTCTCGCGCGTCTTCCTGATCAGGATCCCGCAAGGCCTCCAACCGAGGATGCCGCCCCAGCGCGTTATCGTCGAGGTTCACCTTGGCATCGAGCGCGAGCAGATCTCCCGCTGCGGTCACGACCAAGGGATTGACCTCGACCAGGCTCGCGTCGCACTCGGTGAAGAGCCGATAGAGCCCGGCCAAAATCTGCCCCAGCGCCTTGATTTGAGCCCCTTCCAGCCCGAGCCCGAAGCCAAGACGGCGGACCTGGTAGGGCTGGAGCCCCGCAGCCGGATGGACATGGACCTGGATGATCCGCTCCGGCGTCTCCGCCGCGACCGTCTCGATATCCATGCCGCCGGCGGCCGAGGCCATGATGAGGATCCGCTCGGCGGCGCGATCCACGAGCAGGCTCAGATAGAGTTCGCGGTCTATCGCGGTCGGCTGCTCGACAAGCACCTGCCCCACCGGCAGCCCCTCGGGACCGCTCTGGTGGGTCACCAGCCGCGAGCCCAGCAGACGGCTCGCCGCCTTGGCGACCTCGGCCGCATCCTCCGCCAAGACGACACCACCCGCCTTGCCGCGGCCGCCGGCATGGACCTGCGCCTTGACCACCCAGCGCGAGCCGCCAAGCGCTGCACAGGCCGCCTCCGCGTCCTCCGGCGTCGTCACAACCCGACCTTCCGGGACGTCAACCGTGAAGTCCCTGAACAACTGCTTGGATTGAAACTCATGTAAATTCATTTACTTCCCCGAGATCCTGCCATCGAACCTGGCTGAGCCTGAAGCAGCTCGACCAATACCAGCGGACAGGCGACACACGGCCACTTAGTCGCGCCTCGACCCGCTTCAAGCTCAAGACCGCATAGTCCAGCTGCGCCAATTCTGGTCTAATTCGGGTCGGCATGCCAAAGCCTAAGTGCTTTCCGAGAAACGACATAACCTGCGGTTCCGATCCCGCAGGATGCGCAAAGCCCTGGCGACAAGCTTCGCTCGGAGTGCCGAGGGTCGATGGACGTGCCCATCATTCAAGCTCCGAGCCTTGGCAAGATGGGCGCGTCCGCCCGGCGCCAAGATTGCAGTCAGGCCCAGCGCACGGACTTGGCCCATCCTACCGAGCCGCGTCTATTCGGCTGAGGTTATGTCCGGAATTCGCCCTTAAGAAAGCGTCCATCAATTGTTTCCCGATGCGAGCGATGCCGCCCGAAATCCCCCCTAGCCCCCCTTTGCGAAAGGGGGGAAGTTGTTGATGGACACTTTCTAAGTGACTGCGGAGCCTTTGCGCGAGGATGGATAACAAGAGACCAGCGGGCAACCAAGTCGCCCTTGCCATCAGCGAAGACGGCGATTCCAGTCGACCAACCCGCCGCATTCGCCCGCGTTTGCGCCGCATCCCCATCGACACGACACGCTACCCGACACGCGGCGCCCTGCGCTGGCTCTTTCTGTTCCGTCTCCTCATGGTCGTGGGCTTGGTGCTCGCCTTCTCGCCCACGGTCATGGAGCCCTCCGCCGGACGCTACGAAACGGAGCTGGCTTGGGACATCCTGGTCGCCTATGCCGTGCTGGTGCTCGTCAGCGGTCTGGGCCTTTCGCTGGAGAAGCCACGCAGATCGACCCAGGTCCAACTCGCGATCTTCATCGACATCGCTACCTTCACGGCCCTGATGCATGCGGCCGGCGGTATCTCCAGTGGCCTCGGCGTGCTCCTGGCGGTGTCGGTGGCCGCGGGCGCGCTCATGATGGAGGGCCGCCTGTCGCTCTTCTTCGCCGCGGTCGCCTCCATGGCCATCATGAGCCAACAGATCTACTCCAGCCTTCTGGGCGTGGACATTCGCACCTCCTTCACGCAGGCGGGATTTCTCGGCCTGCTCTACTTCGCCGTCGCCCTGCTCTCCCATGTCCTCTACCAACGCATCCGCTCAGCCGAAGCCCTGGCCGCGCGCCGCAAGGTCGACATCGACGACCTCGCCAAACTGAGTGACTTCGTGATCCATAGCATCAGCACTGGCATCCTGGTAGCGGACGGCGAGCGACGACTCCGCCTCGTCAATGAGGCCGCGCTCGACCTCATGGCGGAAGAGAGGGTCGACCCCGGGGTTTCCCTGAACGAACTCTCGCCGGAGCTGGGCAGCTGGCTGGCAGATCAGGTCCAATCCCTGCATCCCAAAGACGGGCTCATTCGGATCGGGGAGCGGGATATCTGGGCCTCCATTCGCCTGCTCGGGGACTGCCGCGCCAGCGGCGTCATCATCTACCTGCGGGACAACCAGGAGGCCATCCGCGAGGCCCAGCAGATCAAGCTCGCTTCGCTCGGCACCCTGACGGCAAGCATCGCGCACAACATTCGCAACCCGCTGAGCAGCATCAGTCATGCGGCTCAGTTGCTGGCGGAGAGCAATCACCTCGACGCCGACGACCGTCATCTGCTGGACATCATCCGGCGCAACAGCGGGCGGATCGAGGAGACCGTCGAGAGCGTGCTGCAGCTCTCGCGGCGCAACCAGATCGATCCGCAGGAGATCAACCTCAAGGACTGGATCCAGTCCTTCGCACGCGAGCTTCGCGAGAGCCACGCGCTTGCAGAAACAGCCCTCCTCCTCGACCTGAACTCGGCGCCGCCCTGGGTCAAGGTTGACACTCGGCATCTACACCAAATCCTCTCCAACCTGTGCGAGAACGCCTTGGCGCACGGCGGCACTGATGGCCAAGACGCCAGCGTCCACATCCACCTCACGCGGCGCGACGAGCGCGGCGAGGCTTGGCTCGAAGTGCGCGACAATGGCCCTGGAATCGACCCCGGCATCGCGAAGGAGATCTTCAGCCCCTTTTTCACGACCAAGAGCCAAGGCACGGGCCTCGGTCTCTACATCGCGCGCGAATTGGCGGAATCCAATGGCCTGAGGCTTGTCTATGAGCGCATCGAGCCGCGCGGGAGCTGCTTTAGACTCACCTTACCCATCGACTGAGCGGAAGCGGCACAGCAGGCAGATTGACAACCCTGAGAAGCTGTTTGCAAACCTCAGACTTCTCAGAGCAGCGTCCTGAGACGGGGTCGTCGCGGCGGGGCGCCGCTCCCACGAAGCATCACCAGGGCGTTTTCAAGCAAGCTCTGAGGGGCTGACTGCAGATGCTGATCGCACACAATGCGCATTGCATCTCACCTGAGCCGCATCGCTTCACGACTTTAGTCAGGACGCGCTATGCTGTTGTGAGGCTTTCTGACAGACCTGGCGCCCTCATGGCTGTCACGTCGAAGGCGCATCGCTCGCCCTGCGGCATGAGAGCGTCGAGGCGCTGCCACGAGCGCCCGACTCGAGTCACTGCCAGCCCGATTTGCCGAGGATGATTGCGAGCAATGCTGATGCAGCACCATCATAGAATCAGGATGCTCTGGCGCAATCGATGGTCCGCACGCAGAACGCCGTCGGCCCGCGTTTTCCTGAGATTCAACCCACAAATTTCCAACGGACGCCCATGAGCAAGGCCCAAGCACTCGTCGTCGATGACGAGGCGGATATCCTGGATCTCATCAAGATCACACTCGGGCGAATGGACGTTCAGGCGTCCACGGCCTTGACGGTCGCCGACGCCAAACGCCAGCTCGAGCGCGGCAGATTCGATCTGTGCCTGACGGACATGAACCTTCCGGACGGCTCGGGCATCGACCTGCTGCGGCATCTCAGCGAATGCTATCCCGGCATCCCAGTCGCCATGATCACGGCCCACGGCAGTACGGAATCCGCAGTCGCCGCCATGAAGGCCGGCGCCTTCGACTTCGTCTCCAAGCCCGTCGACCTCAAGCTCTTGCGCACGCTCGTGGGCTCGGCGCTCAAACTGCGCGGCCCAACCTCGTCCGGCGCGAGCACAGCGGCATCGGGCGTGCGCCTGCTCGGCGACTCTCCGGCCATGGACCAGATCCGCCACCTCATCACCAAGCTCGCGCGCAATCAGGCCCCTGTCTTCGTCACGGGCGAGAGCGGCACGGGCAAGGAACTGGCGGCACGGCTCATCCACGCCCAAGGCCCGCGCAGCGAAGGCCCCTTCGTGGCGGTCAACTGCGGCGCGATCCCGCAAGACCTTGTCGAGAGCGAGCTCTTCGGACACAAGAAGGGCAGCTTCACCGGCGCCGTCAGCGATAAGGAAGGCCTCTTCCAAGCCGCCGAGGGCGGAACCCTCTTTCTCGACGAGGTCGCGGATCTACCGCTGCAAGCCCAGGTCAAGCTGCTGCGCGCCATCCAAGAGAAGTCCGTGCGGCCCGTCGGGGCTCAGCAGGAAGTCCCGGTCAATGTGCGCATCATCAGCGCCAGTCACCATGATCTCAACGCCGAAGTGGAGCGGGGCCACTTCCGCCAGGACCTCTTCTACCGCATCAACGTCATCGAGCTGCGTATGCCTGCGTTGAGAGAACGCCCCCAGGACATCCCGCTGCTCGCCGAGCAGACGTTGAAACGGCTCGCCCAAGAACAGGGCAGCGGCGCGGCAAGCCCACCCAGAAAGCTGACCGCGAAAGCCCTTGAGGCATTGAAGCAACAACCCTTCCCCGGCAATGTACGTGAACTCGAGAACGTGCTTGAGCGGGCGACCGCCCTCGCCGACGGCGAGGTTATCGATGTCGAGGATCTCTACCTCTCCAAGTCAGACACAGCCCAGTCGAGCCTGCCATCCGAGGAGCTCGAACTCGATGACACTGTCCCCTTGGAGGACTATCTGAGCGAGATCGAAAAGCGCGCCATCCTCAATACGCTCGAGGAGACCCACTGGAATCGGACAGCGGCCGCAAAAAGGCTCGGCATGACCTTGCGATCACTGCGTTATCGTCTGGCCAAGCTCGGCATCGACTAGGTACCGAATCGCCTTAGGCAACCCCTGGGAAATAACGTACCAGCGATTTCCAGAAACGCGTTTACCTGTCGGATGGACCCTTGTCGTTGTCGTAATCGTTCGATGCGACCAACGGCGAGTCAGCTCGATGACGACAACGACAACGACAACGACAACGACAACGACAACGACAACGACAACGATGATCTCGCGGATGCCCGGTTCCAAGCTTGGAAGGCATTGACCGGTTATTTGCGGGGAGTTGCCTTAGAAAGCGTCCACCAACAACTTCCCCCCTTTCGCAAAGGGGGGCCAGGGGGGATTTCGGGCGGGATCGCTCGCATCGGGAAACAATTGATGAGCACTTTCTTAGTACCCAAAGGTCATCACCGCCCGCCATCACCGCAGGACTAGCCGGCCTTCCTCGAATTCCCGCAAAATCACCGCTCGCGGAGAAATCGGCGGCCGGGCGTTGCCCCACTCGGTCTTGGTTATCAGTTGGGCCGGGTGGACGAGCGAGCGCGAAGTCCACCGAATCCCGCGTCGGCGTTGGTGGACTGCGCTGCGCTTGTCCACCCTACGGAAGACGACTGGCCGAAACCATGATCGACGCCCCTCGCGTGCAGAGCGCGATCAGCCCGCCTTCGCTAGCGCCTCTCTAATTCAACATCCACAGCCTAAGGTAATCACAGCGTGTCCGATTCTCATCCGCCCCTGAACGCCATGGATCAGGGCCGGGACCCCCTCGTCGATTGGCTGCGTCAGGCGACGCCCTATATCCACGCACACCGTGGTCGCACCTTCGTCATCGCGTTCGGCGGCGAGGCCCTCTTGGATGCGCGTTTCCCCGACCTGGTGCATGACATTGCGCTGCTGCACGGACTTGGGATCCGCCTGGTCCTGGTGCATGGCGCGCGACCACAGATCGAGACACGGTTGCGGGACCAAGGGGCGGAGCTGCGCTATGTGAAGGGACTCCGAGTCACGGACGACAAGGCCCTGGCGTGCGTCAAGGAGGCCGCCGGCATGGTGCGCGTCGAGATCGAGGCCCTGCTCTCGCTCGGCTTGGCCAACTCGCCCATGGCAGGGGTTCGCATCCCGGTGGTCTCTGGCAACTTCGTGACCGCGCGCCCACTGGGTGTGATCGATGGCGTCGATCACCTCCACACCGGATCAGTGCGGCGCGTCGAGCATCGCACCCTCCGGCGCCTGCTCGACCAAGGCGTGGTCGCCCTCATGCCGCCGCTCGGCTACTCGCCGACCGGAGAGGTCTTCAATCTCAGCGCCGCCGACGTTGCCCGCAGTGCCGCGATCGCGCTCGGGGCGGACAAGCTCATCTTTCTGCTCGAGGACGCGCGCCTGACCGAGACAAGCCTCATCGCGCCCAATTTGCTCGCTCCAGAAGTGGATAGACTGCTCGCAAGCCAGCCAGACATGCCGGACGAGATCGCCAGCTGCCTGAGCGCCGGGGCATCGGCCTGCCGCAACGGCATCCCGCGTGTCCATCTCGTCGGGCGCGATCGCGACGGCGCCCTGCTGCGCGAACTCTTCACCCGTGACGGCAGCGGCACCCTCATCTCGGCGGAGCCCTACGAGGATCTGCGCCCTGCGCGCATCGACGACGTCACCGGCATCTTGGAGCTCCTGACGCCACTTGAGGAGCAGGGTGTCCTGGTGCGCCGCTCGCGCGAGCGGCTGGAGACCGAGATCGAGCGCTTCTTCATCATCGAGCGTGACGGCATGGTCACCGCCTGTGCGGCGCTCTACCCCTACGCGGAGGACGGCATGGCCGAGCTGGCCTGTCTCGCCGTGCACCCGCAATACCGCGGCGACCGCCGCGGCGACCGCCTGCTCGACCATCTCGAGGGCATCGCCCGATCCCAGCAGATTCAGCGTCTCTTCGTGCTCACCACGCAGACGGCACATTGGTTCCAGGAGCGCGGCTTCCAGCCCAGCGGCCTGGAGATCCTGCCCATGGAGAAGCAGGCGCTCTACAACTTCCGGCGCAGCTCCAAGGTATTCATCAAGTCAATCTAGAACCCCGCAAGGCCGTCTCGATCCCAGCCATGAAGCAAGAGAAAACCCAGGCCCCAGCAGCCGCGCTGGACGCGACCAGCATCCGCCCGGAAACAGGTCGATCCGGCGCCCCATGCCCCAAGGCGACGAGGGCGCACCTCAACGCACATCCAAGCCGACGCGGAGCGCACCTTTGGCTAGCCGGCGCAATCGCACTGGCGCTCACGCTCGTCACGGCGACCGGCATCGGCCAAAGCGCTGAATCGACGCTTCAGCCGAGTCCGGCCGCGAGCACGACGACGACGACGCCCCTCCCATCGACCGAGCAGCTCGACAATAAGCTGAAGGCGTTGGATGCCGCCGAGACCATGGACGAGTCGCTGAAACTCTCACTCGGCGAACTCTATCGACGCACCCAATCGAGCCTGGAAGAGGCGGCGAGCTTCCGCGCACAGAGGGAGCAGCTCAACAAGTTCATCGAGAGTGCGCCCCAGGAGATCGCGGCCATTGAGCGCCAGCTTGACAGCGTCCAGGCGAGCGGTGAGGCCACGGCAGCCCCACGGGTGCCGGAGAACCTCTCCGCAGAGACGATCAGCCAACGGCTCAGCCAGATCATGGCCGACGTCGCCGCACAGGAGAACCGCGTCAACGAATTCGAGAAGCTGCTCGACCAGAGCCTCGAGCGCCCGACGAGCAGCAGAGACAAACTCATCGCGGTCAAGCAGACCCTCGACGAGATCGACGAGGACCTCAAGAAGCCGCCAGCGCCGGGTGAGGCACCGGAGGTGATCGAGGCCAAGCGTTGGGCGCTCGAGGCCCAAAGACTGGCGCGTTGGGACGAGTCAGCGATGATGGAGCAAGACCTGCACACACAGTCCTTGCGGGAGTCCTACTACAAGGCCAAGCGCGACGAGGCGGCGCTCCAGGTTAGCCGCCTGAAGGCCGAGCAACGCGCCCTGGAAGACAGGCTCAGCACGCTGCGCGAGCGTCAAGCATCCGCCGCCCAGTTGGCGGCACAGCAGGCAACGCGCGATGCGGACGGCAAGCCGCCATTGGTGCGCGAACTCATCCTGCAGAACGCGGAGGTCACCCAATCGCTGGCGGAGATCGCTACGCGCCTCCAGGACTTTAGCGCCGAACTCGCCGAGATCGATGCCGAGCGACAGCGCATCGAAGACGACTTTCGCGGGGCCAAGCAGCGCATCGAGGCCGTTGGCCTGAGCAAGGCGCTCGGGCAGGTCCTGCTCGATCGTCGCGGCCAACTGCCGGACCTCGGACGCTATCGCAGCACGATCAGCAACCGCGAGGACGCGATTGCAGACACCACGCTACGCCAAATTCGCTATCGCGAGGAGCAGCTCAAGCTGCGCAATCTCGATCGCGAGGCCGACGCGCTGATTGCAGCAGATGAGAACACGGATGCCGCAGAGCCAGGGCTGCGCGCGCAGATCGTCGAGGTGCTCAAGCAGCGCAAACCGCTGATCGACCAGGCACTGAAAATCGACGACGACTATGTACACCAGCTCGGCGAGCTGAACTATGCCTCTGAGCGCGTCATCCAGGTGGCGGAGAACTACGACGACTTTCTCGCCGAGCGCCTCCTCTGGGTTCGCAGCGCACCCCTGGTCAGCCTCGAGACGCTGAAGGCATTGCCCGACTCCATTCGCTGGCTGATCTCGCTCGACAGCTGGATGAATCTCGGCGCCACCCTGCTGGAACGCATCCAGACCTCGCCTTCTTTCTGGCTTGGACTCGCGGCGGTGAGCGTGCTCATCTGGAAGCTCTCCGCCCTGCGCCGCTCCATTCGCGCCCATGCCGAGCCATTACGCCGGGTGCGCACGGACCGCATCCGTTTCACCCTCCAGGCCATCGGCCTCACGCTGCTAGCGGCACTGCCGCTGCCCCTGCTCTTCTTACTCCTGGGGCTGCAGATCAAGGCGTCACCCATGGCAAGCAGCTTCTCCCTGGCCTTGGGAGAGGCCTTTTACCAAGTCGCATTCGGCCTCTACTACCTCCTCTCTTTCCGCATGATCTGCATCACCGGGGGCGTGGCTGACCGTCACTACCGGTGGAGCAGCGATGTGCTCAGACGACTGAGGAAGAACTTCGACTGGTTCGCGGCCTATGCCGTCCCGATCTCGCTCCTCACCATTACCATCTACGAAAGCGATGACCCGGCCTATGTCGCCAGCCTGGCCAGGCTGGCGCTGATCGCCAACATGCTCGGCTTCGCGATCCTCTTCTACAGACTGCTCCGACCTAGCAGGGGCGTCCTCACCGAGTTTCTCGAGGATCACCCGACCAGCTGGCTCACTCGACTCCGACACCTGTGGTTCCCGATCATCGTCGGCGCCCCGCTGTCGCTCGCGGTGCTGGCGATCCTCGGCTATGTCTACACCGCTGGGACACTCTTCCAATCACTCGTCTATCAAATGTGGCTGGTGCTGGGCCTCATTGTCCTGCACCAAACCATCGTCCGCTGGCTGATCGTGACCCGCCGTCGCCTAGCCCTGCAGGCTGCCCTCGAACGACAGGCCGCGCGACGCGCCCTACACGAGGGCGAAAAACGGGAAGCGACCGTGACATCGGAAGTGGTGACGATCGAGGAGCCAGAGCCCGATCTAGCGACCCTGGACGAACAGACACGCCGGCTCATCAACGCCTCGATCTTGATCGGCGGCATCGTCGGACTCTGGCTGACCTGGTCGGACGTCTTACCGGCGTTCACCTTTTTCGAGCGTGTCGCACTTTGGCATTACAGCGGTATCGTCGACGGCACGCAGCAGATGGTCCCCGTCACTGCAGCGGATGTGGGCCTGGTGCTGGTCATCATCTTCGTCGGGACCATCGCGGCCAAGAATCTGCCCGCCCTGCTCGAGATCGTGCTGCTGCAAAGTGCGTCCGTGTCGGCAGGGGCGCGCTACGCCGCCAAGACGTTGACCAGCTACCTGATCACGGCGGGCGCAGCGCTGCTCGTCTTCAGTACACTCGGGCTGAGCTGGGGGCAGGTCCAGTGGCTGGTCGCCGCCTTGGGTGTCGGCATCGGCTTCGGGCTGCAGGAGATCGTCGCCAACTTCATCAGCGGCATCATCATCCTCTTCGAGCGACCCGTGCGCGTCGGCGACATCGTGACCATCGGGGACACCACAGGCGTGGTGAGCAATATCAGCATCCGCGCCACGACCATCCGCAACTGGGACAAGCAGGAACTCTTGGTTCCAAACAAGGAGTTCATCACCGGCCGGCTGCTCAACTGGACCCTAACCGATCAGCAGAATCGCATCACCATCCCGGTCGGTATCGAGTACGGCAGCGACACCAAGCAGGCGCTCGCACTCCTCGCTAAGATTGCCGATCAGCACGAAAGCGTCCTCAAGGACCCCGCGCCCCTCATCAGCTTCGAGGCCTTCGGCGATAACGCACTCACCCTGATCATGAGGTGCTATCTGAACTCACTGGAAGGCCGCATCGGCATCATTACGAACCTGCATCAGGCCATCTATGACAGCTTCGCCGAGCATGGCATCCAAATCGCGTTCCCCCAGCGCGATGTGCGGCTCTTCACCAAAGAGCCGCTGGATGTCCGGGTAGAGCGCGGCAAGCAAGCCCCCCTGGGGGCCGCGGAAGACAAGGACGGGGTCGACAGCTAGATTCGAACTGCAGGCATGACGTGGGGCGGCTGCCGAGATGGCTCGCCGATCGCGAGAGGACCGCCAAGGCTCGGCGGAGACGGGGCTCCGCCGATGCGCTAAGAAAGTGTCCATCAATTGGTTCCTGATGCGAGCGATGCCACCCGAAATCCCCCCTAGCCCCCCTTTGCGAAAGGGGGGGGAAGTTGTTGATGAACGCTTTCTAAGTGCTGGGTCGGGCTATCCCAGCTCGTCGAAATCCGGATCCTCGAGCAGCTCGCGCAGCCGCCTCAGCTCGCGGATATGCTCGATGCGTCGGCGCACATCAAGGCTGTCCAACTGACCTCGAATCTCTTGGCCCACCAGTTGCGGGATAGGCTCGCCGCCTTCCTCGCCATCGCTCATTTCGGGATCCAGCATCTCCTCTACCTCAGATCGAGCAAGATAACGGCACGGTTAGTGAAACGCCCGTATAACCGAAATCAGATAAGAAAATGAAGTGATTTTTTTCGATTTTGAGAATCGGGTTTCAAGATCCTCAAAGAACAGCCTCAGAAAGTGTCCATCAATTGTTTCCCGATGCGAGCGATACCGCCCGAAATCCCCCCTAACCCCCCTTTGCGAAAGGGGGGAAGTTGTTGATGGACGCTTTACTAAGCATCCCTGCCGCCAAGCCATCTCCGACGATGCCAAGCAGGCTCTCGGATCGCACCCGAGCAGCGCCACGCTAGTCCTAGCGAGGCTTCGCCTCAGACCGACGAGTCATGCCATCGGAATCGGGGTCGGGGTCGGAATCGGGGTCGGGATCGGGGTCGGGATCGCTATCGTCAGTTCGACCCCGATCCCGACGGCCTTGGATGGTCGGACGCTTCATCGAACTTGGACTCATCTGCAAGCATTTTGTGCCCTCAAGGATTCGAGTGCAGGCATCGCCAAGGTACATCGATAGGGCGGAGTCTGTATCATGCAGCCGGAGCACCCGAGCACGCAGCGCCCTGTCCCGGTGAACCCGCTGCCCAACCCAGTTGAGCACGAAAGAAGACAGATGCCGACAAAGATCCGTTTCGGAGCCTTCGTACGAGAGATCACGGTTCAACAGGACCGTATCTCGTACAACAACATCACACCCAAGATCTGGCGGGACGCGGAGGGCAACGAGATCCCCTACCGTGCGCCGCGGATCCGGCTGAGGCCCATCGACGCCTATCGGCTCATCAAGCCCTATGTCAGCGTCCGCTTCCTCGAGCAGGTCCGCGCGGTCGTCCCCCTGGCCATCTACCTCATGCTCTTTCAGTGGCTCATTCTCCAGCAGGAGATCCTGGACGCAGGGATCATCACCGCCGGACTGGTTGCCGTCATCATCGGACTCATGCTCTTCATGGAAGGGCTCAAAGTCGGGCTCATGCCCTTTGGCGAGACCCTGGGCATCATTCTGCCCGCCAAGGCGCATCTGAATGTCGTGCTCTTGATCGCCTTCCTCTTGGGCATCGGCGTCACCTTCGCCGAACCGGCGATCGGCGCACTCAAGGCCGCGGGACAGATCGTTCGGGTGGAATCCGCCCCCTACCTCTACGCCCTGCTCAACGACTGGTCGGAGGTCCTGGTGCTGGGCGTTGGCCTCGGCGTCGGCATGGCCGCCGTGCTCGGGACCCTCAGATTCCTCTACGGCTGGAGCCTCAAGCCGCTCATCTATCTGACGCTGCTGCCCACACTCGGACTCACCATCTACCTCACGACTGTTCCCGAGCTGCACAAGACGCTGGGCTTGGCCTGGGACTGCGGCGCCGTCACCACCGGCCCAGTCACCGTGCCCCTGGTCCTCTCGCTCGGCATCGGCATCGCCGCAGCGGCCGGCAAGGGGCAGAGTTCGCTGTCCGGCTTCGGCATCGTCACCCTGGCCTCGCTCTTCCCGATCATCGGCGTACAGCTGCTCGCGATCTACCTCTCCTTCGCAACCACGCCCGAGGCCATCATCGCGGGCGCCGAGCACAGCGCCGCAGTGATCACGCCCCCGGCGTGGTACGCGCAGACGCCCTGGACCGAGATCATCACGGGCCTGCGGGCCATCGTTCCGCTGGTGCTATTCCTCTTCCTGGTGATGCGCGTTCTCCTCAAGGAACGCTTCAAGCACCCGGGAAACATCGTCTACGGCATCACGCTAACGGTGCTGGGCATGATCGTCTTCAATCTCGGTCTGACCTATGGCCTGTCGAAGCTTGGCGCACAATCGGGCAGCTTGGTACCGGCCTCCTTCATGGATATCGCGGCCGTCCAGAACGATCCGCTCTTCACCCTCGCTCTCGGGCTGGCCATCGCAATCGCCTTCGCCTGGATCCTCGGCTTCGGTGCCACGCTGGCGGAGCCTGCGCTCAACGCACTGGGCCTCACGGTGCAGAACCTCACCAATGGCGCCTTTCCCAAGCAGCTCCTCATCTACGCGGTCTCGCTCGGGGTCGGCTTCGGGCTGGCGCTGGGGGTCGCCAAGATCGTCTTTGAATTTTCCCTCGCCTGGCTACTGATCCCAGGCTATGCGCTGGCGATCCTGCTCACCATCTTCTCGACCGAGGAGTACGTGAACATCGCCTGGGACAGCGCCGGCGTGACGACCGGACCGGTAACCGTCCCCTTGGTGCTTGCCATGGGCCTGGGCTTCGGCAACGCCATGCATGCCATCGAGGGCTTTGGAATCCTCGCCATGGCCTCGATCGGCCCGATACTCTCCGTCTTATCAACTGGGCTCTGGATTCAGTGGAAGGTGAGGCGCAAGCACCGCCGCTATGATGAGTCCATGCATTTGTCCGAGACCGAGGAGGCGCCCGCATGAGCAAGCAAGAGATCGTCGTCCTGACCGACGTCGCCCTGATCACCGCCAGCGTTCAGCGCGGCATGGCGGACGACATCGTCAAGGCCGCGCAAGAGGCCGGCGCTCAGGGCGCGAGCATCCACTACGCCCACGGCCGCGGCGTGCGCGAGCGTCTCGGCATCTGGGGGCTGGCGGTCGAGGCCGAGAAGGAGGTGATCAACATCGTGGTCTCCAGCGACCAGGTCGACCGCGTGTTCGAGAAGATGTACGCCGCCGGCAAAATGGACACCCCCGGCATGGGATTCATGTGGGTCACGCCGCTCGAGAAGGCGGCCACCTTCGTCCCGCCCGAGATCGTCGAGCGCCTGGCGTCGAGCCGCAGGCCCGCCGGCAGCAAAGCGTAATCCCTGAGCAGAAAGATGGACGCCAAGGACTCCCAGAAGATCATCACCTGCATCCTGCCCAAGGAAAAGGCCATGCCACTGGTCCGCACCTTGGCGCAGGAACAGGGTCTCAACGCGGTCGACCTCAGCTATGCGCGCGGGGTCGGCCGCATCACGCCGCTGTTGCACCGTGGCATCGGGGAGACTTCGGAGCGCGCGATTCTCACCATCGCCGTGCCCGCCAGCGCGGCTGACGACTACTTCGAACTCATTTACGAGATCGCCGAGATCAATCACCCCCATGGGGGCCTAATGTTCATGCACGGCACCACCATGGCAACGGGTTTCGCGCTGCCTGACTTGCCGGAAGAGCAATGACGCGGCGAGCGCGCACGCCTTGACCTCCCAACCGATTCTGCGAAGATTCCCATCCTCGCCCTAGCTGGACCCGCCCATGCCTGAAGCAGCCGACCAGGCCACAGACGCGCCGACCCAAAAGACCGTCGCCGCCGTCGATCTTGGCTCCAATAGTTTCCACATGATTGTCGCCCGCATCGATGACGGCCACGTTCAGGTCATCGATCGACTCAAAGAGATGGTGCGTCTCGGTGAAGGCCTGCAGGATGACAAGACCATCTCGCCAGAGGTCGCGGAGCGGGCGCTCGCCTGCCTGGAGCGATTTGGCCAGCGCCTGCGAGGCTTCGAGCCAGGCACGGTGCGTGCCGTTGGCACCAATACGCTACGACAAGTGCCCGCCGAGATCGGCTTCCTCGCGCAGGCCGAGGCAGCCCTGGGACATCCCATCGACGTCATCGCGGGCCGCGAAGAGGCGCGGCTGATCTACCTCGGCGTCGCCTACGGCCTGGCGGCCGGCGCGGAGCGGCGCCTGGTCGTGGACATCGGCGGCGGCAGCACCGAAATCATTATCGGCATGGGCTTCTCGCCACGGCTGCGCGAGAGCCTGCACATGGGCTGCGTCAGCATGTCGCAGCGACACTTCGCCGACGGGCGCATCACCGCCAAGGCCATGCAGCGGGCGGAACTGACCGGGGCGCTCGAAGTGCGCCCGGTGCGCGAGCTGTTCCGACGCGCGCGCTGGCAAACGGCCGTCGGCAGCTCCGGCACCATTCGCGCCATCGCTTCCGTGGTCAGGGCTCAGGGCTGGTGCGAGGACGGCATCTCAGCGGAATCCCTGACACAGCTCAGAGATACGCTGATCGACGCCGGCAAGGTCTCCGCGCTCGATCTCAAGGGCCTGACCGAGGAGCGCCAGCCGGTCTTCGCCGGCGGCGTCGCCGTCCTGCGCGCGGTCTTCGAGGCGCTCGGCATCCAGCATATGCAGGTCTCGGACTATGCCCTGCGCGAGGGCCTCATCTATGAGCTGATTGGGCGGGATCAGCATGGCGACGTGCGCGAGCGCACCGTGACCAAGCTCTGCCGACAGTTCAGAACCGATCAGGAACACGGCCAGCGCGTTAAGAGCACGGCGCACACCCTCTATCGTCAGCTCGTCGCCCCCTGGTCGCTGACCAATCCGGAGCATCCTAGGATGCTCGCCTGGGCCGCCCAACTGCACGAAATTGGTGTCATGGTCGCCCACAGCCAGTATCAAAAGCATGGCGCCTACTTGCTGCGCAATGCGGACCTGCCCGGCTTCACCCGTCAGGAGCAGATGGTCCTATCGGCGCTGGTGCTGGGGCATCGTCGCAAGTTTCCGACTCAGGAGTTCGCCGACCTTCCCGACGGCTATCAAGCCTGCGCGCGTCGCCTCTGCGTCATCCTGCGCCTGGCCGTGCTCCTGCATCGCGGACGCTCGGCGGACGCCAAACCCAAGCCGACACTCGAAGCCGATGGGGACAGACTGACGCTCAGCTTCCCGGATGACTGGCTCACCACTCACCCCCTGACTCAGCTGGAACTCGAGCAAGAGGCCGAGCGCCTGGCAACCGCCGGGATCCAGCTCAACTTCGGGTGATACGCATTCACCCAGCGAGTGCGCATCAGGCGAAGCGAGAAGGCCAAAATCTTTGCGCTATCCTGCTAGAATCCCGCCACGCGGGCCTAGCCCGCGTCGATACGAAAGAAATCCAAGTGGCCGTCGCACCCTGTCGTGCCGGCCGTTAGCTGCTCACTCAGGAGGATCTTGATAAATGGCTGCACTCTTTTCCGATGAGTGGATGAAACAACTGAAGGACGCCTGGAACAACGAACCCGAGGTCAAAGACAAACTGGCCGAGATCGATTTCGCGTCCGTCATCACCTGCGGGTTCAAGAACGAAGACAACCCACGCGGTGTCTTCGTGGTCGAGAAGGGCGAGTGTGTCAGCGCCGGCAGCTGGTCCGAGAGCGACCCTGCCCCGAACTGGGACATGCGCGCCGACGTGAAAGACTGGCTCAAATGGGTCGAGAACGGCATCGGCATGACCGGCATGGGCGCCGCCTTCATGACCGGCAAGCTCAAGTTCAAGGTCGGCGACTACAAGGCCATCATCAAGGACCCACGCATGGCCAACCCCTTCGTCAAGAGCTTCGGCCTCATGCAGCAGCTCGACACCGACGAGGTGAAGTGATCGGCTAAACCGCCGTCATCACTAAGAAGCCCGCCATCGCGCGGGCTTTTTTGTTGGCAGTTGGCAGTTGGCAGTTGGGCGATTGTCCGAGAACGCGGTATTGAACCGCAAGGCAGGCGAAGCGCAACAAGGATTTCGATGTCTTTTCCCGGTGCCGGAACGCACCTTCGAGCCGAATCGCCCGCGCTGACAAGCCTTTGGCTTCTTGACGTCCTGGCGGTTCACATGACCGCATCCAAGCGCATGGTTAGCCTAGGGTGTACCCAGCGTCCACATTGAGGGTCGCGCCAGTCACTAGGCGGGCGCGCGACGATGCGAGGAAGAGGACGGCCTCGGCCACATCGGCCGGTTTGACGACCTCCTGACGACGCAGCAGATGACGCCGTGCGGTGATCTCCTGCATCAGCTCGGCGGCACCGCCCCACATCTCGGAGTCCACAACGCCGGGTGCGACGCCATTGACGCGGATACCCTTGGGGCCAAGGGCGAGCGCAAGTCGGCGCGTCAGCATGTCCAGTCCAGCCTTGCTGACCGAATAGCTGGTGGAGGTGCAGGTGGCGAAGGGATGCTGGGCGCAGGCCGAGGAGATATTCAACACCACGGGGTCAGCGCCGCGCTCGAGCAAGCCGGCGCAGGCCTGGGTCAGGGCGAAGGGCGCAATGAGGTTGATCTCCAGGGTCGCCCGCCACTGCTCCAAGCCCTCCTCCAGCGTGCCGGAACCGAGAATGACGCCGGCGTTATTCACCAAGACGTCCAGTCGTCCGGCGTCCGCCTCGAGCCGATCCGCAAGGCGGGCGAGGAAAGCAGCATCGGTAACGTCCCCTTGCAAGAGGACGAGAGCGCCCTGCTCGACTGCCTCCGGCCAGCGCCCCTCAAGCCGGCGCAGCTTCTCGGGGGCTCGGCTGAAGCTGTAGACCCGATCGCCTTCGGCCAAGAAGGCCTGCACCAAGGCGGCGCCGATCCCGGAGGTCCCGCCGCTGATACAGACCACGCGCCGCCCATCCGAGTCGCTGCTCATCGCTCACGCTGCCCCAGGTTGGCGTGGATGACCGCACCGTTGAGCACCGGGGCATGCGATGCGAAGGCCACCGTCTCGGCGATTTCCTCCGGCTCGATCAGGCGATCGAAGGCGCTCATGGAGGTGATCGCGGCCAAGGTCTCCGTGTTGTCGCCGATGAGACCTCGCAGCTGCTCGGTATCCGTGAAACCGGGGCAGATCATGCACGTATGAATGCCGCGCCCAGCCAGATCCTGGCAGGTCGCCCGCATCATACCGACCAGGGCGTGCTTGGCGATGACATAGCTAGCGACGCCGGGCACCGCCTTTTCAGCGAGCGTCGAGCCAATGTAGACGAGGCTCGAGCCCTCCCCCATCGCGGGAATGACCAGGCGATTCAGGGCATTGACCGAGAGGACATTGAGCTGCAGCACCTGCCGCAGATCCTCGGTTTCCAAGGTGTCGATCCGGTCCGAGCGCATGACCGAGGCATTGTGGACCAAGCAGATTCGGTCGGCCTCGGCGAGGCGCTGGGACAAGGCCGCTTGCAGGGGCTCAAGGGCGCCAGGCTCCGCGAGATCACAGATCAGGCTCTCCACACCTGCCTCCGGACAGGGCCGGCGCGCGATGCTGAGAACACGCCAGCCATCGACCAAGAAGCGGTTGGCGATCGCCCGCCCGATGCCTGAGCTGGCCCCAGTTACGACTAACAGATTCATGCTAACTCCCAATTTGCGGCGGCCCACTACTTGCCACGGCCCACTGACCGGATCCGGAAGAGACGCCAAGCTCGATCCTTTGCAAGCGCATGTCCGCAAGCTCCGGGCGGTCTCGCAGCCGCTCGAGCAGCAAGGGCGCAAGCTCCTCGATGGTCACGTTGCGGATCGGCAGCAGCAGGACATCGCGCTCCAAGAAGGTCATCCGCTCGTCCGCGAAGAGGGCGACCACCTGTCCTTGCTGCCGCTCCAGGCGCAGATAGGGCGACAGCTCAGGCAGCAAGAGCTGCTCGTCAAAGGTATCGCAAAGCGCCTTGAGCACCTGCTTGAGTTCGACATAATCGAAGGCCAGACCGTTCGGGCCGACCGCCGCGGTCACGGCGCAGCGCACCTGGAAGTTATGGCCGTGAAGATTCTCGCGCTCGGTCGCGGAGAAGATGGTGAAGTGACCAGCACTGAAGTTCAGGTAATCCTTACTGATCTCAATGCGTGTCAGGGTTTGCTCAGCCAAGCCGAATCTCCGTTCATGTCCACCGCCGGTTCGGCGCGGATGCGTACGACCTCCTCGAGACGAGCCTACTCGCCACGCCATGCCTGAAGAGATGTGGGCCAGGAGATTGGATCAAACCCTTGCCAGCCCCAAGCCGCAACCCGAAACCCTAGCGCTCCATACAATCTTGCCCCCATCGGCCCCGTTCAGAACACCTACAGGAAGAACGCAATGATGAGGGTTTTCACCAGACCGTCCAGAGACATGAAGAGACCACTCGCCCAATTCCTTGCACCTTTACTGACACGTCTGCGCAGCGACTGGCGCCTGCTGTTGAGCGTCCATCTGGTCTACACGGCGGTAGGCGTCGCCCTGCTCGCCCCCCTGGCGGGCATCATCCTCCGCTTCCTCATCGGCCTCTCGGGTCAACCGGCACTCGCCGATCAGGACATCCTCTACTTCCTGCTCAGCCCCCTGGGCATGGCCTCGCTGATCCTGATGGCAGGCGTCCTCATCGCGATCATGGCCTTAGAGCAGGCCTCGCTAATGGCGGTTGGCGCAGCGCAAGCGACGCGCGGCGGGAGCAAAGTCTTCGGCGCAATTCTGTTCGCCGCCCGGCGTGCGCCAAGGATCTTCATCTTTTGCCTGTGGCTGGTCGTGCGCCTACTCGTGATCGCCCTGCCCTTCCTCGCCCTCGGCGCCGCAATCGCCTGGGTCCTGCTGACCGACTACGACATCAACTACTACCTTCAAGCGCGCCCGCCAGCGTTTTGGACGGCCACGATCCTGATCGGCCTGGTGATGACCGCCATGACCGCCTTAGTGACGCACAGGCTCGTCGCCTGGTCGCTGACGCTGCCACTCATCCTCTTTCAAGACGTGGCGCCCAAGCAATCCTTCCATGAGAGCAGGCGGTTGACTCAGGGTCATCGCAAAGCGGTCTTGTGGTCGCTTGCCGTCTGGGCAGCGCTCGCGCTCGGGCTCGGCGCCCTGGCAGCGACACTGGTGGGCGGACTGGGCCGCTGGAGCGCGCCGCTCTTCTTCGACCGACTGCCGATCCTCGTTGTCGTCCTTGGCGGGCTCGTCAGCCTCTGGCTGCTCACGAATTGGCTGGTCGGCGCCTTCAATGCCAGCGCCTTCGCCTTCATCCTGCTGGGCCTCGCCGAGCGGCTCGTACCCGGCTTCGAGAGGGCCGAGCCCAAAGCCCTGCCGCCAGAGACAGGCTCGCCCCGTTGGCCGCGCACCGCGCGCTGGCTAACGGCGGCGCTGATTGCCGGCACACTGATCGCCGTGCTGGTCGGCGCCTGGCTGATCGACGGCATGGTGATTCACGACGACATCAGCATCGTCTCCCATCGCGGCGCCGCTGGAAAGGCGCCCGAGAACACCCTGATCGCGATCGAGCAGGCCATTGAGGACGGCACCGACTGGGTCGAAATCGACGTCCAAGAGACCGCCGACGGCGAGGTCGTGGTGATTCACGACAGCGACTTCATGAAGCTGGCCGGCGTCAACCTCAAGATCTGGGAAGCCTCGTTGAGCGAGGTCGAGCGCATCGATGTCGGCTCTTGGCTGTCGCCGCAGTTCGCCGACGCCCGGGTGCCGACGCTGCGTCAGGTGCTCGATTCGGCCCACGGCAAGGCAGGCGTCGTGATCGAACTCAAATACTACGGACACGACGAGGATCTGGAGCGACGCGTCGTGGAGATCGTCGAGGCCGCGGACATGGTCGACAAGGTCGCCGTGATGTCGCTCGAGTCCGCCGGCATTCAGAAGATCCGCGCCCTACGCCCGGATTGGACCATCGGGCTCCTGTCCGCCACAGGCATCGGAGACCTCAGCAAGCTCGACGGGGATTTTCTCGCGGTCAACATGGGGATGGCGACGCCCGCATTGGTGCGCCGCACCCAGGCATCCGGCAAGCGGCTCTTCGTCTGGACGGTCAATGATCCGGTCTCCATGTCGCGCATGATGTCCCTGGGCGTCGATGGCATGATCACCGACGAGCCTGAGATGGCGCGCCAAGTGCTCACGCAGCGCACCGAACTCAGCCCGGTCGAACGCTTGCTGATCCACACGGCCGTGCTCCTCGGGAGACCGACGCCCCAGCGGACCTACCGCGACGACTCACCCTGAATCGCCCCAGCCAAGGGGGCCGGTCAATCCTCGGCCGCTGTGACCGCTCGCGCCCGACGCTGCCAAAGGCTGAAGCCCAGCGCGGCCAAGGTCAGCGGGATGATGAAGCCCAGCATTGCAAACTCGAAGCTTGCCAGATAGGGGGGCTGAGTCGCCCGTGTCGCGACATAGGCGATGTAGGCAAGGAAGTAGAGGACGAAGACCGCTCCCTCCAGTCGGCCGATCCGCATGCCGCTGAAGAAGACCGGCAAAGAGACGACGGCCGTCGCCACCATGATCGGCATGTCAATGCTGAGCGCCTGAGGGGAAACGGGGATCCCGCGCGGCGAGATCAGGGCGCCGAGCCCGAGGACCGCGAGTATGTTGAAGAGATTGCTGCCGACGACATTGCCCACCGCGATGTCGCCCTGGCCGCGCAGACTGGCAATGATGCAGGTCACCACCTCCGGCAGCGAGGTCCCGACCGCCACCAGGGTGAGGCCGATCACCAACTCGCTCACCTCGAACACAAGCGCAAGATCCAGCGCACCCATCAGCAAGAGCCGTGCACCGACCGCCAGCAGCAGTAGCCCGGTCAGGAGCAGCGCCACCTGCCGGATGAGATAGTGGCCCTTTCGCAGCCCTTCGAGATGGAGCACCTCGACCAGCGCCTCCTGAACCTCTCGCGCCTCGCGTTTTCCTTGGCGCACGGACCATGCGAGATAGACGACGAGCGCTCCAGTGAGCAAGCTGCCATCAATCCAGCCCAAGCGCCCGTTGGACGCCAGAAGCCAGAGCGCGACCGACGCCAGGATCACCAGCGGCACCTCGAAACGCACCACTCGGCTGTGCACCACCAGCGGCGCCGCCAAGGCCGCGAGACCCAGCGCCAAGAGGACATTGGCGATGTTGCTCCCGACCACATTGCCCACGGCCAGATCCGTGGCGCCCGACCAGGCCGATTGCACCGTGAACGCCAGCTCGGGCGCGCTGGTGCCAAAGGCGACCAGGGTCAGGCCAATGACGAGTGGACTGACCCGCATGATGGCCGCCAGCGCGGAGGCCGAGCGCACCAGATACTGGCCCCCGCCGATGAGACCAGCAAAGCCCATGAGGACGAACAGCAGAGAGACGATCCAATCCGGCATGGGCATCCGCCTAGGCTGGGCTCAGAAACACGGGATACAAATGAGTCATGGCAACCGCTGGGAGCCTCGGCCTCCAAGCCGCCCCCTCTCGACGGCACGCATGGGTCATGCCCCAGAAATCGCCCTGGCCAAGCTCCGGGCGAATCAAGGCGTCTCAAGCTCGCCCTCGTAGGGCTCAACCCGCTCCGCGTCGATGCGATAGCCGGCAGCAGCCAAGGGGCTCCTGTTCGTCAGGACGTGAATGGTACCAGTGACCCAAACCGTGTCGAAGAGCGCGCCTGGGTAGACCTCGCCCTGCGGCATCACGACGTAGATCGTTTGATTGACCGGCGGAGGCGGGGTGTGGATACAGGCGCCGAAATAGGGGACCAGTAGAAAGGCCGGCATCTCCAGCACGCCCAACTCAACCGGCACCACAAATCCGACCAGCCGCACCCGACGGCCATCGACCTCGGCGACCAGCGGAGCCTTTGCCCACTCGGCCTTGAGCTGGTCCATGAGGGCGATGGCGCGTGGATCCTCGTCGCCCATCTCATCGATACCCTCGGCCTCGAGTCCTTTGAGGAAGTCCTCCGGCTGCCAGTCCGGGGGCATGAGGATGTCCCAGTTGATGACCTCGGCGTCTGTCGCGGACTCCGACGAAGGCCCAGCGCCACAGCCGGCCAGCAAGAAAGCGGCAGCCATGAGACATCCGCAAGAAAGTCGCTTGATCGGGCGCATCCCTGACATGGCTAGCGTCGAAACAAGGCCGCTTTGCATTTTCGACTGCACTTTGAGACCCCCTCTCCATGGTCAGAGTAGTGGCTGCGCAAACAGACCAAAGGGGACGCATAAAGCCATAGATCTTACTGAGTCGCAAGCTTGTTCAGCCATGCCGTCCTTCTGCCGAGATGGCGGGACCTAAGAAGCTGTCTGGAAAACGGGGCGAATTCATTCGCCCAGCCGCCGGACCACGGGCGAATGAATTCGCCCCTTGTATGTTCTGTTCTAAGGGATTGATAAGGAGGAGTGATAAACGGAGTTTATGAAGAGAGCCCGGGAAGCCGTTCGCCCCTGAAGCCTGGACG
>NZ_JAAIJR010000079.1 GCF_010915725.1 Thiorhodococcus mannitoliphagus
AGGGGGGATTTCGAGCGGCATCGCTCGCATCAGGAAACAATTGATGGACGCTTCCTAAGAAAGTGACCATCAACAACTTCCCCCCTTTCGCAAAGGGGGCTAGGGGGGATTTCGGACGGGATCGCTCACATCGGGAAACAATTGATGGGCGCTTCCTAAGAAAGTGACCATCAACAACTTCCCCCCTTTCGCAAAGGGGGGCTAGGGGGGATTTCGAGCGGCATCGCTCGCATCAGGAAACAATTGATGGGCGCTTCCTAAGAAAGTGACCATCAACAACTTCCCCCCTTTCGCAAAGGGGGGCCAGGCCTTTCGCAAAGGGGGGCCAGGGGGGATTTCGAGCGGCATCGCTCGCATCAGGAAACAATTGATGGACGCTTCCTAAGAAAGTGACCATCAACAACTTCCCCCCTTTCGCAAAGGGGGGCCAGGGGGGATTTCGAGCGGCATCGCTCGCGTCAGGAAACAATTGATGGACGCTTTCTAAGCGGAGCTGGCGCGGTCAGAACAGCGAGCGCCAAGAAACAGGGCGCCGAGGCGTGATCGCCTCGGCGCTCGCGCCCCTAGGATGCTGGTGAGTGCGTCAATACCTAGCCCCACCACCCCCACGCGGTCGCTCGGCGCGCGGCCGCGCCTCGTTGACGGTCAGCTTACGCCCCTTCATGTCCAACTCGTTCAACGCCTTGATGGCCGCATCCGCGTCAGAGTTGCTCGGCATATCGACAAAGCCGAATCCCTTCGACTGACCCGAGAACTTATCCTTAATCACCTCTGCGCTCGCAAGCTCACCGAATTCGGCGAACATATCCCGCAGATCGTCGTCTGTAACGCTATAAGGCAGATTGCCTACGTAGATCCTCATCTCTCTTTTCTCGCGCTCATCATGTGCGTTGACCGAACGGATGCTGCCGATGGCCAACACACAAGCCGAACCGGCAGCAGACGAAGCTCAAGCTCACCCCTTCTCAGCGAAGGGCCAATCCGCGACGCTTTCCGCGCCAGCCATGCAAGACCGACCATCCCAAAACACCCCCTGCTCCACGCGAAACTGACTCGCTTACAGCGTCTGTACGGACATCGAGCCAGCTCGAAGGGACGGGTGCGGAGGGAGATCAAGGATCGTGCAGCGCAGGCACCTAAGAAGCGCTCATGCGTTTCCTTGCGGTGGCGCATGCGGACTTGGATCCTAAATTCGCGCGCCTGGAAGCTCCGAGGTGGCGATGGTGCGTGATTCTTGGCTGAGCGGTAGGGATCCTGGCGGTCGCCGCGATTGGATCTGAGAAAAGCTAGTTTATAGATGGTCTTGCGTCAACAGAATCGCTATAAAAAAACCTTATGGCAGCTGCAGTTTTCAAGATGACTTATGCTGTGCCTTGTAACCGGCATGCTCGATGACAGCAACGAGCTGCGCGACATCCAGGTGAGCGCCGCGCACGCGAACCAAGCCAGCGCCGAGGTCCGGCTGGGCCTCATCGACGGAGTCGAGCCCTTCCAAGGCCGTCCGAACATTGGACACACAGTGCTGACAGCTCATCCCCTGGACCTGAAGGACGAGATCGGGTTCAGGAAGCGAGGAGATGCTGGTGCGGCGCCTGATACGCCGATACGAGAGATACCCCATCAGCCCGAGCAGCATCACCGCCGACAAGCCCCCGAGCCAGTTCGCACCCGCAGAGTGCCCGTGGGCCGTCATCGCCGCGGGCGCCGCGAGGAGACTGTCGAACAGGAGCCCGAAGAGCACGCTCATAACGACCACCGTGCCCAAGTAGATGATGAGAATCGAGCGGCCCAGAACACGGTAGACGGCGCCGAAGGTCGCGATGTTGGTCGCCGGACCTGCCATGAGGAACACGAGTGCCGAGCCCGCGGGCAAGCCGGCGGCAATCAAAGAGGCCGCAATGGGCACTGAGCCAGTGGTGCAGACGTAGAGCGGTAGCGAGATCGCGAGAACGACCAGCATCCCTAAGATCCCCTGCGACCACCCCTGAGAGGCGAAATAGTCACTCGGCAACACCACGGTCAGCAGGGCCGCGAGCAGAACGCCGGCGAGAATCCAGAGGTCGATAGCCCCCAAGAGGTCGATGACCGCATAGCGCAGAACGGGGATGAGACCGCGCTCGCGCCCCTCTTCGGTCGGGGCAGGCTCGGGGTCGCTTGCGGCGTCGAACGCCGTCAGCCGGTTGACGAGAGCACCGCCGATGATGCCGGTGACGAAGGCCGCGACCACCTTGAAGATGGCGAAGGGCCAGCCGAGAAAGGCCGCACTCACCAAAATGGAGTCGACGCCCGTCTGCGGCGTGCTGATCATGAAGGCCGTGGTGGCGCCCTTGGACGCCCCCTCGTTCCTCAGCCCCAAGGCTGTCGGGATGACGCCGCAGGAGCAGAGCGGCAGCGGCACCCCCACCAAAGAGGCCCGTGCCACGCTTCTCAGATCCGGCCGACTGAGCCCGCGATGGACGAATCCGGACGGGAGATAGACATGCATCAGGCCTGCAATCAAGAGCCCCAAGAGCAGCGAAGGTGACAGCTCGATCAGGACCTGCCAGAGCGCCGCGAAGAAGGATTGATCCACCATTGCCTCACACCCTTGCCCGGCCATCCGTGGCTTAGAAACCGAACAGACCCAACCTCACCGCCGAGCCGCGCACTCTGTTGCTCGCGGTGGGCGAGTTGGGCAACGTCTCTCTCAGCACAACCAGGTTTTCAAGATCATGGCGAGCGAGACGCAACCCTTCGACGCCTTGGTCGATTCGACGTGTTGGTCGATTTGACGCGTTCGCCGATCCGACGTGTCAGTCGATATTACCCTTTTCATGCTGATCGTAGAGGTAGCCACCTAGGGCACCCACACCCGCGCCGATGAGCGCCCCCGCACCAGCGTCCGCGGTCAGCGAGCCAACGAGCGCGCCACCGGCCGCCCCCATCAGCGCACCGCTGCCAGCGCGGCTACCCGTGGTCGTTCCGCAGCCTGCCAGCATCAGCGTGGCCGCAAGTGTCAATCCGATCGTCGTCGTTTTCATCATCGTTCTCCGAGTCCAGGCAATCTCTCAGGCCGAGCTGTCAGGCGAAAATCCATCAGCGCATCACCAGCCATGGGCCCACTCATTTCGAGCAGGGGTACTTGGCCGCGAGGGCGCGCACGACGCCAACAACCGGCTGCTCCGCCATGAGTTTCTTATCCCCTGAGTGGGCGCTGGCCCAGCTGACAAAGGCCGCCTTACCGTCGGCGATGGTCGCCGTCTTGGGGTAGCAGATCAGCTGTTTCATCCGCTTGCGGTCGGCAATCTCATCGTGATACTGCACCGATGCCTCGATGAAGGCTCGGCAGGCTTGATTGGCGACGACGTACTCGGGGGCGTCTGGCGCAACTGAGCAAACCTCATAGAGATTGCTGGAAGTATCGAATCGAAAGTCAGCGTCATCCACGGCAACGGCCGTCTCGGTCATGAGTCCCCAGGTGCACGCCGTGCCGAGAACGAGGGCGAGCGAAGGCGTTTTCTTCATGCAGATCTCCCTTTTTGGTCTTTGTGATGATCAGTTTAGTTGTTGTGATCACTGTCGTTGTTTTGATCATTGGTCTTGGTTGTGATCGGGGTTTGGGCTCGAGTCATGGCGATGGTCGTCAGTGCGTTCGAGACATGAGTGCGCCACCTAAGAAGGACCTATGAAAGTGTCCATCAATTGTTTCCCGATGCGAGCGATGCCGCCCGAAATCCCCCCTGGCCCCCCTTTGCGAAAGGGGGGAAGCTGTTGATGGACACTTTCTAAGAAGGACCTAAGAAAGTGTCCATCAATTGTTTCCAGATGCGAGCGATGCCGCCCGAAATCCCCCCTGCCCCCCCCTTTGCGAAAGGGGGGAAGTTGTTGATGGACGCTTTCTAAGCACCGTCAATTCCCCCTGAAACGCGCCGATCGGCGCTGGTGGTCAGGTTCTCCCTCCAATCCGCGAATCCGAGCCCCAGCACGACTTTGAGTCGCACTCAGAGAGAGGCTTTCAGCCCTTCGGCCAAGGATGGATACTTCAGCTCGACCCCGAGTTCGTCGCGGACCTTGCGGCTCGCAAGACGCCTCGATTCACGCATATAGCTCATCATGCCGACGGACAGCTGCTCCCCTGCTTCGGACATGGGGATGAGCGGAGGACGCGGCAATCCAGTGGCATCCGCGATTTGCATAAAGTAATGGGTCATGGTGCTCGGACTGCCATCGCTGACATTGAAGACTGCGCCGTCAGCCGCCCTGTCCATGGCCGCGATGCAGATCGCCACCAGGTCATCGACATGGATGCGATTGCTGTAGGGGGCTTCTTCGGCGAGGACCATGGGGGCACCCTGCTTCAACCGTGCTAGGGGCAGCCGTCCCGGGCCATAGATCCCGGAGACACGCAGGATCACAAGCTCACCACCGCTCTCCCGACTCCAGCGCCTCAGGGTCTCTTCGGCATCCAGGCGCCGTCGCGAACGCTCGGCCGTCGGCTGCGTCGGCCAGGTCTCATCGACCCAAGCCCCGCCGCAATCACCATAAACCCCCGTGGTGCTGATGTAGAGGATGCGTCGCGGACTTCCCGCCCGCTCAAAGGATGCCACCAGCCGACGCGTGTGGCTGTCTTCGACCCCGTGATCGACCGGCGGCGCCAGGTGGAACAGTCGAGCACCCTCAAACGCCCCCGATGGGGCCTCCTCGGTCGCCAAATCCAACCGCATGCAGGGGATTCCGGCCGCCTCCAGCCGCGCGCAACCCGCCGCGCTGCGCACCACGCCGGTAACCGCCTCGCTGCGCTCGAGGCATTGGCGCGCGACCTGGGTGCCCACATATCCGCAGCCCAATACGATGACTTCGCTCATTGATCCAATCCGCTCCTATCCGATGTACACCAACCCTTGCGTCTCGCCTGCTTGCGACGTCAAGGCCGACCCGGACACTATCAGGGGCTGCACAGCAACTTTGCAAGGCATGAGATGACCGTCAAAATCCAGCTACTCCCAGAGGAAACGACATTCGAGGCCGAGTCCGGCGAGACCATTCTCGAGGCCGCGCTGCGCCAAGGCGTTGGCCTGCCCTATGGCTGTCGCAACGGGCAGTGCGGGTCTTGCGCGGGTCACTTGGTGTCCGGCTGGATCCAGTACCCGAGCGGCCTCATCACCGCGCTCGAAGGCAAGAAGGCCGGTACCTGCCTGACTTGCCAAGCCGTGCCGACGTCGGACCTCGTGCTGGAGATCGTCCAGCGCCGGGCCCCGGCGGAGATCGAGGTGCGCACCCTCCCCTGCCGCCTCGAGCGCAAGGAGCAGCTCAACCACGATGTCGTCAGACTCATGCTGAAACTGCCCGAGCAGCAGCGGCTGCAGTTCCTGGCTGGCCAATACGTCGAGCTGAGCCTGAAGGATGGGCGAACACGGGCCTTCTCCATCGCCAACGCCCCGCAAGACGACGCCTTTCTGGAGCTGCATATCCGCCAGATCGCCGGCGGCGAGGTCACCCAACACATCTTCGACGCCTTGCAGGAAAGGAGCATCCTGCGCATCCGAGGCCCCTTGGGCGACTTCTATCTGCGGGAGGACTCACAGCGCCCCATCATCATGGTCGGCGGCGGAACAGGCTTCGCGCCATTGAAGGCCATGATCGAACAGGCCGTCGCGATCGGTTTGCAGCGCCCAATCCATCTCTACTGGGGTGTGCGTTCGCGACGCGATCTCTATCTGCCCGAGCTGCCGTCGCAGTGGAGCGAACAACTCCCAAACTTTGCCTTCACGCCCGTCCTCTCCGAACCGGACGCGGATTGGACCGGGCGCACCGGATGGGTGCACGAGGCCGTGCTCCAGGACAAGCCTCAGCTCGGCGGGCACGAGGTCTACACCGCAGGTCCACCCGCCATGATCGAGGCGGCGGAGGCGGCCTTCCTGGCCCAGGGGCTCGATCGTGAGCATCTGCTCTCGGACGCCTTTACCTTCTCGAGCAAGCCAGCAGTAGACGCGAATGGCGGAGGCTGAGGGGCTCTCGCGCCGACCGGCTGCCCCGCCCGTCTTGCCGCTCTGACCCCATGCAGGCACACTAGCGGCCTTTCCGCCGGGACGACCGGGCATGCCGCAGGCCGTGACGCCCCGGCGTCTCGACCGGCGTCTAGCGATCCAGGAGTCCCTGCAATGCGCCCCGCCCTCCGTGCCGCCATCATCGGCCTGCTCGCCATGTTGACGACAGCCTGCACCACTGGACGCATCGCCTCGATCTGGACAGATGCGACGGATCAGCCGATCCGCTACCACAAGCTCATTGTCTTCGGGGTCACCAACAGCCCCAAGGTGCGGCGCGCCTATGAGGACAACTTCGTGTCCGGCCTGCGGGAGATCGGCGTCAAGGCCGAGCCTGGACATGCCTATGTGTCGGACCAGGCGCTGAGCCTCGTGGTCCGAATGACAGAGGCCGTCTCCAAGGCCGACGCCGATGCCATTATCATCACGCATTTGGTCACTGACGAGCCTGACGCCCAGCCACCGCTGCCGCGCCTGAGCCGAGTGCCGGCTCACTACCGGCACCTGGTTCCCTACTTCAGCCAGGTCTACAACGACGTCTGCGGCCCCAACTACTACGCAGATCTGGAGGCGCTGCGCCTGGAGACGAATCTCTACGATGCCAAGGGTGAGCGCCTGGTCTGGTCGGGGCGCTCCGAGCAACTGGATCCTCGCTCGGAGCAGACCACCATCAGCGATGTCATTGAGGAGACCATCGCTCAGATGGCGCTAGACGGCTATCTGCCGCGGGCGTCAGTCGGACGCCCCGAGAGCGCAGAATGAGCGGAGAATGGCGGCGTCTTCGGCCCGCTCAGCAACACGGACCAGCCTAAACCCAAGGTCGCGCGCGGTCTTGGCCGTGCGCTCCGCAATGACGACCAAGGGCGTCGCGAGCAGACTCGAGCGCCCATCCGGCCCCAACATCTCGGCCAGATTCAGGAGCACCTCGTCGCTCGTCGCCATGGTGTAATCGACGTCCTCGGACCAGCGCGCAAGCAGCGGCCGCGCATCCACCGCAGGCATGACACGTCGATAGACCTCGGCGAAATACACCTCCGCACCGCGCTCGCGCATCGCTTGCGCAAAGACGCCGCGGCCACCTTCGCCCCGGACGATCAACACGCGGCGGCCGGTCATGTCCGCGAGTTCGGGCATCTCCAGCAGCGCCTCGCTCTCGTAACGGTCGCTCGGCACCAGATCGGGCGCCCGGCCGGCCATCTGCAGCACCCTGGCGGTTCCGCGCCCGACAGCTGCCATCCACTTGACCTGGGGCCAAGTCTCATCGGCATACTGCGCGAGTGCCTGCTCTACGGCGTTCGGGCTGACGAAATACATCAGGTCCCAGGACGCGGCGAGCAGCGCCTGAGTCTCCGGGGTGTCGACGGGGTCGATGGCGATGGTCGGGAAACGAATCGCACGCCCGCCCGCGGCCTCGATGAGCTGGCACAGCCCCTCCGCCTGCGCGGCCGGACGGGTCACCAGGACACCGCGACCACCGAGATCGCAAGGCGAGCCCATTCAGTGATCCATCAGGGCGCGCAAGATCTCGTCGGCGCCCTGACCCAGCAGATCGTCGGCGACACGGGTACCGATGGCCTCAGCGTCTCCGCGTGGCCCCTCGGCCTCCGCGCGCAGGATGCGAGATCCGTCCGGGCTGCCCACCAGGCCCTTGAGGTGCAGCTGGTCGCCATCGAGCGTGGCATAGCCGGCGATCGGCACCTGACAGCCGCCCTGCAGACGGGCATTCATGGCGCGCTCGGCGCGCACGCGGTCCGCCGTATCCGCGTGATTCAGCGGCGCGATCAGCCCGTTGACACGCGGGTCGTCGACACGGCACTCGATACCGATCGCGCCCTGACCGATTGCGGGTAGGCTCGCCGCTGGCTCGATCCGGCTGCGGATACGCTCACCGAAGCCAAGCCGGACCAGGCCGGCTGCGGCCAGGATGATGGCGTCGTAGTCGCCATTGTCGAGCTTGGCCAGGCGGGTGTTGACGTTGCCGCGCAGCGGCTCGATGCGCAAGTCCGGGCGCACCTGAGCGATCTGGCACTGGCGCCGCAGACTGGAGGTGCCCACGCAGGCGCCCTGCGGCAGCTGCTCGAAGCTCTCGAACTTGTTGGAGACGAAGGCGTCGCGCGGATCCTCACGCTCCATGATGACGGCCAAGTAGAGCCCCTCGGGGAAGTCGACCGGAACATCCTTCATGGAATGCACGGCGATATCGGCCTCGTTCGCCAGCATGCCCTGCTCCAGCTCTTTCACGAAGAGCCCCTTGCCACCCACTTTCGCGAGCGGCGCATCGAGAATCCTGTCGCCCTTGGTCGTCATGCCGATGATCTCGACCTCGAGACCAGGATGGAGGGCTTTCAGGCGCGCTGCGGTATGCTCGGCCTGCCACATGGCCAAGGGGGATTTACGGGTGGCGATTCGGATGCTGTTCGACATGTTTGATCCTAGGGACTAGCTCGGTACAGAAGGCGCTCTGCGTGACCAGGCCACGCCAGCGAAACTCATATTTTGTCACATCACCGCCCGGAAGGTCTCATCCTCCGAGCCCCGCTCGGCATGGAGCCAAAGGGGACGGCTCTGGAAGCCGGGATAAGCCGGAATGGCGATGAGCGCGCTCGAACGGGTACGGAAGCCGTCTGGGCGCTCGAACAGCATGGCAGCATCCTGCTCGGGCTCACTGCGGTCCGCCAGCAGAGCCTTCCACGCATGCCAATCTCCGCGATCCGGATCAGGCTCGGCGGCGCGCGCGAATCGCGGCGCATAGGCCGCAATGCGCGGATGCGCCGCGTCGTCCAGATCCGTGCCACTCAGCAGGTGCAGACCCGCACTCATCGAGAAGACGCCGATATCGCCATCGCCCGCATGGCGCAGCCAATAAGCCCCGCTCGGATCCGCGACCACGAGATTGAAGGGGCGATAGGCGCGCGGCTCCAACTCGGCGAGCGCGCGCACGGCCTCACCGGCCTCAGCATGGTCCAGCGCCTCCAGCACCAGCTCGCCGCGACTACGCTTACCCGCCAAGGACCCCAGGGTCCCCTCGCGATTGAGCACCGCCGCAACGACACCATGATCATTGACACCGAGCCAGCTCCCGCCCGCCTCGACATCCAGCCCGCCAACGACCTCGGGGCGATCGTCCCAGTGGCGCGCGGGCGGCAGCGAAGCACGCTCAGCCATTTCGTCGCGATTGGCAGCGATCAGGATGGGCCAAGCATGCCCAGGTCGGATAAGGATGACGAGCGTGCACATGAAGCTTGATTTAAGAGACCAGTTGAAGCGCAAAGCGCGCTAAGCGCAGATCAAGAAAGCGTCCATCAACAACTTCCCCCCTTTCGCAAAGGGGGGCTAGAACTTCCCCCCCTTTCGTAAAGGGGGGCTAGGGGGGATTTCAGGCGGCATCGCTCGCATCGGGAAACAATTGATGGACACTGTCCAAGGACTTCGGCTCATCGGGCGAATTCTCTGGAACCTTCATCTTACGGCAAGGCATTCCTTAATAAATCAGATACTTGCACCAGAAACCCATGGGTTTCGCCCCATGAGCCAGGATTTCAATGCCTTACCACAGCGCCGAGACTCAGCGTTCAGGCGACTCCGCGTGAGTGAACCGAGCGGGCAGAACAAGCTTTGGGTTTTCTACCCGTCTTTTGCGTCGTCACGGCTCCAATTCCTGAATTGAGGGCAAATGCTTGCTGAGCGCCGCGCAGACGCCCGGCTCAGTTCAGCTCGGCGAATCGCCGCCTGAGCTTGAGGATCTTGCTGGCGACAGTCTTGTGCAGCAGGTTGAAAACCTTGCGCTGCGCAGCCCGGTTGCTGGAATTGGGGGCACCGATCAGCTCCAGACGAGCCTGAAAGTACGCCATGTCGGCCTCCAGCCTCGCGAGTCGAATCCGATGCCGCTTGCGCTCGTCGGAGTCGGAGGACTTGCCTTTATTCTCTTCGCTCATCCGGCTTCTCTTCGCTCATCCTGCTCACACTCGTTGCAGCTCCCGGAACCAGTCTCCGCCGAGGACTGTCATTCTGTTGCGCACAGGGCTGATCGCGGCAAGCCGCGCTGGCAGCAGCGCAGCGGCGACGGCGCTGATCTTATCAGTCTTTGGCACAGGTATCGGCAAGCTCACCTCAACGCCGTCTTGGGCCACTGCGTCAGCGACACTCAGAGGATGGGCAGGCCGTCGAGAACACACACCACCCACCTCATTGAGCTCTCTGGCGAATATGTTATAAACCCGCGTTCTAAAAAACAAAAAGCCACCAAGGATTATCAATACAAAGCATGAGCACAATCCTAGACTTGTTTCGCGGCTCCGGCGCCCTCTACGGTGGCAACGCAGATTTCATCGAAGACATCTACGAACGTTACCTCATTGATCCCGACAGCATCGACATCGCCTGGCGCGCACGCTTCGACGCCATGCGCCAGGACGCCGCCAACGAGCCTAGTGTCAGCGAATCCCCACACGGCCCCGTCCGTCAGAACTTCCTGCGTCTTGCCCAAGAGAGCCGCTTGCGTGCGCGCAGTCGCCACATCGGCCAGCTCGAGCCCGTCGCAGCGGAAAAGCAGGCGGCGGTTCTGAGTCTGATCAACGGCTACCGCTACCGTGGACATCAGATCGCCAAGATCGACCCCATTCAGCTGCGCGAGCCGCCCAAGATCGCCGACATCGACCCGGCCCACCACAATCTCGGGCCGGACGACATGGATCAGATCTTCCACACCGGGTCACTCTACGCCCCAGACCGCATGCCGCTGCGCGAGATCATCGCCACGGTCGAGCAGACCTATTGCGGAACGGTCGGCTCCGAGTACATGCACATCACCAACACTCAGGAGAAACGCTGGATCCAAAAACGCATCGAGGGCTACCGCGCCAGACCAGAGCTGGAACCGGCCGATCGGCGCTGGCTGCTGACCCTGCTCACGGCCGCCGAGGGGATCGAGAAGTACTTACACCAACGCTACGTCGGACAGAAGCGCTTCTCGCTCGAAGGGGCGGATGCGCTCATCCCCTTGCTGGACGAACTCATCCAGCGCGCCGGACGCAAGGGCCAGCAGGAGGTGGTCATTGGCATGGCCCACCGCGGTCGCCTCAACGTGCTGACCAACATCTTCGGCAAGCCGCCGCAAGACATCTTCGACGAGTTCGAGGGCCGGGTGAAAACGGACTGGCGCCAACAGGCCGGCGACGTCAAGTACCACATGGGCTTCGCCACGGACATCGAAACCGCTGGCGGCATCGTTCACCTGGCGCTCGGCTTCAACCCCTCGCACCTCGAAATCATCAATCCGGTCATCGAGGGCTCGGTGCGCGCCCGTCAGCGCCGCCGTCGCGACTTCACCGGGGATCAGGTGCTACCCGTGCTCGTCCACGGCGACGCGGCCTTCGCGGGCCAGGGCGTGGTCATGGAGACGCTGCAGCTCTCGCAGACACGCAGCTACTCCACCGGAGGCACGGTACACATCGTCATCAACAATCAGATCGGCTTCACCACCAGCCATCCGCTCGACACCCGCTCCTCGCCCTACTGCACGGACGTCGCCAAGATGGTGCAGGCGCCAGTGTTTCATGTGAACGGGGACGACCCCGAGGCGGTCATCTTCGTCACCCGCCTGGCGCTGGACTTCCGCAACCAGTTCCACCAAGACGTCATCATCGACCTCATCTGCTATCGCCGCCTGGGTCACAACGAGGCGGACGAGCCGGCGGTCACGCAGCCGATGATGTACAAGAAGATCCGCAAGCATCCGACGCCCCGCTCGGTCTATGCGGACAGACTCATCGCCGAAGGCCTCATCTCGAAGGACGACGCCAACCACATGGTGTCGGAATATCGCGACTCGATCGAGCAAGGCGTGGTCATCACGCGCCCGGTGCTCTGTGGACTGGACCACGGATCGCGAGTCGATTGGAGCTTCTGCCACGGAACCACTTGGGACCAGGACGTCGACACCGGCGTGCCGATCGAAAAGCTCCGTGAACTCACGGAGAAAATGCTGCAGCTCCCGGAAGGCTTCGAGATGCACCCTCGCGTCGAGAAGATCTGGGGCGAGCGCCGCAAAATGGCGCTGGGCGACCAGCAGATCAACTGGGGCTACGCGGAGAACATGGCCTATGCAAGCCTCTTGGACGCCGGTGTCCCCATCCGTCTCTCCGGCCAGGATGCAGGGCGCGGCACCTTCTTCCATCGTCATGCCAAGATCCACGAGCAGAAGACCGGCAGCGCCTACACGCCCTTGCAGCACCTCGGCCCGCACCAGGGACCCTTCATCGCCATCGACTCCATCCTCTCGGAAGAAGCGGTCCTGGGTTACGAATACGGCTTTGCGACCGCAGAGCCGCATGCCCTCACCCTCTGGGAGGCACAGTTCGGCGACTTCGCCAACGGGGCTCAGGTGGTCATCGACCAATTCATCACCTCGGCCGGCACCAAGTGGGGCCTGTGCTGCGGGCTCGTGATGCTGCTGCCGCACGGCCTCGAGGGTCAGGGTGCCGAGCACTCATCCGCGCGCCTCGAGCGCTTCCTCCAGCTCTGCGCAGGGCACAACATCCAGGTCTGCGTGCCGACCACACCGGCCCAGATGTTCCACCTGCTGCGTCGTCAGATCGTACGCGAGTACCGGAAACCATTGATCGTCATGACGCCTAAGAGTCTGCTCAGGCACCGGCTCGCCGTCTCCTCCCTCGAGGAACTCGCCAAGGGTCAGTACCAGACCATCATCCCGGAGGTCGACCCCATCGAGCCGGCCGAGGTCGAGCGCGTCGTCTTCTGCAGCGGCAAGATCTACTACGATCTCATCGAGGCACGCCGCGCACGCGGACAGACCAACCTGGCGCTCATCCGCATCGAGCAGCTCTACCCGTTCCCGAAAGACCAATTCGCGCACATCATCGAGCAGTACCACAACACTGAAGAAATCGTCTGGTGCCAGGAAGAGCCACAGAACCAAGGCGCCTGGGACCAAATCAAACACCGGTTTCACAACCTGGTCCTGAGCGGGAAGCGCGCCTACTATGTCGGCCGCCCCGCCTCCGCAGCACCAGCGGTCGGCCATCGCGCCGCCCATATTGAGCAGCACGAGCGGCTCATCGACGAGGCCCTCAGCGGCCAATATAACCCCAGCATGAATAAAAGGATCCCGGCCCAATGAGCAGCGAAGTCCGCGTACCCGCCCTTCCAGAATCTGTCTCCGACGCTACAGTTCTAACCTGGCATAAGCAGCCCGGCGAGGCCGTCACGGAAGGCGAGAGCCTGGTCGAGCTGGAGACCGACAAGGTCGTGCTGGAGGTACCGGCACCCATGGACGGCATCATGGGTGAGATCAAGTCGAGCGAGGGCATGGTCGTCCAGGCCGACGATATCCTCGCTGTCGTCGAAGCCGGCAGTGCTCCAGCGCCGAGCAAGTCCAAGCAGCAGGCCGCCGCCAAGAAGAGCGCGGAGCCCGCGCCAGCCCCCAAGACCGAGCCGCAGGCGACCCAGTCACCCAGCAGCAAGAAAGACAAGCCCAAGGCATCTGAGCCGCTGGTCACGCCTTCCGCGCGCCGCTTGGTCAGCGAGATGCACCTGGACCCGCACGAGATCCCGGGCACCGGCCGCGACGGCCGGATTCAGAAGAGCGACGTGCTCGCTTTCCTCGACGACCGTGAGACCGCAACGGAATACGCGGCACCAGCCGACGTCGAGACCATGGTGCCTGCACAGCCCATCCCAAGGCTCAGCGGCGAGGCCGGCCGACCTGAGCAGCGCGTCCCTATGACACGACTGCGCGCCCGTATCGCCGAGCGGCTCGTCCAGGCCCAGCAGCACGCCGCCCTGCTGACCACCTTCAACGAGGTCAATCTCAAGGCGGTCATCGAGCTGCGCGCCAAATATAAGGATGAGTTCGAGCAGACCCACGGTGTCCGCCTCGGCTTCATGTCCTTCTTCGTCAAGGCCGCTGTCGAGGCCCTACAGCGCTTCCCCGTCATCAATGCCGCGGTCGACGGCAGCGACATCCTCTACTACGGCTACTACGACATCGGCATCGCCGTCAGCTCGCCGCGCGGCCTCGTCGTCCCCATTCTGCGCAACTGCGACCAGCTCAGCATGTCCGACATCGAGCAGGGAATCGCGGAGTTCGGCACCAAAGCCAAGGAGGGAACCCTGAGCTACGAAGAACTCACCGGCGGCACCTTCTCCATCACCAACGGCGGCGTCTTCGGATCCCTGGTCTCGACGCCCATCCTCAACCCGCCGCAGAGCGCCATCCTCGGCATGCATAAGATCCAAGAGCGCCCCATCGTCGAGGACGGCCAAATCGTCGCCGCCCCCATGATGTACCTCGCCCTCACCTACGATCATCGCATCATCGACGGACGCGAGGCGGTGCAGTGCCTGGTCACCATCAAAGAGACACTGGAAGATCCCGCGCGGCTCTTGCTGCGGGTGTAGCAGGATCCAGCCGGACTTTATTCTGCGCCCCGGGGCAGGCAGCCCGAGGTCGCACGAAGGGCGGTTACACGATCGGCGGATCCAGAGCGGCAGCGTCGTCCAGGCAATCCTGCTGGAAGGCCTCCACTTCGCCGGCAACCTCCTCGTGGTCGTCGCGAAAACGGGCAATGTGGTACACGGCCTCGCCCTCGTGCACCGTGGGAATCTCGATGCGGCCAATGACCACGCCGCGCGTTTGGGCGACGACCGGGTGCTGCGTGCCGGTCGCGGGATCGCTGATGAAGCCGAGAATCTCGTCGCGCTGCACCCTAGCGCCAAGGGGCACCAGCGTGCGCAGCAGGCCGCTCTCGGGCGCGCGCACCCAGGCGCTGGAACGGGCGACGAAGGGTGCCGTCTCGCGCGCCTGGCGGCGCGAACCGCCGAGCATCCCAAGCTCGCGCATCACGTTCTGCACGCCCGTCAGTCCGGCGCGGATGCAGAATTCGTCGAAGCGCAGACCCTCACCCGCCTCGTAGAGCAGCATGCGAATCCCGAGCACCGTCGCGGCCTCGCGCAGCGAGCCGTCTCGCAAAGTGGAGTTGAGCAGCACAGGTACGCCGAAGGCGCGGGCGAGCCGGTCCGTTTCCGGATCGTCGAGGTTGGCGCGGATCTGCGGCAGATTCGTCCGGTGAATCGCCCCGGTATGCAGGTCGATTCCATGTGTGCAACGCCGCACGATCTCCTCCATGAGGACATGGGCGACCCGCGCCGCGAGCGAGCCGGCCGCGGAGCCCGGGAAGCTGCGATTGAGATCGCGGCGGTCTGGGAGATAGCGGGATTGATGAATCAGACCGTAGACGTTGACGACCGGAACCGCGATCAAGGTGCCGGACAACCGGCGCAGCGACTTGACATCGAGCAGACGGCGGATGATCTCCACCCCATTGAGTTCGTCCCCATGGATCGCGGCCGAGACGAAGAGACAAGGCCCCTCCTTCTTACCATGGACCACATGCACCGGCATCGACAGAAAGGTGTGAGAATTGAGCTTCGGCAGGGCTAGATCCACGAGCGCGTGCGCTCCAGGTGCGATGAGCTGACCCTGGATTTGGAAGGGTGCCCGCATCGCCTAGCCTTTGCCTCGGGTGCGCGTCTTACCCGAGGCGGCATGCTTCTCGAGAAACTCGATGATGTTCCCCGCGATGTCCTTGCCCGTCGAGCGCTCGATCCCCTCGAGCCCAGGCGAGGAGTTCACCTCCATCACAACAGGGCCGTGATTGGAGCGCAGCAGATCGACACCGGCAACGTTCAACCCCATGGTCTGGGCAGCACGCAGCGCGGTCGAGCGCTCCTCCGGCGTGATACGCACGACAGTCGCGGTGCCTCCGCGATGGAGATTCGAGCGGAACTCGCCCTCCTTGCCCTGGCGCATCATGGTCGCGACGACCTTGTCGCCGATGACGAAGCAGCGCAAATCGGCACCGCCGGCCTCCTTGATGAACTCCTGCACCAGAATGTTGGCCTCCAGGCCCATGAACGCCTCGATGACGCTCTCGGCCGCCTTGTGCGTCTCGGCCAGCACCACGCCGATCCCCTGCGTGCCTTCCAGCAGCTTGATCACCACGGGCGCCCCACCGACCATCTTGATCAAGTCCTGGATGTCGTCAGGCTTGTGCGCGAACCCCGTCACCGGCAGTCCAATTCCCTTGCGGGACAGCAACTGCAGGGAACGCAACTTATCGCGTGAGCGTGAGATAGCAACCGACTCATTGAGCGGAAACACGCCCATCATCTCGAACTGGCGGAGAACGGCGGTGCCGTAGAAGGTGACCGAGGCGCCGATGCGCGGGATGACCGCATCGAAACCCTCGAGCTGCTCGCCCTTATAGTGGATCTGCGGGCGCATCGAGGTGATGTTCATGTAGCAGCGCAGGACGTCGAAGATCCTCACCTCATGCCCGCGCGCCTCGGCGGCCTCGACTAATCGCCTCGTGGAATAGAGTTTCGAGTTTCTGGACAGAACGGCGATCTTCATTAGGGACCTCGGTAAGCGAGCGAATGGATAGAAGTGGAGTCCTCTCAGCCGAGCGATCCAGCCGCCCCCGCACCGGCAGGGGGACTGCCCAGGGAGAGGCGCCACTGGGAATCACGGTCGAAGCGCAGCCAGACCCGGACACCAGGTCTGCCGCGCCAACGTCATAGCATCACACCATAGTCACTGGCGATTGCCTCGTCCACAGAGATGAGGCTCCGGACATAGCGCTAGAGGCGCTCGGCTGGTCACGATGATTGACCCCGGCGAGCAGCGCAGCCGTGTCGCCTCAGCTCCGCATGCATTGCCTTATCGTCTGGACGATCGTCAGAACCAGTGGACTGGCGGTGGAATCCTTGGGGTCAATGCGAGACGCAAGGATGCCATCGCCGATCAGGTCGACGCTGGTCCTGCCCGAAGTCTATCCATCCCGCGTCCCCGAGCCGCGCAGCGATCAGTCCGATGGATCTGCCGAAGGTCCGGCCCCATAGGCTTGCCAGGGGCAACGGACGCGTCCCGTCACGAAGGACCCTGCGGGATCGACCAGGGCATTCCCCGCAATCGCCGTTCGGCCCAACAGCATGCGAAACAGCATGCTCTCACGATTGGTCAAGGTCAGCTCGATCGGCCACTGGCGCCCACCAAGATCCAAGGTCGTCCGAATGACATAGCGCTCCTCGCGATGCCCGCCCGAATCGCTCACGTTGCGCCGGTCGATCACGGCCGCCTCCGCATGCACGACGATGTCATCGCGATGCTGAATCGGGTGCACGCCGAAGCGTGCATGGAGCTGGCCCTTGTGGTGAAAAGTATCGACATAGAAGGCGTGCAGGGTCGAGGTGCGGGCTCCTGTATCCACCTTGGCCTTGATCCGAGGCAGCCCGAGCTCGGGCAGCGCCAGCCACTCTCGCCAACCCAGAACGCAGGGCTGCATCTGGGTGCATTCGTCAGTCATATCCCCTCCTCGCAATGTTTGATCAATATATTAACGCCCTGTCTCAGCGCCTTGGCTCACCTTCTGAGTGAAACAGGCGGATGAAACAGGCTTTGCCGTTCTTTACGCCTTCAGGGTTCCAACTGCCGCAGTTCGGCTGCTGAATGGCGGAACCTAGCCCACAATTCACCCGGGTTGGGCCTGGGTTGGGATCAGAGGCGCTCTGGGCTGACGCATGTCCGGGCCATCTGGGTGCTCGCTATGCCAGGCATCATCTCCGACGCCCATCCGCGGCGGAGACCGCTGGCGCTGCACGACCAGCAGCACGGGGCTCTACCCAAGCGTTGTCTGAGCGATTCATGGCACCATGTCTTTACCCGAACTGCCAGCTCGATGCAGCCAATCGCAGGGGAGCGACGCCGTGTCGATCGGTACGAAGGATCGGGCAGGTCGCGCGTGAAGCCGACCTAGGAGCAGGCGCTGGATGCTCGGATTTCGCGTTGACCGCCTCAGCATGAGCCCGGTCCTAACGGGGCAGCCAAAGAGGCCATTCGCTGCTTCATCCAGCGGCGTCGCTTCCACCAACGCAGGCCGCGCTTGCGATCGATAACAGATACGCAGTTCACTGTCATCTGCCTGCCGCGCTGAGCGCCCGGCTGGCATCGGAGCGGCCTTGCCGTGAATCCCATCGACACAGGGCCAGATTGCAGCGACTAGCCCCAGCGCAAGACGCGCCCTTCGACGCAGGCGCGACACGCGTTGAGGCGTCGAGCGAGTGAAATTATGCAGCGCTATCGCATCCTACATCGCACTTACTACAGCTTCCCTGGGCAGGTACAGCTCAAACCGCACGTCCTGCGTCTGCGACCGAGGGAAGACCATGACCTCCGGATCGAGTCCTCGAAACTGGTCATTACACCCTCCGCGACCCTGCGCTGGCACCGTGATGTCGAGGACAATTCCGTGGCGATCGCGACCTTCGATACGCCCGCGAGTCAACTCAGCATCGAGAACGACCTCATCATTCAGCAGTTCAATGAGGCCCCCCTCGACTTCCTGGTCGCTGCCGAGGCGATCGACTATCCCTTCGCCTATTCACCCGAAGACAGTCTGGTCCTATCGCCCTATATGGACACTGCCCCAAAGGGGGAGAAAGACCCGCTGCGCGCCTGGGTGGAAACCATCTGGAAGCCTGGGGAACGGATCCAGACTTACGCCCTGCTGCAACGCCTTTGCGTCAACATCCATGAGCGTCTGTCCTATCAGCTGCGCGAGGAGCCGGGGGTCCAGAAGGCCGATGAGACCTTGAGACTAGGAACCGGCTCCTGCCGTGATTCTGCGGCACTCTTCATCGAGGCCGCCCGCTGCTTGGGCCTCGCAGCACGCTTCGTGAGCGGCTACCTCCAAGCCGAGCCATCGGCATTCAACTATGGCGCCACACACGCCTGGGCGGAGGTCTATTTGCCTGGGGCGGGCTGGAAGGGGTTCGATCCCTCGATCGGCGAAATGGCGGGCGCCCAGCATATCGCCATGGCGGTGGCGCGGCTCCCGGAGTCCGTCCCGCCTGTCGCCGGCGCCTACCTGGGGCCGCCTGGAGCAACGCTCAGCGTCGGTGTCTGGGTATCGGAGCTCTAGGAGCCTGTCCGGCTTAGAAAGCGTCCACCAACAACTTCCCCCCTTTCGCAAAGGGGGGCCAGGGGGGATTTCGGGCGGGATCGCTCGCATCGGGAAACAATTGATGAGCACTTTCTTAGGATGAATCGGCTGCGGAATCGGGAGAAGGGTCCCTTTCGCCCCGCTTTTTCGTTACATAGAACCACGATGCGCCTCAAAACCGGAACGAAATGGCCTCGCTCTCCCACTTCCTCGCTTCGATCCCCCCAATTCGGACAGGCTCCTAGCCGGCAGCAACTCCGGTCGCCGCCCAATCAGGGCTGCGACCAGCACTGACAAACAGCCGTTCTCATCGATCTTGCAGCAGGAGTCCGCGCCGCCATGCATCCCCGTCCCGCAAGGCAGCAGCCGCCGATGCCCCGGCCGGGAGCCTCACTGCTGCGCAGCGGCATCCTCAACGCGACGACCGGGATGCTGCTCTTGGCTGTCGGCGGCGATGCGATCAATACGCACCTCGCCCTCAGCGGCTGGGCCACGGTGAGATCGCTCTGTCTCTTCGCAGTCGCCTTGACTTGGCTCCATGGGCATCTCGTCCTTCACCGACCACACCAGCGCATCCACGCGGCCAATCAGGTCACCTTGGTGCGCTTGGGTCTGACCACGCTCATCGCCGGCTGGGTCGGTGAGCCAATGGATGCAAATCCCTGGCTGCCGCCCCTGGTCGCCGGACTCATCCTGGCGCTGGATGGGCTCGACGGCTGGCTGGCGCGCCGCGGCGGCTGGGCCAGTGCCTTCGGTGCCCGCTTCGATATGGAAACAGACGCCCTTTTGGTCTTGACCCTCGCGGCCCTGCTATGGAGCCAAGACAAGGCCGGTGGCTGGATCCTCATTGCCGGCCTCGCGCGCTATCTCTTCGTGCTCGCAGCGCGGCGCTGGAGCTGGCTAGATCAGCCGCTGCCGCCCAGCCGCAGGCGCCAGACCCTTTGCGTCCTCATCGTCCTGACGCTCTTGCTGAGCCTGATACCGCCAATCCAGCCACCACTGAGCCTGTCCCTGGCCGCCTTGGCAGTCACCTTCACCCTTTACACCTTCGGCGTCGATCTCCGCTGGCTTTGGCGGCAGCAGCCAGAGACCACAGCTGGCCAGCGCATGGGAGTGGACCCTTGATACCCAGCGGGATGACCCGTCATGTCGAATGAGTTGGCGCGTCCTAGCTGGCGCCTCTGGATCGCCCTCGGCTTTGCGCTGTACGGCCTGAATCTCCTTCTCAGCGTCTACAACGTCTGGCCGACACCCTGGGTCACGACGCGCCATCAGCTCTCGATCGAGATCCTGGTGCTGGTGCTCCTGATGGCCGTTTTCACCGCTGCGGGGCGTCCTCCAGCAAGGCGGACGCTCACGGCCCTCGCGGCGCTCGTGCTGCTCTTGACCCTTGGCCGCTATGCGGAGGTCACGGCCCCAGCCCTCTACGGGCGCCGCATCAACCTCTACTGGGACGCCCCCCACATCCCTGGCGTCGCCGCCATGCTCATCCAGGCCGCCAGCGGCCGGCAACTCCTGCTGGCCGGCCTCGGGCTTGTGGGCGGGCTCACCGCACTCTTCTTCGGAATTCGCTGGATGCTCGCCCGCACGGTCACCGCACTCCGGTACACCTGGCCGCGCCGGATGACGACGGGCGTCAGCCTGGTGCTGGTGCTCCTCTTCGTCGCCGGGCGCATCGACCGAGACCTCAGCGTCCGCAAGTGGTTCTCGCTGCCGGTCACCCAGACCTACGTCGAGCAAGTCCACTTCATCGGCGAGGCCATGCGGGCGGACGCAGAGCCAGACCTCAGCGCCCCGCCGCTGCCCGAATCCAGCTTCGCCCGGATCGAGGGCGCGGACGTGCTACTCATCTTCATGGAGTCGTACGGCGTCACCACACTGGATCGTCCAGAGCATGCGCGCGCCCTCGAGCAAAGCCGTCGCCATCTGAGTGAGACCGTCGCGCAGACCGGACGCCAAATCCTGTCGGCGCGCGTGACCTCACCGACCTTCGGCAGCGGCTCATGGCTAGCGCACATGAGCCTGCTCTCCGGCATCGAGGTCCAGGACAGCGGCCGCTACAAGCTGCTCATGACCCGTGACCGGGAGACCCTGGTCCACCGCTTCGCCAACGCCGGCTACCGCGTGCTCGGACTGATGCCGGGTATACGCATGGCCTGGCCGGAGGGCGCCTTCTATGGCTACGACAAGATCTATGACGCCAAAGGGCTGGACTATCGCGGACCTGAATTCGGCTGGTGGCGCATCCCGGATCAATACGCGCTGGCGGTCCTGGACAGAGAAGAACTCGCCCCACAGGCCCGCGACCCAGTCTTCGTCGTCTTCCCCACCATCACCAGCCACGCCCCCTTCCGGCCCGTGGCGCCCTACCAACCGGACTGGCAGGCAATACTGAGTCCCCAGCCCTTCGGTCCGGAGGGCGCCGAATCGTCGCTGCGCAGGAAACCGGAGTGGCTGAATCTCGGGGTCAGCTACGTCGAGGCCGTCGACTATGCCTTCAGCGTCATCAGCGGCTTTCTGGAGCATCGGGCCAAGGATGATCTGGTGCTCATCATCCTCGGGGATCATCAGCCGGCATCCAGCGTCACCGGCCCCGAGGCGTCTTATGATGTCCCCGTCCACGTCATCACCAGCCGCCCCAAGCTGATCCAGGCGCTCGAGGCGGAAGGCTTCACACCTGGACTCAAGCCCACGCCGCCCAGCATCGCGCCGATGCACGCACTGACGCCCATGCTCCTGCGGGCGTTCGGCGAAGCGCAAGCACCGCAGGGACAGAGTTCGAAAGCCACTGTAAGGTAGTGGTCGGTGGGCGGTGGGCGGTGGTCGGTGGTCGGTGGTCGGTGGTCGGTGACTTTAGCTTCGCGGTCAGCGCCACTTGATACGTTTAGCTCTAACCTCTTCTTCCAGTTGATATTTTTGATTTTCATTTGCAACTTTGATTGCTAACGGAGACGAGGGTCAGTTCTCACATCGTTGCAACCCTTCGCGAACAGCGCGACCCACGGTCGCCAAATGGATCCCGAAGTGCTGCGCGATCTCCCGATAGCTGTAAGCGCCGGTCGAATAGGCGGCACGGATGGCGGCGTTGCGATCCGCATGCTGCTCCGCAATCACGGCCAACGGGGGCGCAGGGGCGCGGCGTTGGGCCTTGGGCACCGACAGTAGGTCACCCCGAATCCGAGCCTGGGACTGCATCTGCTCCACAAAGTTTGAATCACCCAAATAGACTTGCTGGCGAAGGGCGCCCCAGATGTCATGCTTGCTCACGCCTTCGCTGACAAAGTGTTGGTAACGGCGACAGGCGTCCTCGCGGACCTCGCCGAACTGACGCAAGAGTCCGTCCACCGCCAGCCAGCTCGGCACCGGTGCCATCCCGATCATGGCGCGGTAGCTGCTCCATGGCCAATCATCCGGTGCCGCGACCAGCCCCGCGCGCACCGGATTGAGCACGACGTAGCGGGTCAGCTCCAACAGATAGGCGTCCTTGTCGACGAGGATGGACTTGAAACGGCCCTGAAACAGATGCCCAGCGCGACCATGACGTCGGTTCGAGGCTTGCGTGTAAACGCCATTCAGCTGGCGCATTCCCTTCGAGAGATTCCCCTCGACCGTTTCGACGATGAGGTGGTAGTGGTTCGTCATGAGGCAGTAAGCGTGACAAAGCCAATTGAACCGCTCCACCACCTCCGCGAGCACACCTAAGAAGGCTTCCTGATCCTGCTCGTCCTCGTAGATGGGCTCGCACCGATCACCGCGCGAGGTGATGTGATAAAGCGCGCCCGCAAACTCGATTCGGAGAGGTCTTGCCATGCGACAACGATAGTGCATCCGGGGCGACGTTACAATGCGAGACCTGACCCCAGGGTTGCAGGGTTGAGCCCAAGATTCAGCGCGCATTTTGTCGCGACCTATCGTAATGTAAGTGATAGCACCCTTCTAAGCCGAAGGTATCCGTACGATGGATGACACCCTGAAGCGATTGCTGGACGCCGAGATGCGGGCCGAGCACCTGGCCAACCAAGCCGAGGAGGATCAGGACCGCATCATCAAGAAGGCCGTCGCCGACACCAAGACAGAGAACGACCGCTTCACCGCCCGCATCCCGGACTTGCACCGCGCCTTCATCGCCAAGGCCGAGGAGCGCGCCGAGCAGAACATCGCGGAGCTGCGCCGCCGCTACGACGAACGGCACGTCCAACTTCGGGACCAGGCGGAGCAGCGCGAGGACGAAGCGCTGGAGGCCGCCTTCCAGGTCTTGATCGCGCCCGATCACTGAGCGCAACCGGCATGCCGAGGTTCACCACCCCAGCCCACAGGGACGACCGCGCATGAGCCACGTCGCCGACCAAGCCTATCTGAGCACCCTGGTCTCGGCGATGTCGACCCGGCTGTTCGACGTGCCCCTCATGAGGGGCCTCTCGCAACGCTCGCTGCAATCCCTTTCCGACGCATTCGGCCTCGCGCCGCTGCTCGACGACCAGCCGACCAACGCGGCCAGGAGTCGCGCCATCGAGCAGAGTCTCATCCACCTGCTGCTGACCGAGCTGCGGATCCTGATTCGGCCAATGAACGCCGACGCGCGCGGGCTGGTCTTGGACTGGGGCCGCAAGTACGGGCTCTCCAACCTCAAGACCCTGATTCGCGGCAAGCTCTACGACTTGGATCCGCAAGAGATCCGCGAGAACCTCTTCGAGCTGCCGAGCGACATCCACCTCTCCGGCCAGGAGCTGCTGCGCGCGGAGAACGTCCTGGAACTGCTGCGCCAGCTCGAGGCCGGCCCGCACCGCCACATCGCGCGTCAGGCGCGCGAGGTCTACGAGCAGCAGCGCGACCCCTTTGCGCTGGAGGCCGCGATCGACCAGCGCTACTACGTCGGCCTGGTGCGGCGCATCATGGCGTTCAGCAACGACCATCTCGCCTCGCTGCGACGCCTGCTGGGCGCCGAGCTGGATCGGATCGCGCTGCTGTGGCTGCTGCGCTTTCGTTTCTGTTATCAGCTCTCGCCCTCGGAGACCTACTATTGGCTCGTGCCCTCCATGCGCCTGCTGACGCGCGAGCGCCTCCTGCAGCTGGTCAATCTGGAGACCTTCGAGCAGGTCTTGAAGGCGCTACCCGAGCCGCTCGACGCCGTGGTGGCCGAGAGCAAGACCATCGCCGAGGTCCAGCAGCGCATCGGACGCCATACCTCCGATGAGATGCGCTGGGTGCTTGCACGCAGTCAATCCGGCGTGGCCCGCGCGCTGGCCTATCTGATGCTGCGCGAGACCGACCTCATGCTGCTGTTCGCCGCCGTGCAGGGCCAGCTCTTGCAGTTCCCGGAGACAACCGTCCAGATTGCGCTCGAGCTGATCGAGCCGACCTGTGCCTGGGATGCGCACCAGGCCGCATGAACAAGTCTCCGCGATGACCCAAACCTCAACCTGACCCCTGCCCTGGAGACCCCGCGATGTTGAGGCCGATGCCAATGAAGCATGTCCGCCTGCTGGCGCTGACCGAGGCCTTGCCGCAGGCGTCCCTGGCGTTGGCCGAGACCGAGAGCTTTCATCCGGACGACCGTCCGCCCACCGAGACCCAGCTCTCCGCCCTGCCCGGCCGCGCCTACCGCGACCTCTACAGCCAAGCGCACACACGGTTGGACAAGATCACGCGACTCATCCCCATCGAGCCGCCCACGGCGATCGGCCAGATCCGCGTCGTCGATGTCGACGAACTCGGCGCCCTCAACGACTGGCTCGGCAAGCGCTGGGAAGAGGCATCGAGCTACGAAGAGGACTTGCGCCGACTCGATGATCAGGAGCGCTTGGTCAGAGAGCAGCAGGCCGCGCTGCAGAACTTCGCGCATCTCAACATCGATTTGGGCATGCTGCGGAGCAAGACCCGTTTCCTGGACATCTACGTCGGCATGGTCCCGCGCGAGAACCTGCGCCGACTCGAAGGCGCGGTCGGTCTGGCGGGCTACCTCCTACACAGCTACATGCAGCTTGGCGACATCACGCATGTCGTCATCCTCGGCCCCACCGGAGAGAAGGAGAGCAAGCTCGGCCCCGTGCTGGCCGCGGCCGGCTTCCAGAGCCTGCCGATACCCGAGGAGCTGGACCGCGAGCCCGCCGAGCTGCAGCGTGATCTCGACGCCAAGCGCCACAGCATCGCCGAGCAGCGCCAGGCGCTGCGGGCGACCCTGGAGGCCTGGGCCGCGCCTTACCGAGACCAACTCCTGGACGCCCGCCATACCCTCATGCTGGCTGAGCCGCTGGTCGCGCTCGACCCATCGCTGCGCAGCGCCGGCCACCTGGCGCACCTCGCCGGCTGGGTACCGGCGCGGGCAGTCAAGGCATTGCGGCAACGCCTGAGCGAATCCTTGAACGGCGCCTTCGAGCTGACGGTGCGCAACCCGCGCCCCGAGGAGCGTCTTCTGGTGCCAACGGTGCCGGTGAAGAGCCGCTGGCTCACCCCATTCGCCATGCTGGTCAATCAATACGGCATTCCCGCCTATGGCGAGGTCGACCCGACGCCCCTCTTCGCCCTGACCTTCCTGCTCATGTTCGGGAGCATGTTCGGTGACGTCGGCCAGGGCGCCGTCATTGCCGGCGCGGCCTGGTGGTTTCGGGGCAAGCTCGGCCGCTTCTGGCCCTTCGGGCTCATGGCCGGCCTGGCGTCGATCGGCTTCGGCTTCCTCTACGGCAGCATCTTCGGCTACGAACACGTCCTGCCCGCGCTGTGGATGAGCCCGCTCAGCGACCCGCTGCTCATGCTGAGCATCGCGCTCGGCTGGGGCGTGGTCTTTCTCACCGTCGCCTGTCTGCTGGCCATCTACAATCGCCTCGCGATTCGCAACTGGCCGGACGCCGTCTTCGGGCACCACGGTGTTGTCAACCTGGTCTTCTATCTGGCGCTGATCGCCGGGAGTCTGCAGCTCAGCCAAGGCAAAGGCTTTGGCGTGATGCCGATGGTGCTCATCGTCCTCTCGCTCGGCGCCCTGGCCGCGCATAGCTGGAGACATCAGAAGGCGCCGGTCGGCGAGAAGATCCTGGTGGTCTTCATCGAAACCCTGGAGACCGTCATCGGGTACGTCTCCAACACCCTGTCCTTCCTCCGGGTCGCCGCCTTTAGCCTCAACCACGTCGCCCTGTCGATCGCCGTCTTCACCTTGGCGGGGATGATGGGCACCTTCGGGCACATCCTGACGGTTATCCTCGGCAACGTCTTCGTCCTGGTGCTCGAGGGCGGTATCGTCATGATCCAGGTGATGCGTCTACAGTATTACGAAGGCTTCTCGCGCTACTTCTCCGGCGATGGCCACGCCTTCGCGCCCATCCGCTTCAGACGGGGGCTGTCATGAGTGTTGGTGGGAGCGGCGCCCCCCCCCCCCCCCCCCCCCCCGCCCGCACGCCGCGCCGCGCCGCCCCCCCCC
>NZ_JAAIJR010000007.1 GCF_010915725.1 Thiorhodococcus mannitoliphagus
GCGAAACTCAAGACAGATGAGTAGGATGCCATCGATCGCCCAGAAACAGTATTAGGACTTTCACTCAAGACCACTAGGCACTGCGCTCGACTGAGTCAGCGCCGTGCCGCGCCCTAGGTTGCAGCAAAGAGTTCGCCCCTGTAGGGTGAAAAAGGTCGAGTGACACTGACGCTTGCTCACGCCGGCTTTGCGCGGCCCAGCAGCTCGTGCGATTTCGATTCTGGCGGCGCATCCGCCAGAGGCTGTCTGTCTTCGTCTCAATCGTCGGTCTCGGCCGATTCCACGACAACTCTTCGAAGGCTGCCGCAAGGCAACTCAGCGCGAGCCCGCGAAAACGATCGAGTGACCGTTTTCCGGCTCGCTTCTTGTCTTCAGTGCGCTCTGACCACGGAAGGCGTTGCCACATCGCCGAGTCGCGAGAGTGACGGCATCCATCTGGATCCCCGACCTCATCCGGTCGGTGTCGAGCATCTTCCAACTAGCAGCACTGGAGTCGCCTTATGCCAGATCGCTACAACACCAACTACGAGACCGGGCAGGACAATATCCGCGCCTGGGGTATGGATCTGCACAACCCGGTTTTCATCATCTCGGGCCTATTGGTGCTCACCTTTGTCATCGGCACCCTGGTATTCCCGGGTGAAGCCAAGCAAGCCTTCGATGGCTCCAAAGGCTGGTCCATCGACAATTTCGACTGGCTTTTCTTGGTCGCCGGGAACATCTTCGTCATCTTCTGCGCCGTCCTCGTCCTGCTCCCCGTTGGCAGCATTCGCATCGGCGGCGAGGACGCCAAGCCCGAGTTCTCGCTCACTTCTTGGTTTGCCATGCTCTTCGCGGCCGGCATGGGCATCGGCCTCATGTTCTGGAGCGTCGCCGAGCCCGCGGCCTATTTCAGCGACTGGTACGGGACGCCGCTCAACGTGGAGCCCGGCACCGAAGAAGCAGCCAAGATGGCACTCGGGGCGACCATGTTCCATTGGGGCCTGCACCCTTGGGCCATCTACGCAGTCGTCGGCCTCTCGCTCGCCTTCTTCACCTACAACAAGGGCCTGCCGCTCACGATCCGCTCGGCCTTCTTCCCCTTCATCAAGGACAAGTCCTGGGGCTGGTTCGGGCACGTCATCGATGTCGTCGCCGTCATGGCGACCATCTTCGGCCTGGCGACCTCGCTCGGCTTCGGTGCTCAGCAGGCCGCAAGTGGACTGCACTATCTCTTCGATTTGCCGAACACCATCAACCTCCAGATTGCCATCATCATCGGCGTGACCTCCGTGGCGATCATCTCCGTGATCCGCGGGCTCGACGGCGGCGTCAAGCTCCTGAGCAACCTCAACATGCTCCTGGCCTTGGCGCTGCTGCTGTTCGTGATCCTGGTTGGCGCGGGCTTCGGGATCTTCGGCATGATTGGCGCCACTGCGATCGACTACATCGAAAACCTGATTCCCTTGAGCAACTGGATCGGACGCGATGACCAGAAGTTCTATCACGGCTGGACGGTCTTCTACTGGGCCTGGTGGATCTCCTGGTCGCCCTTCGTCGGCATGTTCATCGCGCGCGTCTCCAAAGGCCGCACGGTGCGCCAGTTCATCACCGCCGTGCTCTTGGTCCCCACCTTGGTGACCATCGTCTGGATGAGCGCTTTCGGCGGCCTGGGCATCGAGCAGATGCAGGCTGGCGTCGGCGAGCTGGCCGATGGCGTCTCCGAGGTTTCACTCGCGCTCTTCCAGATGCTCGCCAATCTGCCCTTCGCCACCATAAGCTCCGTGCTCGCCATCGTCCTGGTGCTGGTGTTCTTCATCACCTCATCGGACTCGGGGTCGCTGGTCATCGACAGCATCACCGCCGGGGGCAAACTGGATGCTCCAGTACCACAGCGGATCTTCTGGGCAACCATGGAGGGCGTCATTGCGGCGGTCTTGCTGTTCGGCGGCGGCGCCGACGCCTTGGGCGCGCTGCAGGCCGCGGCGATCACCGTGGGACTACCCTTCACGCTGGTCCTCCTGGCCATGTGCATTGCCCTCTACATGGGCCTCAGCCACGAGCGCAAGTACGTCGTCAAGGCCGGGCAGCCATCCGCAAGCAGCGCCTAGGCTGAGTGCCGCAGCGGTCGACTGGACGCCATCCTGTCGGCCGCCGCGGAGCGGATGTCCTCTTAGGCAACCACCTCAGCACTTCCGGCGTCCCGCGCCCGCTTGGCACGACGCGCGGCGAGGCCGAGAAAGATCGCCGTCCAGCCGTTGATCAGCAGCTCGATCGCGATGAAGAGGCCAATCACCCACAAGCCGGAGACCGGCCAGCCGATCAGGATCACAGTACCCAGCGCAACGGATGCCAGCCCCCCGGCAGCCGTCCACTTCCAGCCCGGCTGATCCCGATGCTGAGCACAGATCACGACGCGCAGCACACCGGCCGCGATGAGTGCGGAGCCCAGGAATAATGTCAGCGCCACCGCCGCCCCCGCTGGATCGACGATCATAAGAAACCCAGCCAAGATGTAGACCAAGGCGATCGCCGCGTGCAGCAAGGAGCCCTTCCAGCCGCTGTACTTGAAGGCATCGAAAAGCTGGAGCACGCCGCCAATCAGCAAGAGCACCCCGAAAAAGAGCACTCCAGCCAGGGTCAGCCCGAAGGTCATTCCCAGCCCCGCGACACCGAGCAGGGTCGAGACCACGCCGAAGCCAACCAGCCAGCCCCACTTGTCCAGCAAGTCACCGAAGGGAAGCTTGGGAACCGTCGTTGTTGTCGTTTTACTCACTTTTGATCTCCTCAAGTCTTGATCATCAAATTCGCCGATCGCCTGTACTCAGGAGCGTGCGGCCACGCTCGGAGAAACAAACTACTGCGTTCAAGCAAGCCGCGCCCCGACACTTGCAGAGCTTAGACGCCGAGCAGCGAGCGCGCGTGGTCCCGACACGACGCGCCAGCTGATGCGCCCTGGTTGTTTTCGCGAATGGCAGTCGCCAGGTCGGAGGCATGCGCATCCTGAAGGCCAAGGCACGACGGCATCGGCCAGCGGGTACCACCATCAGCGACGCGCGCCAGCCAGCGGCTCTAGGTCGGGCCGAGGTGCGAAACCCAACCTGCACCCTTTGGTTGCCGTTCCTGCCTCGGCCCCACCGACACCAGGCATCAATTGTGGTCACGCCCTCGGCCAGCAATGGACTTTGTGAGCTGCAGGGAAGTGGGTATGCTTGTGAGCGAACAAGCGAGTAAGCATGAGTCACAGGACCGCCAGTTGGGCGGCTGCGCCCCCAGCCCCATCGAAAGATCGGGAAATGGGCGGACAACCTGGACTGAGTGCATTTCGGGACTCTGTTGCTATTGAGCCCCAAGGTATAGGCGCGAAGTAACGCCTCTTCGACCTCGACCATCTCCTAGGGGAACATCCGTGTTTCTGATCAAACGCGACATCCTGATCGTTATTGGCGTTTTTCTGACCCTTATGCTCGTCTTCCTGCTCGAAACGTCCTCTGCAGACCCCGAGCAAGAATCCCGACAAAAGGCGCCACAGGGCGAGCAGACCTACCCGTCCGAGCCTGGGTCCGGACAAAACAAGATCCCTGCCTATTGACAGCCTGCCCACAAGAACGCCAGGGTAGCGCCCGCGAGCATCGCGGGCCGCCCATCGCCTTTTGGTAAATAAGTCGTCACATGCGCAGACCACTGGAGCGCAGCATCGATTGCGAACTCAGGTGGTCCACGAACCCTGATAGGATCAGACGTCATCGCTCCGTCCGACGGACCTCACCACCTATCGGTTTTATGTAGCCAGGGCTTCCAGCCCTGGCAAACCAGGCCAGGATGGCCTGGCTACGCAGGCTTGGAGCGGCTGTTCCGGTTGATTTCGGGAAACCGATAGGTGTTGAGCCGACGGACAGGGCGAACCAGGCTAACCAAGATCTCCTGACACGACATCGAGTTGCCCTCGATCCTGGACAACGCCCGCCCCTCAGGATATAACACCAAGCGTTCCCCCGATGAGAGGCCTGGCACGTGAACCTGCGAGAGATTGTCGTCGAAGGCGTTGAGGTGCATGAAGAGGCGCGCTTTAAGGAGCTGATGGCGGCCCATCACTACCTGGGGGCCTTGCCGAAGATCGGCCACACCCTCTGGTATGTCGCCACCTACAAGGAGCAGTGGCTGGCCCTGCTGAGCTTCTCGGCAGCGGCCTGGAAATGCGCGGCGCGCGACGCCTGGATCGGCTGGGATTTTCGCTACCAATACGACCGCCTGCACCTGATCGCCAACAACAGTCGGTTTCTAATCCTGCCCGAGCATCACGTCCCGAACCTCGCCTCGCGGGTGCTGGCCTTGAGCGAGCGACGCCTGGCTCAGGACTGGCGCGCGCGCTTCGGTTATCCGCTGCTGTTGCTGGAGACCTTCGTCGATCCGCAGCGCTTTCGCGGCACCATCTACCGCGCCGCCAATTGGCGCTATGTCGGTGACACCTGCGGTTATCGACGCACCCGCGACGGCTACAGCGCCGCGCCGAGTAGCGCCAAGCATGTCTTTGTCCGCCCTCTGCAGGCCAACGCCCAAGCCTACCTGTCGCGTCCTGTTCTCGACCCTCAGTATCGTCACGGAGCCCCCAAACTCATGTTGAGCGCCGAGCACATGGTCTCTTTACCCACCTATTTTGCCGACATCCCCGATCCGCGCCGCGGCCAGGGACGTCGCCATCCCCTCGCAACGGTGCTGGCCATCGCCGCGGGCGCCACCCTATGCGGGATGCACGGCTACAAGGCCATCAGCCTGTGGGCCAAAGACCTGAGCCAGAAGGCGCGGGCACGCTTTCGCTGTTGCTACCGCAACGGGCACTACGCCGTCCCCAGTCGCACCGTCATCCGCGAGGTGCTCACCCGAGTGGACCCGCAGGCCTTGGACCTTGCCCTGCAATGCTGGAACGCCCAGCAGGCCAGCACCGACGAGGGGCTGGCCATCGACGCCAAGACCATGTGCAATGCCATCGACACCGATGGCCGCCAGAGCCACATCCCGAGCACCGTCGGCCATCAAGCCCACAGCTGCCACACCGAAAAAAAGTCGGCGCGCTGCCCCTAAGTCGGACAGGCTCCTAGACGGCAGCGACGAATCCGACCAACGCAAGTATCCGATGCAGCTAACCAAGCCTGGAACCCGACCATGCCCACACCAACCATCAGCCCGGACTTCGCCCCGGCACTGGAAACCCTCGGGAGCGGCGCTAGCAACTTCTTCCTCGCGGCCGGTCTCTACCATGCGCACCAGGTCAGCTTCGCCGCCGCTGCGGCCCTCGCGGGCCTTGGCTATGAGGAATTCCACGACCGACTCAAGGAGCACTTCGGTCACGGCTTCATCGTCGCGGACGAAACCGTGCAGCAAGACCTGCGCCTCGTCGATGAACTCGTGGAGCAGCGCCCTTGAGACTGGTTACCAATGCGAGCCCCTTGATCTTCCTGGCGAAGGTCGAATTGCTTTCGTTGCTGCGGAGCTGCTTCTCGCCGGTGCTCGCCCCGCCCGCCGTAGTGGCCGAGACCGGATTGGATCTGCCCGATTTCATCGAATGCCGGAAATTGTCCGAGGTCGGTGAGGCCTTCGTTCACGGCGCAGTCGGCGCTCTGCACCGGGGGGGGGGGGAGTTGGAAGCCATGGTCCTGTCGCGCGAGCAGGGGATCGATCTGGTTGCCATCGATGACAAGGCTGCGCGGAGCAGAGCCAGTCAACTGGGCTTGCGCCCCAGCGGCACCCTCGGTCTGATCGTCCTGGCCCAGCGGCTTGGCCACCTGGATGCACCGACCGCGATGACCAAGGTCGACGAGCGGGTGGACATCCACCGTCTCTACCTATCGACCCAGGTACGCCAGCAGATCCGCACTCAGCTCGGCGCAACATTCACGGACACGGTCAAGCGCTGAGCGCAACGATCAGCAACGGACACATCCATGATTCTCAATGCCCTGCCCCTCGAAATCAGGCAAGGCGGAGCGGCTTACGGGTCATGCGATCTGCGAGAGCAGACGTCAAATCATCGTCCGAATCTGCGCTCGATGGAGTTCTTGACGCCAAATCCGCTGTCGACTCAGATCGGCGACCAAGCACTCAAATACACCACCGACAGATACCGCAGCCCCTTGCCCGTAGCCACCAGCATGAGAAAGACCCAGAGCCGAACACGCATGATGCCGGCGATGAGCGTCAAGGCATCTCCGCCGACGGGCATCCAGGCGAGCAGGAGCGTCCAATAGCCGTAGCGCTGGAACCAACGTTGCGCACGGTCGATCTGCGTGCTGCTGAAGTAGAACCACTTGCGGTCGCGAAAGTGCAGCAGATAGCGCCCGAGGAGCCAGTTGACGACGGCGCCCAGGGTGTTTCCCACTGTGGCCGTGATGACCAAGGCGGCGGGGTCCCCGCCCTCGCGGAGCAGGGCAAAGAGCACGACCTCGGAGTAGAAGGGCAGGATGGTCGCGGCGAGGAAGGCGGAGCCGAAGAGGACCAGGTAGGAGGTGATCATGCCGCGGCGCTCAAGAGCCAGCGGAAGAGGGCGAGCTGCGAGGGGAGGTAGAAGAGGTACTCGGGGTGCCACTGGACGCCCAAGATTGGCCGGGCGTCGGTACTCTCGATGGCCTGGGCGAGGTGATCCAGGTCCCAGCCGACGACGCGGAGACCCTCGCCGGGGTCCTTCACGGCCTGATGATGCAGGCTGTTGACAGCCAAGCGGGCCTTGCCGCAGATCGCGACCAGCCGGGCGTCGGGGCTCAGCCTGACCTGCTTGGTCGGCAGCAAACCGGGGCGATTCTTGGTCAGCTTGCGCAGAGGGCGAATGTCCTGATACAGGCTCCCCCCCAGAACCACATTGATGAGCTGGGCGCCGCGGCAGATGCCGAGCAAGGGGGTACGCTGGTCAAGCGCTTGGCGGATCCACGCCATCTCGAGCGCGTCGCGCTCAGGATCCGTCTTGACCTTTTCGAGGATGTCTCCCTGATAATGCTCCGGGCTGATGTCGTTGCCGCCCCCGATGATGAGGGCGCTCAGGGGCTTACCGCTCGGCGGATGACGCACGCTGATGCGCTCGGCCACACCGCCGGCGAGTCGGACGGCGAGACGCGCGCACCACCAGGCCGGCGCCCAGCGCCTGCCGTTGCCCGTTATACCAATCCTCGGTCTTTCAGCCATGTCTCCATCCTCTCTACCCAATCGCTTCGACTGACGCCCAGAATGGGGCGCGAGGCAGCCGCCAGGAATTCACCGCCGAGGGCGTGCAGGTCTGCGGGGCGATGGGCCAGATCCTCGACGACGCACCAGCGGTTCCAGGAGGCCGCGAGCGACCAGTCGGGGCGCTCGATTTGGCAGTTGGGCAGACGGTAGTGGAAGGTGGGACGCGCGCCGATCTTGGGATCATCGACCGCGCCGCGCACCCGCTCCGCGTCCAGCTCGGCGAGCAAGGGCAGCATGTCCAAGGAGCGATTACGGCTGGCGTTATGCTCCAGATAGTCATTGAAGATCTGGTCGAGGTCGGGCGTTTCACGCGACAGGAGCTGGACGATATAGGCTTCGGAGTAGAGGTCGATGTAGGGACTGACCTTGCGTGTCAGGTCGACCTCGTGGGCCTCGACCAGCCACCATTGCAGCAGCGCGAAGGCACGCAGATAGGCGTCGAGGGTCTCGGCATCGAGCCGCGGGATCTCGGGGTTGATATGCACGCCATAGGCCGCGAGCAGCGACTCCTCCGTCCCGACCGCCCCGGCCTGACGCAGCGCCTTGGTCATGGGGTGCAGGACGGCCAGCTCCGTGATAGGAATAGGCGGGCACACCACCTCCGTGGGCACCAGGAACGCGGCCGCCTGGCTCAAGAGGTCGACCCAGTCGGTCTCTGAGTCGGCTTCGGCCGCCTGCGCGGCCTTGCGCTTGAGGTAGCTCCAGTCCAGCTCGACCTTGAAGCGCCCGAGCCCCTCGACCTCCAGCTGCTGCTCGGCGACCGAAAGGGTCTGCGGCTCCCCTCCCAGCGCCGACCGGAGCGCTGACGATACCTCATCAAGCGAGAGCCCAGAGAACTCCAGCTCGAAGCCGACGGTCCGCAGCGCGCCCTCGGCGTTGCGCAGGCTCGGCGGCCGCCTGAAATCATCTCGCCCCGATGACCGGGGCGTCTGCGCACGCTCAAGGTCGCGCTCTTCCTGATTCGTCATGCGCTCAGTCTGTCTCCTTGCTTGTGATCAAGATTCAATGCGCCTTGCCCCGCATCTCCTCGAGCAAGTCACCTGATACAGGGACGAGCCGACCATCCTCGCCCAGCGACAAGCGTCCGCTCTCCACGCTGCCGAGCAGTTGTGCGCCTTGCGGCGTCAGTCGGCACAGGTCGCCGTTGGCCATGAGTCGGACTTGGGGGATATGGCAGGACTTGGCAACGGCCGCATTGGCCGCCAGATGCCTGGGGGTACCGTGCACCGGGATGAGGAGCGGCGGTTGAATCCAGCCATAGAGTCGGGCGAGATCCCCCTGCGCTGGGTGTCCGGAGACGTGGATCTCCGCATCCGTGTCGGTCGTCACCTCGACGCCCAGCGCGCGCAAGCGCGCCTGGAGGCGCTCGACCGAGCGCTCGTTCCCTGGAATCAGCTTGGACGAGAAGATGACGCTGTCGCCGTGATCCAGAAGCAGGTCGCGATGCCGATCCGCAGCCATGCGCATCAGGGCCGAGCCTGGCTCACCCTGACTGCCGGTGCAGGCGGCGAAGACCTCCTCGCGCGGTAAGAAGCCCAGATGACGCGCGTCCACCAGCTCGGGCAGATCCTCCGGCCAGTAGCCAGTCCCGCGCGCCACGGCGACCATGCGTTCCATCGCCGGACCGACGACGCCGAAGCGCCGTCCGACCGACTCCGCCACCCGCGCCAGCGTCACCAGGCGCGCGACATTGCTCGCAAAGCTGGTCACCACGACACGGCCGGTCGCCTGCTCCGCCAGCTCGCGCAGCGGCTCGAAGAGGTCACCCTCCGACCCCGTGGTTCCGGGGACCACGGCATTGGTGGAATCTCCGACCAGCGCCAGCAAGGACTCGCGCCGCAGGGCGCTGAGACGAGCGGCATCGTAGCGGCGGCCGACCACGGGACGGTCGTCCAGCTTCCAATCACCCGTGTGCAGAACCGCACCGGCCGCGGTGCGCAGCAGGATGGCGTTGGGCTCGGGGATGGAGTGCGTCATGCCGATATACTCGACACCGAAGGGGCCAATCTGGAAGCGCTCACCGCAGCTGACCTCTTCGACGGTGGCGTCCTCCAAGCCGGCCTGCGCGAGCCGATAGCGCACCAGTGCGGCGGTGAAGGGCGTGGCATAGATCGGACAGCGCAGCCGACGCCAGAGATAGGGCAAGGCGCCGATGTGGTCTTCGTGTCCGTGGGTCAGCAGAATGCCCGAGACGCGCTCACGGCGAGCGGCGATGAAGCTCGGATCCGCCATCATCACCCGCTGCTCGGGGAAGTCGTCACCGCCGAAGGTGATGCCGAGATCGACGATCACCCAAGCGCCGTCGTGCCCGTAAAGGGCCAGATTCATCCCGATCTCGCCGACACCGCCGAGCGGAAGGAAGAGGACCTCGTCGAGCTTGGGAATCAGGTCGGAGGGATCATCGACTGCCATCTTCTTAGGATAAGGGCAGATGGGGACGGTTTCGATCGGTGGTCGGTGTCGGTGTCGGTAAGCATGTGCTATCTGCTCGCTCTCACGCAACACCGGGAGCCACAGATGGCCCAGGTCATCGGGGTCGGCTTCCTGGCCAAGGAGTGGCCCTAGGAGTCTATTCGGATCTTAGAAAGCGCCCATTAATTGTTTCCCGATACGAGCGATCCCGCCCGAAATCCCCCCGAGCCCCCCTTTGCGAAAGGGGGGAAGTTGTTGATGGTCACTTTCTTAGAAACTGTTTGGAAATTCTCAGGAAAAATTTTAATATATTGATTTTTATATGTAAGTTATCGAAATGCGCAAAAAAACCGCCGGAAACGTTATCCGAGTAATCTGAGCGACGGGGCGTGGAATGCCGTCAAGTCCCTCTTGCCCGAATCATCAGTGGGCCGACCGCGCACCCTGAGCATGCGCCAGATCCTGAACGCCATCTTCTATGTGCTCAAGACCGGCTGTCAGTGGCGCCAATTGCCGCGTGATTTCCCGCCTTGGACCGCCGTGTATTATTACTTTCGCCGCTGGCGTCGCGATGGAACCTGGGTGCGCCTCCACGACACCCTGCGGGCGCGTCTGCGCCAACGGCTTGGGCGCCACAAACACCCCACCGCCGGCTGTCTGGACAGCCAGAGCGTGAAGGCAACCGCCACGCCGGGCGAGCGCGGATACGATGCCGGCAAGAAGATCAATGGACGCAAGCGCCACATCCTGGTTGATACCCTGGGACTGTTGCTGGTGGTGCTGGTCACGGCGGCCAGCGTCCAGGATCGCGACGGTGCACGCATGCTCCTGCGACACCTGCCCGGCCATTGCAAAAAATTGCGCAAGATCTGGGTCGATGGCGGCTACAGTGGGCGCTTGGTCGCATGGGTAGCGAGCCGCTTCCAATTCGTCCTGTCGGTCGTCTTGCGCCCCAAGGAAAGCCGCCGGTTCGTCTTGCTGCCCCGGCGTTGGGTGGTCGAGCGAACATTCGCTTGGATCAACCATTCCCGACGCCTCAGCAAGGATTATGAGCGCCTGATGACAACCAGCGAAACCTGGATTTATTTGTCGATGATCAAACTGATGGCTAACCGACTGGCTTGAACCAGGGGTTTCCAAACAGCTTCTTAGAGGCTGTCTGGAAATCATCGTAGAGGCCCCTAGGAGCCTGTCCGACTTGGGGGGATCGAAGCGAGGAAGTGGGAGAGCGAGGCCATTTCGTTCCGGTTTTGAGGCGCATAGTGGTTCTATGTAACGAAAAAGCGGGGCGAAAGGGACCGTTCTCCCGATTCCGCAGCCGATTCATCCTAAGTCGGACAGGCTCCTAGGATCCTTGAGGGCGCAAAATGCTCGCAGATGAGTCAAATTTAGATGAAGTGTCCGACCATCCAAGGCCGTCGGGATCGGGATCGGGATCGGGATCGGGATCGGGATCGGGATCGAACCGACGATAGCGATTCCGATCCCGATAGCGATCCCGGTGGCATGACTCGTCGGTCTGAGGCGGGGGCCTCCCTAGGAGTTTCCAGACAGCTTCTTAGGATGAACTCCCCCCAAGTCGGACAGACTTCTTGGGACTGAGACGATCAGATCGCGCAGCCCGAACAGCCGCAAGCAGTTAACGGATGCTCGACCACAGCGTCCTCGCTAACGAGCATGCAGGCGCGATTCCGGCAGCCCGGATCAGGGAAGAGGCGTCAGAGCGGCTCGCAAACTCGTCGCGGCGGGGCGCCGCTCCCACCAATCGCGCAACCCTGGCTCAGCCCCAGCGACGATCGCGTGCGAGCAAGCTGCCGTTGAGCGCAGGATTCGTGAAGGTCGCAGCGGCGAAACCGCTGAAGAGACTGCGAATGCGCGCCTCCAACCGGGACGGACCCTCTGCCGACTCATCGCCCGTATGGCTCCAGCCATCGAAATCCGCCTCGAGCAAACGCCGGGCGTCGGTGCCCTTGTGGATGAGCGCGCGCGCAAAGTCTTCGAGCCAGGGACGAGAATGACGATCGTTGTGCATGTGCAGAACTCTTTTCATTTTGGGTTCTCGGTCGCTTCCAGTGGGGAAACCGACTGGCTCCGTCTTTGAGCGTAATCGGCTCGGTGCCCGTGTAGATATCACTGACCACGCGGACGCGAAAGAATTCCTGACAACAGAAGCACGCAATGCGGATGCCAGGCGACTCGATCTTACTCCGGCTCTGTCCGAGATGCTGCGGGCGTTGACCAACCGCTGCCGTCACAGGGCGGGCGGAACTCACACCCTCGCTCACTGCCCGCCAAGCAGGCCATCCCAGGACTTGATCTGGGGCGGTCCCTTTCATCCTGGCTTCGGCAGTTGGCGGCTCTGGGCTGCACGCCCAAGGCACGCCGAGGGACTGCTGGTAAGCACGAATCGTCCGGCGGATGCGGCCAAGGCCACGCGAAGGCTCATGCCGTGATGTCCGCCCCCCAAAGCATGGATACAGAGGCCGCAGCCGTCTGCGAACTCGTCGCGGCGGGGCGCCGCTCCCACCGAGCGGCTGCGGTGTGGTGCAACGGTAACACAAGAGGTTGACAGCTTGTTTGCCGCCCCTTTCGGTAGAACTCCACCACTGAAACGAAAGCGCGAAGGACAAGCTCCAGAAGACGAACACCGCTCGAAATCCCACTGCCCCCCCTTTGCGAAAGGGGGGGAGTTGTTGATGGTCACTTTCTGCGTACAGGTTGGTCAGTCTCCCAACCGAAGAAACCCATGTCTCTTCGAACGGAGCGGAAATAGAACATCGCTTTCAGATGCGCTAAGGGCGGGAGCCGACCAGCCTTGATGGAGGCTGCGATCACATCGCAGCGCCAAGTGGTCTGCTCGAATTTCACCGGGCCTTAGTGCTTTGACCTCACCACCTATCGGTTTTATGTAGCCAGGGCTTCCAGCAAACGCCAAGGACATGACGTGAATTTTGGGTGCAAAGCCCGCCGATTTGTGTGAGCCTTGCCTCCTTCGCGAAACACTGCCGCCATCCGCCGCCCCGACAATGACAGCAGAATGCCGTTGATCAGACCCGGGCGGCGAATGCCCGCGAGCAGTCCGAAGCACGCGGAAGACATGCGCTCTGTTCGTTATGGAGCGGGCAAGGCACAGAGCGGGCGTCGAGGTAAGCAATTGAAAAAGAACTCCATCTCCTTTCCGCAAGCAGCCATGCGGGTCGCCTGGATGGGACTCGCACTGGCCGCAACGCCTGCGCTGGCACAACTGGCGCTACAAGCATTTGAGATCGTGCTGGCGCGCGCCGGAGTGAGCTGCGACGCAATCGACCGGACCCAACCCATAGGTACCGCGTCGAGTGGCGACACGCTGGTGGCCGTCGCCTGCAAGAATGGTGAGCGCCAGGTCGTCCGCATCCACAAGAACAACAGCGTCTCCTACATGACGACCTGCTCGGAACTGAAGACGCGCACAGGCATTGCCTGCTTCGAGAACCAGTAGAGCGCGCAGCGAGCCGCAACAGCCCCGCGGCGGATCCTCTCCACTTTTCCCCAAGACCGATGGCGGCCCAGACGGGCCTTGGCCGCGTCGAGCTTCAAGCCCATGGCCGAGCGCTTGAGCGAAGCCCTCGACGGGGATATCGAGGTCGTGCCCTCATCCGACTTCAAGTCGATGGAGCAGGATAGGAAGATCGGTCGATATCGCCCATGCGAACCCGATCATCTCTCCTCGAGACACGTCAGCAGGGATGCGCTCTGACAGACATCGCCTCAACTCCCGACATGGCCCAGACGCATGCGCTCCAGCAAATCGAGCAGGGGCGCGGCCTTGTGATGGGTCTCGCGGTACTCGGACTCGGGATCTGAGTCCGCAACGATGCCGCCACCTGCCCACAGCCTTGTCGTCCCACCTGAGTGGACCAGCGTCCTGATGGCGATATTGGTATCCATTGCGCCGTCGTAGCCGAGGTAACCGATGGCGCCGCAGTAGACGCCGCGACGGTGCGGCTCTAACTCCTCGATGATCTCCATGGCGCGCACCTTAGGCGCCCCGGTAATGGAGCCGCCAGGAAAGCAAGCGCGCAGGAGATCAACCGCCGTCCGGCCCTGAGCCAGGCGACCGGTCACCGTACTCACCAGGTGGTGGACACGCGCGAAGCTCTCGATGTCAAAGAGCCGCGGCACCTTGACGCTCCCGAAGTCGCAGACCTTGCCGAGGTCGTTGCGCAGTAGATCGACGATCATGACATTTTCAGCCCGATCCTTGGCGCTTTGGCGCAGTTCATCGGCAAGCCGCAGGTCCTTGATGGCATCCGCCCCGCGCGGGCGCGTCCCCTTGATCGGCTTGGTCTCGACGGCGTCTTCCCGGACCTGAAGAAAGCGCTCCGGTGAGGAGGACAGCACCTGGCACTCGGGCGTCCCGAGATAGGCGCCGAAGGGTGCTGCATTCAGCTCGCGAAGCGCCTTGTAGGCCTGCCAGGGATCGCCCTCGGCCGGGACTGCGAAGCGTTGGGCGAAGTTGACCTGATAGCAGTCGCCCGCCCGCAGGTAGTCCTGGATCCGGGCAATGGACTCGAGATAGCGGCCATGGCTCATGTTGGGCACGACCCGGTCGAGGACTCGGAAACCGCCCCTGGGTCTGGCGCGGACACGCCCTTGGAGGGCAGAGGACAGTAATCCCCGATACTCGCGCAGCATGCGTGAATCACGCGCGACCAGGGCGCTGCGACCCTCGCGGTGATCCACGACCAAGGCCCAGTCGTAAATCCCGACGGCCATGTCCGGGATACCTTCGGCATCCAGTGCCCGACTCGGCAGACGTTCGAGACGACGGGCCAAGTCATAGCCGAAATAGCCGATCGCGCCACCGCAAAAAGGCAGGCCCGCCCCCCGAGCACGCAGCGGACCCAAGGCCTCGGCCAGCAGTGCGAAGGGATCGGCCAGAGAAGAAAATCCCTCGTCCTGGGCGCGAACCTCGGTCCTCAGCCCGTAGGTCATCAGGGTGCGGCTCGGGTCAGCGGTCAGGATATCGAAACGGCCCTGACGACTGAGCGGACGCCCGCTGTCCAAGAAGACCGGCCAGGCGCGCTCCACCAGGGCCTCGAAGAGCATCGAGCTATCTGAATGATAAGGAAAATCTTGGACCGCCAATGCGCTCATTTCAGGGAGACTCATCTTCGGCTCATCTCCGCCGCGGACAGACTACGGCAGCCTTGGCACCTCGATCGTCCTCTGATCCAACCGCGCTGTCGGTGGAAGCGGCGCCCCGCCGCGAGGGGCTTGCGATCGCGGCGGGGCATCGCTCCTACGTCGCCTTGCCTGAGCGATGCGCGGCGCCGGCTCAAGTCAGAAGCTGTCGTGCCGCCGCCTATCGCCTCGGCATCAAATTAAAGGACTGCCCGGTTTTCGGCGGCTACTATACTTGACACATGATCGACAGACGCGTCCCAGAAGCCGCCTCGCTGAGACTGCTCTTTCAGGAGCAGGGGGATCTGCTGCGTCAGTTGATCGCGAACTGGCAGAACACTCGGCTCGACGAGCAAGCGCAGCGTCGCGCCCTTGACGAGGCGGTTGAGACCATCGTCAGCGGGACCGATGCCCGATTGCGCGCCCTGTCCAATTATCAGCAACAGCTGAGGCAGAGCACGCGCGAACTCCTGGTGCACATCGAAGACATCGTCTCGCGGCTGCCTGCCCCTGTGCTGATCACCAAAGAGACCCTGGTGATGGATCAGAGGATTGGTCCCATCTTTCCGGATCTGACCCAGGTGGACCGCCTCATCCAGGAGCGGCGGGTCACTCGCGACAAGCCCTTCACCGACACGGCTGCTCAGTCCACCGAGATCTACGCGCTCTTCTCGCTCTTCAAACACGAGAAACAAGGCTTCGGAGCCGAGTTGCAGGGAGACATTATGGTCTCCGATGTCCTGCAGACCTGCGTCAACTTCGTCGGGCATCAGGTCATTGCCCTCGAGGAGACGGAGACGGAGCTTCGCTCCACCCTGAAGCGAACCCTGTTCGAGAGCATCGTCTCCTATATCCGGCAGCAGACGCTCAGCATCCGCCACGCGCGCAGCGCCGAAGAGCAACGACAGGATGCCCTCGATCCGTCCAGGAATCTCAAAAATCCGGTGGTCTACCTGAAGACATTGAAGCAATTGCTGGAATTGCCTCGCGACTTGCTCGCCGTCCAAAACCATCAGCTATCCATCAATGCCATGGGGGTGAAGGTCACAAGCATTCAGGCGGAGCCCACGACCTCGATCAATAGCCTAGACGTCAATGAGATCTCGATCGGGGACAGTCGGCCGCGGATCCTGTACATGACCAGACATCCTGTCGCTCCCGCCGACTAGTGCAACTGTGCGAAAGTCCCGAGACCGTCTCAGGTCGTTGTCGTAATCGAATATTCGCCATGTCGAGACCGCGATCACGATCACGACAACGACAACGACAACGAGGAGGCAACGGTCTCGGAACTTGCGCAGCGAAGCACTAGCACGGCACCTCATATCACTGCTGTGCGCGTCCCCGGCGATCTGTTCCAGATCGAAGCACCTGCCTCGCTGACGGGAGTTTCCTGCGTCCAGCATCACGGTCTTAGAGAGCGCCCATCAATTATTTCCCGCTGCGAGCGATGCCGCCCGAAATCCCCCCTAGCCCCCCTTTGCGAAAGGGGGGAAGTTGTTGATGGACACTTTCTTAGCGAGCCTTGATGGCGCCTCGCTCGCCCCTGAGCTGCCTGCATAACCACCCGAGTCGACGAACGGCAGAAAACCGGCCCCCCGTCACGCTTTGGGATTGGCCCGGGTTGTGACGCAACAGTCACCGTCGTAGGATCGAAAGCATCCCTGGTTGCGGCTGGGTTGTGGTCTGTGAAGGCCGGCAGCGCGCCCGGTCATGTGCCGGTCAAGGAAGAGGCGCCCGACCAAGCCCGCCGCACCAGGGTTGAAGAAAATGATTTCGCTGTCTATCCGATCTCGGTCGAGTGTTCACGAGGGAAGAGACACGGACGGATCATCGAACTGCTGACGCTTGGAGACGCTGTCGCATGCCGAGTTGGCATCTGGAGGACAGCTCGCGACAAGCCGGGTGGCTGAAGGCTCCCGAGTCCAGGCACTTCGAGCTGATCCGCCGAGGGTGCTTGTCTATCACGTTCGGCGATCTGCTGTACTCAGACCCCACCCACGGTCACGTCGACCTGATACACCGGATGCTCCGAACGGAGCACCCCGACCAGCCATCCGCGCCCCCGCTCGCCCCGCCGATCCTGGCCGACGGCTTTTCGCAACGAGTGGACTCACATGAAACGAGAAATCACCCCCACAGGTGTGGAGAAGGTGATGCGGGATGACGACTTCATCGTCTCCAAAACCGATCCCACCGGCCGCATCACCTACGGCAACCGCATCTTTATCGAGTTCTCCGGCTATGCCGAGGCTGAGCTGATCGGCAGTCAGCACAACATCATCCGCCACCCGGACATGCCCAGAGGTGTCTTCAAGCTCCTCTGGGACAGCATCCAGGCTAAGCGCGAGTGCAACGCCTATGTGAAGAACATGGCCAAGGACGGCAGCTTCTACTGGGTGTTGGCCAATGTCACCCCAGACCTCGACGCCAACGGCAACATCACCGGCTACCTGTCCGTGCGGCGCAAGCCCAAGCCCTCGGCGGTCGCTACGGTCGCCGACCTCTACCGCGCCATGCTCGCCGCGGAGCAAACCGCTGGTCCCAGGGACGCCATCCAGGCGTCAACCCAGATCCTCAACGCACTCCTCAGTGAAAAGGGCATGACCTATGACCAGCTTGTCCTTGCAATCTAAGATCGCGGTTCTGCTCTGGTCCGTGACAGGACTGACCCTCCTCTCCGCCGCCTACGTCTGGTTCCGATTCGGTATCGACCCCTGGATGGCAGTGTTTCCCGTCCTCGGCATGGGTATCGCCGTCTGGGGCCAGACCCTGCTCGGGCGTTGCCTGGAGCCCATACGCAGGCTCACCGCACTGGTGAATTCCGTCAGCCAAGGCCGCTTCGAGCAGCGCATCACAGGGATCCGGGAGAACGACGAAATCGGCCAGCTGTGCTGGAGCATGAACGACATGCTCGATCAGCTCGAGGCCTTCTTTCGTGAAGAGGCGACCGCCTTCCGTCTGCACATGGATGGACACTTCGAGCGCAAGGCCTTCTCGGCGGGACTCCATGGCGGCTTCAAGCGCGCACTGGAGAGCCACAACCAGCTACTGGATGGCATCGAGCAAGTGCAGCGCGAGAAGATGCACAACCGGCTGATCGGCCAGGTCCAGCAGCTCAACGCCAGCAATCTGCTCGCGAATCTGGCGTCCAATCAGGAAGACCTGATGCGCGTCAATCAGGAGATGCAGTCGGTGCTCGAGTTGGCCACCGCCACGGCGGGCGACGCCGAAGAGAGCCGCGCCTCGGTCAGTCAGGTCGTGACTCAACTGAACGCCATTGCCGAGCGCATCAATCAGGTTGCCAATACCGCCCTCGAACTCAACGAGCGCGGACAGGAGATCACCACGGCCGTCGAACTCATCACGGCCATCGCCAACCAAACCAATCTGCTGGCCCTCAACGCCGCCATCGAGGCGGCGCGCGCCGGCGAGGCGGGCCGAGGCTTCGCCGTGGTCGCCGACGAGGTCCGCGCCCTCGCTGAAAACACCAAGAATGCCTCGGAATCCATCGCCCAGGTCATGGGCACCCTCAAGGGCGAGACCGAGCGCATGCTGGAAGACTCCGACGCCATGCGCGACATGGCCAGCCACTCCAGCAAGCTCATCGGCGAGATGGAAGGGCGCTTCGGCCACTTCGCCCGCTCGGCACGCGAGACCGAAAGCCTGGCTGCACGCGCTCAGGACCTCGGTTTCGGCACCCTGGTCAAGGTCGACCACGTCATCTACAAACAGCGCGCCTACATGGCCATCGGCACCGACGGCAAGGACGACAGCTACACCGACCCGATCAAGGTCGACCACCACCACTGCCGCCTCGGCAAGTGGTACGACACCACAGGCAAGCAGCACTTCGGCGAGACCCGGGCCTATGCCACCCTGGAGGCACCGCACTCACGCGTCCACGCCAACACCCACCGCATGATGGACTACCTCGGCACCGGTTGGGAGGCCAATCTGGAGATCCAAGAATCCATCGTCGACGCCATGCGCGAGACCGAGTCCGCCAGCGCCGAGGTCATGCAGATCGTGGATCGCATGGTGATGGAGAAGCACGGGGCCTAAGTGGGGCGTCGGAACGCCCCCCGTATGAGCGCCGCCCGTGGGAGCGCCGCCCGTGGGAGCGCCGCCCCGGCGCGACAGGCGCGCCGGGCGCGGAAGGCGAGGACCAAAGGCGCGCTGCGCAACGAGGGCGCACAGCACCGCCGAGCCCTGCCATGAGGCCGCGCACAGCTGTGGTTCGCCTTTCAGACGGGAGCCCAGCGCCCCCAAGGTGCTAGTCCGGAACCCGGATGTAGCCACGGATGGCTTGCTCGGCCTCGTCCGAGAGGTTCAGGAACGTCAGACCGACCGTGAACCCATCCTCGTGTCCTGTCAGGATGCTGTTGGCCACGCGAACATTCACCTCGACGCCCAAGCTGCCAGACGGTCGCAGAGGCAGTCGGGTCTTGAGCAGGAAGAGGACTCCCTCGCGCGGATTGAAGGGGGCAACGATCCGCATACCTTCGACAGAGATGTCGACAATGGACACCGGAACTGTCCCGTAGCCCTCAGCAACGATCTCGGCGGCGCCGTGAAGCGCGCGCCGCTCATGTGCCCTTCGGCCATTTCCGTACCCAATGTCGTTCATTTTTGGTCCTGCCGAGCGCGGACTCATGGATGCGCCTTGCTTGATGCGAACGGCGAGCAAGAGTCAGGGGATCTTTGCGAGGCCGCGCCCCCTTACTGAGAAGAAGATTGTCCGAGTGCAGCACGGCAGCGCCCGACGCCCAGCCTGACATTAGGAGCAAGCAGGCGAAGAAGGCAAGCTGCGATAACGCCCTCCTCTGCTTGCCTCAGCTCAGCGCTTGAGGTGGTCCTAGCGCTGTCAGTCATCAGCCTCCGGCCGCTGCTGCGCCGGCGCCTTGTGGCGAACACTCATTCGCCCGCCGTCTCCAGTCTCAGGATCAATTCCCCGAGATGTCCGATCAGCGCGTCACGCGCCTCGAAGAGACTCGGCAGCCGCTCCTGCGCCGACGCCATCTCGCCATGCTCGGCGAGTGCCATGATGCCGCTCGCCAGCTCATGCACTTTGAGGTGACTCCGACCGATCGCCTCAAAGGCTTCGAGTGCCCCATAGTGGGTCGATCCGCTGCCTTGGTACCAGCGTTCGAAACGACAAGGGTCTCTGTCGATCTCGGTCAGTCTCGCGATGTCCCCGTCATTGAGCGCATCAACAAATTCGTCGACCCAGCGGCGGTGGTTCTGCATGGCCATCATCAAGGGGATGTCATCCTTGCTAACGCCCTCGTCGACGACCATGCCATCGCCCTGCTCCGGCCAGGTCGACACCCACACAGGGATCGCAGCCGCGGGCATGGGGCGGGCAATGCCGAAGCCCTGACCCAAGCGGCAGCCGAGCGAGGTCAGTAGAGCCCCATGCTCGGGCGTCTCGACACCCTCGGCAATGACCGACCGCTTAAAGGCTTGAGCCAAGCGGACGACGCTCTCGACAATCTCCATGTCTTCCGGGTCGTCGAGCATATCGCGCACGAAGCTCTGGTCGATCTTCAGCACGTCGATCGGCAAGCGGCGGAAGTAGGCGAGTGACGAATAACCCGTACCGAAGTCATCCAGGGCGAAGCGCAGCCCAAGTGCGTGGCAGGCCGTCAGGGTCTGACCGGCGCGCACAATGTCGCTCAAGGCCGAGGTCTCCAGGATCTCCATCTCAAGGCAACCGGGATCGCACTCGGGATGCTCGGCGAGCAACCGCTCCAGGCGTTTGGCAAAGCTCGGTTGCAACAGATGCCCGGCACTGATATTGACGCTGACCGGCAACTTGAGACCCTGGCGCTGCCAGCTGGCGACCTGGGACAGTGCCGTCGCGATCACCCATTCACCGATGGCAATCTCCAGGTCGCTCCCTTCGACAATCGGCAGGAAAGCACTCGGCAACAGCAGACCCTTTTCGGGATGTTGCCAACGGATCAACGCCTCGACGCCGATGACCTCGCGACTGACCATGTCGACCTTGGGCTGGTAGTAGAGTTCAAACTCCTGTCCGCTCAATGCATCTTTGATGCATTCCAATTTCAGCCGGCGGTCTTGAATCAGCCGATCTTGCTCCGCGTCATAGAGGTGATAGCGATTCCGCCCCGCGTCCTTGGCGCGGTACATGGCCTGATCGGCATGGCGCAGCAAGATGTCGGCGCTCTCGACATCAGGCGGACTCAGGGTCACCCCGATGCTGGCGGAGACACGGTGGCTCACCCCTCGCACGACGATGGGACTCGTAGCCGTGGCCAGCACACGCTCGAGCAGAACATAACTGTCTTCCGCTCGTGCCAGGTCGTTGAAGAGCAGGACGAACTCGTCACCGCCGAGTCGGGCCACCGTATCCTGTGCGCGCAACAGCTTGCGCAGCTGATTGGCAATGCCGATCAGCACCTGATCGCCCACCTCGTGCCCGTACTGATCGTTGATCGGCTTGAAGTCGTCGAGGTCGAGATAGCAGATGGCCATGAGCCGACCCGAACGTCGCGTTCTGGCGACCGCCTGTTCAAGGCGGTCGCTCAAGAGCCGCCGGTTCGGCAGCCCGGTCAGATGATCGTAGTTGGCGATCCGGTCCAGTTCCGCCTGGTGTGCCTTGAGTTCGCTGATGTCGGAGAAGACGCCAATATAGTTCTGGACCGAGTCGTCGGCATTCTGGACGGTCGAGATCGCCAAGAGTTCGGCGTAGATCTCGCCATCCTTGTGCCGATTCCAGATCTCGCCCTGCCAAGCCCCTGTTTGCGTGATCGCATCCCACATCTCGCGATAGAAGGCCTCATCATGGCGACCGGAGGCGAGGATGTTCGGATCCTTGCCGAGCACGCTCGCCCGCTCGTAGCCCGTAATGGCGCTGAAGGCAGGATTGGTGTCGACGATGCGGTTCTCGGCATCGGTGATGATGATCGCCTCGAAGCTGTGCGCGAAGACGCTGGCGGCGAGGCGTAAGTCCCGCTCAGCCTGCTTGCGCTCGGTGAGGTCTTCGAAGGTCCCGTAGACATGCGTGACGCTGCGGTTCGATCCAGCCTCGGGATACCCCCGCGCGAAACACTGGCGTGTGCTGCCGTCGCGGCGACGAGCACGCAACTCCAGGGCGTAGGGGGTGCCCTCCTTGATCACCGCGTCCATCGCCGTTTTCAGGCGCGCGAAGTCTTCGGGACAGAAGAGCCGATGGTGTTCGGTGAATGGCGGCACGCCCTCGGCCGGGTCCATCTGAAAGATGCGAAACAGCTCCTCGGACCAGCTGACACTGTTCGTCTCGACCTCCATTTCCCAACTGCCGACATGGGCGAGCTGTTCGGTGCGGGCGAGCATGGTTTGCAGGTGACGCCGTTCGACTTCTGCCTGCTTACGGTCGGTGATATCCCGAATATAGCCGTGCCATTGAACACTGCCGTCCGCTTGTAGCTCGGGCGATGCCTCCCCCTCGACCCATATCACGCGCCCCTCGGGACGCTTGACCCGGAAGCTGTCGCGCCAGGTGGTCAGGTGGTGCATCGACTCCGCGATCTTGGCCGCGACCTCTGGCCGGTCGTCAGGATGCAGCACGTCGAAGACGGCGGTCGCGTCCGTCGCGACCTCAGCCGGTTCCACGCCATAGATGTCGCGGATGCCCGCGCTGGCATAGGGAAAGGCGGTGCGCCCGTCGAGCCACTGTTGGTACTGATAGATCACGCCCGGCACATGGGCCGCAATCCTTTCGATGCGGCTATAGAGTTCCTCGCGCTCGGTCACGTCCTGAACGGTGCCGGAGAGCCGGACGACCTTGCCCTGGGCGTCCAGATTGGGCGTGCAGATGCTGATCATGGTGCGCTCCTCGCCGTCGGGGCGGCGGATGCGCAACTTGATCCGGTAGGGTTCTCCCCGCTCCGCGGCCCTGCGGACGGCCTGGTCGAAGGCGGCCCAATCGTCGGGATGGATGTAGCGACGATGCGCCTCGTAGCTCGGTGGTCCGTCCTTGGGGTTCAGGCCCCAGATCGGAAACATGCCCTCCGACCAGCTCGCCTGTCTGGTGTTGGGGTCAAAGGTCCAACTCCCGAGCTGGGCGGTCCGCTGTGCCCACAGCAGCGCCCGCTCCTGCTCGGCGAGGTGCTGGTTGCTACCTTCCAACGCCCCCATGGCGATGGCAACGCGCTGCTGTGCCTGAGTCCGAAGGGCGACCAGCAGTGCCAGTAGCAGGCTGAGGGTGAGCCCGCTCAGGCCGATCCATGTCGTGCTGTCGCTGCTTAGGTCGTGCTTGAAGAAGGGCGCCACCGTGACGGCGACCGACCATTGACGCCCCCCGAATGCCACCAGCTGGACCTTGCGCAAGGCTCCATTGCTATCTGGGCTGATCCGCGCTGGCCCTGAGGTGAACAGCCGCTGCTCGGGCGCCGGGCGCTCGCCAGCGTAGACATCCAACCGCAGTCCGGGCTGCTCGAGGTCGGACTGTACAGGCCGCAGCACGTCTTGCATCAGATCGTGCATCCGCAGCGGCGAATAGACCCAGCCGAGCAGATTCGCGCGCCGCTCCGCCAGGCTGTCATGGGGGGCGTTGGCGCGATAGACCGGCAGGAACAAGACGAAGCCCGGTTGAACATCGGTGGCGTCTTCCTGCTTCAAGGTCACTCGGGCCGACAGGGCCGCCCTATCCTCATCCCGAGCACGGGTCGCCGCCTCCCAGCGCCGTGGCTCCGGGGCCATGTCATAGCCGAAGTCGCGCAGATTGCGACCGGAGAAGCGTTCGATATAGAGGACCGCGGCATAGAAGGCCCGCTCGCCCTCGGGGTGGATCTCGAATTGCGGAAACCCTTCCCGATGCACGGCGGCGACCCGTGCGTCCTTCTCGTCATCGGGGATCAGCAGCAAGAAGCCGATCCCCTGGATGCCGGGATACAGATCCTGCAGATTGAGCCCCTCGAAATAGCGGCGAAAGCGCTCGTGCGTGATCCACTCGGGGGTATCGAAGAGGGCCGCCGCGCCGCGCAGCAACTGGACGTTGTCCCGGAGCCGTTCGTCGATCAGGCCAGCGACCTTGCTCGCCAACTCATCGAGTTCCTGCTCCCGGTCTTGGCGCACATCCTCCTGGGCGATCGACCAAAGCCCAGCGGTCACCATGAGCCCGATGGCCAGGATCATAGCGGGCAGCAGGAAGGGGCGCCATCCGCCGAAGCGGCCGAGCGGGGGCAGGGTGCTGAAGGCCTTCATGTTCTATCCGGCCCGGCACGCAAGCCGACCGCGTGCTCCCGAGGGGGGCGGTCATCTTTCGAAGGCCCTTTGATCACCTGTGTCATAGCTAGAGCATAGTCTGCCGGAGCGCTCCCTATAGGGCGCGAAGCGACGCTCGCGTCAGAGGTCTCAGCGTTCGGCCTGAGATTTGTCGGTTTCGCGGTTGGTGTTTTCGTTAGGGTTGAGCTTTTCGGCACAGAAAACGCCTGATTACCGGTGAACTCAAATCCAAGGTCGACCGCATCTGGGACAGCCTGTGGGCCGGCGCCACCGACCAGGTCTGGTTCTACGACAGGCAGTGCGACGGCTACTCGCTGGACGACAAGCGCACCCCGCAGCCGGACAAGAGCGACCTGCCCAACATCCTCGCTCGCTGGCAAGCCTACCGATCCGGGGGCAAGGACGAGACCGGGCGCCAGCGCACCGACCGCAGCTTCCTGGTACCCAAGGCCGAGATCGCCGGCAACGACTACGACCTCTCCCTCAACCGCTACAAGGAGGTGGAATACGAGGCGGTGGAGCATAATTCGCCTCAGGAGATTCTGCAGCGACTGGCCCGGCTTGAAGGAGGAGATTGCCGAGGGGCGGGGAGAGCTGGAATCACTGCTCGGGGCGAGCGCGGAGGTTGGCTAGGGACGTCTGGAGGGCAGCGAGGCAGCGTGCAACCCTGGCCAGGCGACCTCCCTCCCCATCCTCCCGGACGACCCTTGCCTGGAAACCAGCGCACGCCCAGAGTAAATGCATTGACGTATGTACACGGAGTCGATGCCATGAGCACCCTGACCACGCGCGTTTTCCTGAACGGCAACAGCCAGGCCGTCCGCATCCCCGCCGAATTCCGGCTCGATACGGATCGCGTCGAGATCACCCGGACGGCGGACGGCGATCTGCTGCTGCATCCCATCCGCCAAGGTCGCGGAGCGGCCCTGCTGCGTGCCCTGGAAGGTTTCGACGACGACTTTAGCCGCACTGGAAGCAAACCGCGCCGAGCAGCCGTCGATGCAGGAACGCGAGCCGCTGTGAGATACATGCTCGACACCAACATCCTGATCTAACTGCTCAAGCATCACCCGCCCGAGTTCGCGGCACGCGTCGATAGCCTTCCAGTGACGGACAGCCTCTGCATGTCGTTCGTCACCTACGCCGAGCTGCTCAAGGGCGCTGAACGCAGCACCCGCAAGGCCGAGGTGATGCGGCGTCTCGATCAACTGACCCGCCAAGTGCCCATCAGCTACCCGGCTAGCGCCGACATCTGCCGCCATTACGCCGCACAGTTCACCCGCCTCAAAGCGGCGGGAACGCCGATCGGCGCAAACGACCTCTGGATCGGCTGCCATGCCCTGGCCGAGGCGGCGACGCTGGTGACCAACAACGAGCGAGAGTTTCTGCGTCTGGACGGACTCGCGGTGGAAAATTGGGTGGTGTCGCTATGAACGCGGAGGCCGAAGGCCGCCGTCCGTTCCCCCTAGCCAAGTCGAGAGGATGAGCATCGCCATGCCCTACATGTACATCCTAAGAACGTGTCCATCAATTGTTTCCCGATGCGAGCGATGCCGCCCGAAATCCCCCCTAAACCCCCTTTGCGAAAGGGGGGAAGTTGTTGATGGACGCTTGCTAAAGTGCGCGGATGGCAGTTGCACGCCGGCCATTTCGTCCCTGTGATCGGAAGCTGCTTTCCGCTTTAGGGAACGGCTGTCTTGCGTCGCTCTGCCGAGAGACGCTGAGTTCGTATCGCCCTGGAGGGCGGCACTCCCATCCAGCTAGCTGGCAGTGAAGGCGCCCAAGACATCGAGGGCCGATTGATACTCCAGCCCTTGCGCCTCCGCGACCTCCTTGCGACAGAGGCGGCCGCGCGCGACGTTCAAACCGTTGCGCAAATGCGGGTCTTCGAGCAAGGCCGTCGTGGTGCCCTTGTCGGCCAGGGCGAGCACATAGGGCAAGGTCACGTTGTTGAGCGCCAGCGTGGAGGTGCGGGCAACGGCACCCGGCATGTTGGCGACGCAGTAATGGATGACCCCCTCGACCTCGAAGGTCGGGTCCTGGTGTGTGGTCGGGCGAGAGGTCTCGAAGCAGCCGCCTTGGTCGATGGAGACGTCGACCAGCACGGCGCCCGTCTTCATCCGCGCGACCATGTCGCGCGACACGAGCTTGGGCGCCGTGGCCCCAGGCACCAGAACGGCGCCGATCACCAGGTCCGCGCGCAAGACGCAGTCTTCCAGGGCATGCGCCGTCGCCAGCAAGGTGCGGACACGGTTGCCGTAGCGCTCGTCGATGGCACGCAGGGCGTTGACGTTGCGATCGAGGATGGTCACGTCCGCCCCCAGCCCAACCGCCATGGCGAGGGCGTTGCGTCCCACGACGCCGGCCCCGAGGATGGTGACCACGCCGGGCTCCACGCCCGGCACGCCGCCGAGCAGCACGCCGCGCCCGCCAGCTTCCTTTTCGAGACAGTGGGCGCCAGCCTGGACGGACATGCGGCCCGCCACCTCGGACATGGGGGCGAGCAAGGGAAGCCGGCCCGCCTCGTCCGTCACGGTTTCATAGGCGATACAGAGCGCGCCGCTCGCCATGAGGTCGCCTGTCTGCTCGGGATCTGGGGCGAGATGGAGGAAGGTGAAGAGACTATGATGCTCGCGCAGCCTTGCACGCTCGACCGCCAGGGGCTCCTTGACCTTGACGATGAGTTCGGCGCGCGCGAAAACCTCGTCAGCGGAGCCGAGGATATCGGCACCGGCGGACAGGTACTCCTCGTCGCAAAAGCCGATGGCAGCGCCCGCCTGGGTCTCGACCAGCACCCGATGCCCGGACGCGATGAGTTCCTTGACCGCTGCCGGGGTGAGACCCACCCGGTACTCGTTGTTCTTGATCTCGCGTGGCACACCGACCTTCATCCTCAAGCCCTCCAGAGGCTGCGCAAGCCGCGAGGCCGGCCGACTAGGCTCGCCCCGATGCTCAAGATTTGGGGGTCAGGGATCTGTGTTTCATCACGCTTCCGCGACAGCATGCGGCCAGGGCTTGCTCGACTTCAGAAGGTCCCGCCGTTCCAGCCGAAGAGGTGCCTTGGCGGCGCGGCGAATTCGATGTAGATGCGCCCGGCCGCGATACCCAGGGTCTCGCCAAGCAGCGCGCAGAGCGCACTGGAGAAGTCGGCCGACTTGGACTCAGGCAATCCCAGGCTCTTGAGTTCGAGATAGGCGGTCGGCTCATCCGTGCCGCCGAACAGCATATCGCGACCCTCTTCGAGGACGACCATCACATAGGATTCGGGCTTGCCGAGCATCTCGGCGACAGTCTGGGATGCCTTGGCGAGAAAGCCAGCACGCTCGGCGCCAGGCACCTGAGCGTTGGTGGTGATGCGAAGGGTGGGCATCGTGGCGTCTCCATCGGGTTGCGGATGGGGCAGATGATAATCCCAGACTCGGGAATGTGAACCGCCAAGGCGCGATGAGGAAGGCTAGACGAACGCAAACCTAGTCGGGTGGACAAGCACAGCGCAGTCCACCAACACCAATGCCGGCGCGGGACTCGGTGGACTTCGCTCTCGCTCGTCCACCCTACAACACTGGGATGCCTTGGCGAGAAAACTAGCACGCTCGGCGCTAGACACCTGAGCGTTGGTGGTGATGCGAAGGGTGGGCATCTTGGCGTCTCCATCGGGTTGCGGATGGGGCAGATGATAATCCCAGACTCGGGAATGTGAACCGCCAAGGCGCGATGAGGAAGGCTAGACGAACGCAAACCTAGTCGTAGGGTGGACAAGCGCAGCGCAGTCCACCAACGCCGACGCGGGATTCGGTGGACTTCGCTCTCGCTCGTCCACCCTACAACATAACCACCCCGCCGTTTTAGCCCAGGGTAACAGGGACTAGGCGCCGCCTTCCGCGCGCAGTGACTTGGAGATCTCGCGAGCCGCGTAGACGACCAGGAAGCCCCAAAGGACCTTGTTGACGATGTCGCCGACGTTGACGGTGAACTCCCGCAGCACCACGCCGACGCCGGAATCGAACACCATGGCGTAGAAGAAGCCGGCCGGGAAGATGGCCCAGCCAATCAGGAAGAAGAAGAACATATAGATGAGGGCGTCGCGCTGGGCCGGGATCAGCTCCTCGCCCGGCAGGCGACGCAGGGCCTGGAAGATGGAGAAGGTCATGTACATCCAGAGCATGCCGCTGACGGTGAACCAGGTCAGGGCGGTCAGGCTCACGCCGTCTCCCGAGAGGATCGACCGCTCGCCCAGGTAGCCGGTCGAGATCATGGCGAAGTCGATGATGACCAGCTTGACCGCGAAGGCCGCGCCGACGCGCTCGATACCCATGAGGAGCGGGAACATGACGATGAGCATGGCGGTGGTCGCCAGCCAGTAACCGTAGCGCACCATGAGCGGCAGCTCACCAATGGCGGCGGCCATCTCCTGCACGCCCGCGGCGCCAGCCGCGATGGGCTGCAATCGTGTGAAGAAGTAGAGGTGCAGCACGCTGGAGGCGGCGCAGACGATGATGTTGAGCAGGGCCAGCAAGCGCAGGCGTCCGGTCAGCTTGGGGGCCTGGATCACGAAATAGACCACGGCGAGGATGGCCGCGAGACCGCAGGTCAGGAAGGAAAAGTAGGTGAGGTTGAAAAGCGTCGTCATGGTATCGGTTCCCGATCGAAGCCCAGAGTCAGTGCGGTGATGCCATCAACCGCGGCGAATACGAACGGCAAACCAGGCTCCGTCGACGCCGTCGCCGGTAACCTCGCCCGCGCCCTGGTCGCCCGCCCACTCATAGAGCGGATGACCCTCATAGCTCCATTGCTGTGAGCCGTCCTCGCGCTGAACGGTGGCGAAGCCTCCGCTGGCACCCTCGGCCCCGATCGCGAGATAGGGTCGCCAGAGTTGGGAGCAGCTGGGATCACAGCCAGATCCCTCGGCGGTCCCACGAAAGGCGACATAGAGGGTCCGCCCCGCTGAATTGGCCAGCACTGGACCGAGTCGCCCTTCCTCGACCTTGAAGTTGCCGGAGGCGGCTTCGATGGCCTCGGATTCGGCGACCGGATAGCGACTGGGATCCACCTCGGCGCGCGGAGATGGCGCCTCGGTCGGCACCTCTTTCACGGCTGCACCTGCGGCCGGCTTGGCCGGTGCGGGCGCGGCAGGCTGCGGCTGCGGATAACCCGGCGCCTGGTAGCCGCCGTAGGGGGCGTAGTAGGCCGGCTGGGGATAGTAATAATAGCCCTGGGCTGGCTGCTGCTTTGCTTGCTCGGCCTGGACGGCCGACACGAATGACAGCGCCAATAGGGTCGCGACCAGAATGCGCATTTCTCTGTCCATTCAAGACACCTGCTCGAGTGCCTGTTGAAGAAAGTCCAAGACATCGTCTTCCTGGTAGGGCTTGACGAAGTATTCGTCGACACCGGCCTGCAAGGCCTCACGCCGGTGCTTCGCGGTGGAGCGCGAGGTGATCATGGCGATGGGCAGGCTGCTGGTCTCGGGCGAGGAGCGCAGATGCGCGGTCAGCTCGAGGCCATTCATATGCGGCATCTCCATGTCCACTAGGAGCACATCCACGGTGTCGCGCGTCAGCGCCTGCACCGCCTCCAGGCCATCACGCGCGGTCAGCGGGCGGAAGCCGCCGTCTTCGGCAAGCCTCGAGAGCAGACGCCGCATGGAGAGCGAGTCGTCCACGATCAGCACGGTCGGCGGCCTGATCTCCTCGCGCACGTCTTGCGCGACCAGCTCGGACAGATCTGTGCCCGAGGTCACCCGAATCAGGGCGCGCAGCTCGATGATGGGCACGACGCGGCCGTCGCCGAGGATGGACGCAGACAAGAGTCCCGGAATACGCGGCACCAAGGGGCCGAGCTGCATGGCGACCAGCTCACGTCCATCGAGCAGCGCGTCGACCATAACGGCCTGCTCGCCGGTGTCGGTATCCATGAGCAGCACGACCTGGCGGCCGCAGCCCGGATCCTGTCCCTTGAGCCCTTTAGTCGCTTTAAGCCCTTTAGTCGCTTTAAGCCCTATCAGCTTGTTGAGCCGAGTGAGCGGACAGCGGCCTTGCTCGTGCTTGAAGATCCAACCCTCTCGGGTCTCCTCGACGTCGCCTTCGTCCGAGAGCACCGCAAGCCGGATCTCATTTGCAGGAATCGCCAGTAGCTGCTCGTTGCACTCCACGAGCAGGCAGTACATGGCCAACAGCGATGAGGGCATGCGCGCGGTGAAGCGATAGCCCTTGCCGGGCACGGTCTCCAGCTCCAGTGAGCCGTTCAAGGACCGGACGGTGCTGGCGACGACGTCCATGCCGACGCCGCGCCCCGAGACCTGCGTGACCTCATCGCGCGTCGAGAAGCCGGGCCGCAGCGTCAGCATCGCCAGCTCCTGGTTCGTCAGCTCGGCGTAGGGGTCGATGAGGCCCTTATCGATCGCCTTCGTCCGGATACGATCGAGATCCAGGCCGCGGCCGTCGTCGCCAATGCCGACTTCGACCTGATCGCCGAGCTGCTTGAAGTGAACCTCGATGAGGCCCTGTCCCGGCTTACCCTCGGCCTCCCGCTCCTCGGGCGGCTCGATTCCGTGATCAATGGCGTTGCGGACCATGTGCATCATGGCGGGCATGAGCCGATCCAGCAGGTCGCCGTCGATGCGGACATCACTGCCCTGGACATTCAGCTCGGCCTGCTTGCCCGTGGCGCGGCAGGTCTGGCGCACCGCGCGCAGCAATCGCGGCACAACGCTGCTGACGGGCACGAGGCGTGTCGCCATGGTGATGTGGCGCAGCTGCTGACTGAGTTTGACCTGCTGGAGCGACAGCTCGGTCATACTCCTGAGGGTGCCATCTAGGGTCTGGGCGAGTTCGCGGGCATCGCTCACGCCCTCGTTCAACCGGCGCGTGGCGATGTACATCTCGTTGTATTGCTCGAGTTCGATGGGGTCGAACGACTCCTCCAGCGCTGCGGATGCAGGCGCACCACTGCGGGTGCCCAAGCCGCGCAGGTCCACGAGCTGCTCGAGTTCGGCGACGTGCAGCAGATTGCGGCGATCGAGTTCCCTGCTCTCGCCTAGGGTGCGCTGGGCCTGTGCCAGCTGCTCCTCCGACTGCGAGAGGGCCATGGAGAGTTCGCCAACGAGGCGCAGCAACTCGTCGACGGTGCGCGCGGGCACCTGGAGATAGCTGTCTTCCTGATCGGCCTCGCTCGCGGGCGCTGGCTGGGTCGCTGTCTCGACGGCGACCTCGGGCGCGTCGCCCTGCTCCGTCTCCGCGTCCAGCGCCGTCGCGACGGTGGCGATCTCGATATCAGGCGCGGCCTCGGCGAGCGCCGCCTTGCCCTCGCGATCGATGCGATTGGCCCAGTCGAGGACCTCCTGCATGATTGCCTGGAAGGCATCTGGGTCATAGGGCTCGACGCCATTGATGACGTCGAACATGATCGCTAGGCCATCGGCACCGGCGGCCAGGGTATCGCCCAGGTTGGGACCAGGCGCCAGCTCCTCCTCGGTCAGAAACTCGAGCAGGTCTTCCAGGTGGTGCCCGAGGAGCGCGACGGCGCGCACGCCGCAAACATTGGCCGAGCCCTTGATGGTGTGCGCCAGCCGCTGCGCGTGACGCAGCGCATCCTCGCCGCCACCGCCATTGATGATGGATTGGATGACGGTCGCGAGCTGGTTGGCGAGGTCTGGCCCCTCGCGTCTGAAGCTGGCGACGACGGCCGCGTCGATGTCGTCGGCGAGGGCGAGGACGAGGTCCTCGGCCTCGATCCGCTCGGGCCGTGCGGGTCCCTTGTCGGTCTCCAGCGTGAGCGGGTCGCGGTAGAGTCCGATGAGCAGCTCGGCCGCATCCTCCTGGGAGGTCGGCTCGGTCCAATCGGGCAAGCAGAGGAGATCAACGAGCCCTTGGCGCCTGGTTTCCGCCAAGGGCTCGAAGAGATAGGCCTGGATACGCTCCGGCAGCTGCCGAAGGGCCTCAACATGGGCATCCGCCCAGACCTCGCCTGCTGGCATGGCCGCCATCTTGTAGCCGAGGCTGGCACAGAGACTCGAGAAGGCGAGGAAGCCGGCCTGAGAGGAGGCATCGGCCAGACAGACTAGGATCTCTTGAGCGGCGACTGCGGCGTCTTTGCGACACTCCGGCGCATCGTTATAGGCGATGTCTTCGATCCGCGCGGCGAGTTCTTCGCCCATCTCCTCGATCGCCGAGGCGAGGATCGCGAGCAGCTCGACGGCCTCATCGCTCAGATCCGCGGAAGTCGCGCCGGCTGCCATCGCGGACTCGGCCGCAATCTCAGGCGCGTCGGAAGTTAGCGCTTCCCCTGCCGTCTCGGCGACCGCCGCGTCATCGGCTTCGGGCTGAGCTTCAAAGTCGGGCTTTGGCTCAGGCTCAGGCTCAGGCTCGGGAACAACGGTTTCAGCGACTGCCTCCGCTTCCGCGGAGACATCGGCGGCATCCTGCAGCGCCAACCACAGGGCTGCGGCCTCGGGGCTCAAGGGCGCATCCAAGACATCGGAGGTCGCCATCTCGAGCAGGGCCTCGATGACCTCTGCGTCAGCCGGCGCCTCGAAATGGGCCTCGAGCAGCGCCAGCAGCTCGAGCAGCGGAACGGTCGCCTCGGCGTTGCCGTTCTCGGCCTGCTCAGGCAGACCGGCGACCGCCATATCGATCAAACCGAGCAGCTCGATGACATGTTCGCCCTGCGCCTCGAACAACGGCCACAGCTCCGCCAGGGTCTCGGCAAAGTCGTTCGCCGCCTCCAGGCGGTCATCGCTGGGCGCGGAGCAGTCCCCCGCAAGCTCGACAGCCTGCTGCAGAGCGGGAACCGCGCTTGAAAAGACCTCGGCGATCGCGCCGGAGCTCATGATGATGTCGCTCCTAGGCTTGACCGAGTGCTTCGGGCTTGGCCGGAGCTGGCAGACGGAATAGCTGGATGGCCTCGAGCAGACTCTTGGAGTCATCCACGAGCTGGTTGGTCTCACGGGTCTGGTGGTCGAGCTGATCCGTGGTCTCCACGGTGCTGGCCCGCATGGATGCGACGCGATCCATGAGCGTATGGTTGGCCTCCACCTGCGCTTGGGCGCGCGCGTCGATTTGGCGCACGGCCTCGGCCAGTTTGGCGGTCCCCTGCTGGGTCTCGAGCATGAGTTCGCCGGCATTCTCGATGGTGCGGGACTCGGTGCCCACCGCCTCGGTCGCCTCGTTGACGGTCTGAATGCTGTCCTGGGTCTCGACCTGGATGTTGGCGATCAGGGTCTCGATCTGACTGGTGGCACTGCGCGAGCTGTCCGCCAGGCGTTGGACCTCCTGGGCCACCACGGCGAATCCGCGTCCGGCCTCACCGGCCGTCGCCGCCTGCATGGCCGCGTTGATGGCCAAGACGTGTGTCCGTTCGGAGAAGCTGTTGATGATATCGACAATGCCGCTGATCTCCTGCGAGCGCTCGCCGAGCCGCTTGATGCGCTTGCCGGTCTCTTGGATGGTCGAGCGGATCCGCGACATGCCCTCCACCGCACCCTTCACGGAAGCCAGTGCCTGGTCGGTCGACGCGGAGGCCTGCCCAGCGGATTCGTGACAGAAGCGTGCGAGTTCGGCGATGCCGTTGATGGCCTCGACCGCCTCGGCGAGTTCGTCAGCCGCCTGCTCGATCAGCTCACGCTCGGTCGCGGCCACCTCGACGACGCGCGCGCCCTGCGCCTGCACCTGCGCCGACGCCTGGCCGACACGCTCGGCGATCCCGCGCACCTGTACCAGCACCCGCGCACTCTCCGAGGTGATCTGATTGAGCGCGTCGCGCAGCGGACCCGTGATGTCTTCCTTCATCGGCATCTTGAGCGTGAGGTCGCGCCGTTGACTGATGTCCGCACCGACCTGCAGCATCTCGATGATGGAGTCGTTGAGTTGGTCGTTCTGGCGCTCGAGGAAATCGATACCCTGGTTGAAGGCCAGCACCGTGCGGCCCAGTTCGTCATCGGCGCCCGGAGCCAAACGCTCCGAGAAGTCGCGGCGCTTCTCCATGCCTTGGAGGGCAGCGCGAATGCGCTCGGCCGGACTCAGGATGAAGCGCTTGGAGAGCTGTCCGATCGACAGATAGATGACGGCGCCGATCAGCAGCGCGCTGAGGATGAGCAAGGCAATGACGAGCGCCATGGTGATCTCGCGCTGATCCGCTCCGCTGACCAATGCCGCTGACAGACGCTCATCCAAATAGGCGATCGCCGCCGGCTCGAAGCCTTGCTCGAGCCCAACCACAACCTTGCCGATCTGCTTGCCGTCGCGCTCGATGGGAAACTCGCGGAAGCTGCCGCCGGTCGCATCCGACGTACCGATGAGGCTCGCGCCCTGGTCGTCTTGGATGGCGACGGCTGCAATCTCAGGGTCCTGCTCGGTCAGGGCGACCAGCGAGGCAAGCTGAGCGTCCGAACCTGGATCCTTGACCCGACCGGCGATGTCGGCCAGCAAGGCACCTGCGGTCTCGATGGAGTGGATGGTCTTTTGCTGCAACAGACTGGCGACCTCAGACTCGGATCCGGCGCTGAGGCTTTGGACGACCTGGTCGCGCTCAGTTGAGAGGCCGTAAAGCCCTCCGAGGATAGCGCCTGAGACAAGCACGAAGACCATAAGCACCACGGCGGTGGTCGCAATGGTGAGTTTCGCCGAGATGGTGAGATCGGTAAGTTTCATGTGAAGTCCTTCAACGAAATAGCACCGGCTTAGGGCATCGCTGATTGCTCGCGTCGCCTGCCCATGTCATGGATGGCCCGGTCTCTTCAGGCAACTAAAAACCCATTAAAATCAGGTGACTCCTCTAGCATGATCGCGAGTCATCGGCTGATTGGCTGCCAGGAAGGCGGTCGACCAGCTCGCGTTCAGAGCAGACTGGCACCTTGCGCAAGCAGGCCCAGCAAGCCTCCGAGGTCGAGTTCGATGTAGGTTCTGCCTTCCAACGTCAGACCGAGACAGACCAATTCGTCCGGTAGATTGGGCAGGCCGTCCAGTGATCCGGGCGTCAGGTCCGCCGGCACCGTCACCACCGTGATCTCATCGATCGGCAGACAGGCACGCGCGTCGCGCTGGCCCAAGATGAGAAAGAGACCGCCGCCGGCGCCCTCCTTGAGCAGCAGGCCCAAGTCATAGACAGGGACCAGCTCGCCGCGGAAATTCACCAGCCCCAGACACCAAGGCTGGGTAAAGGGCAGCCTGGCACTCATGATGGCCGGGGACACCTCCGCCGGAAGATCCATCGGGATCAGAAACCAGCGCTCCCCGATCCTGAAGGCATGCGCGATGGCCTGGGACGCCTCTTCCGTCTCGTCCTCCGCGAACGCCCGCGACAGCCAACGCAGGTCAGCCGGATGCGCGAGCGTCGACGCGGCTTGGCTGGCCAGAGCAAGGCTCATGCGGTCGCTCCGCCTCCGCCTGCAAGCTCCTTGACGTGCTTGAGGACAGCTTCAGGCGTGCAGGGCTTGACGACATAGGCCTTGGCGCCCTGGAGCTGAGCCCAGACCTTGTCGGCCTTTTGGTTCTTGCTGCTGACCATCACCACTGGAATGGCGGAGGTCTCTGGGTCCTCCTTGAGCGTACGGGTGGCGTGATAACCATCGACATCGTCCATGACGATATCCATGAAGATCAGATCGGGACGCTCGCGCTGTGCGACTTCGACGCCCTCGCGCCCGGAGCCCGCGGCCACCACAACATGGCCCGCCTTGATCAGCATGTCTCGCAAGAAATCGCGCTCGGTCGCGGAGTCGTCGACGATGAGTAACTTGGCCATCGAATAGGTACCTCTTGGGCGTGCGTCACAGATAGCGCTGCAGCGTATCGTTCAGGTTGTCGAGCGTGAGTGGCTTGGTGAGATAGGCATCGGCGGAGGCGAGCGTCCCACGCAGCTTGTCGATGCGAGAGGTCTTGCCGGTCAGCATCACGACCGGGGCGCGAACCTGGATGTCCTTCTTCAGGTGGCGTGACACGTCATAACCGCTGATACCCGGCAACATGACGTCGAGAAAAATGAGATCGTAGGACTGCTCGCGCGCCTTGGTCAGCGCCTCTTCGCCGGTCACCGCAAAGTCCACGGCGTAGCCCTTCTTCACCAGGCGCATCTCCATCATCTTGCGCACGGACTCACTGTCGTCGACCACCAGGATGCGTTTCGCCGACAGCGGTGCCTGTGCCGCGACCTCGACGGCCGGCGCCTCTTCACTCCGCAGCGGCATCGCCATGTCATCGTGGATCGCAAGCTCGGGGGCAAACTGATAGACCTCGATCACCAAGGCATCCAGCGTCTTGAGGATGCGATTGGCCAGGACGGGCCGCTTGAAGAAGACATTGACCACGCCCTTGAAGTCACCCTCGAGCTTGTCGGCGGCCCCGATGCGGACGACCGGGATGACGTGCTCCGAGAACTGGGCGCGCAGATCGGCCCATGCCTCCAGACCCGCGGGCAGATCTTCGTTTACGGCAAAGAAGTCCGGACGCCGCCGACCGTCCTCCCAAAAGCAGTAACGCCGGGGACGCACCTTCGACAGCATGAAGGCGCGATTCAACGCCTTCTGGTCGGTATCCGGGAAACCGCAGAGGGCAATTGCAAACTCTCTACTTTCGGCCGCACCCATGTGTCACCCCAGCGCATAAATCCGTTTCAAATGGAGACCCGAACCTCGTCATGGTTCCAGGAACGACAACCTCTGGGCACGCTCAGCGACGCGCTGGCCCAGCCGGCTCGGCAGGCACCTGGCGAACGGCAGCGGTGATCAAGCCGAAACAGAACATCATCGAGAAACTGTGGATCACTTCATCAGGAGCCTCGCCGAACCCAGTGGTCCGGACATCCCAGCACGAGGCTTTCAAGAACAGCTGACAGGACGCCGATTTCGGGGCTCGACGAAGAAGAGGTCGGTCCAGGTTCGGCCGTCCTGGCCCTCCAACTCCCCCGCACACTCCACTCCGACTTCGCTACAGATTGAATCAGGCTTATCGGCAGGTCGCTTTGAACTCTGTCACAGGATGTTCAGAAGTGCTCCGCAAGCGCGAAAACGTTTCGAATACGATGCTTCGAATCCACGTCATCTGGACAAGGAGCAAATCATCTCGAAGGTTCGATCTCTGCGTCAGACAGCCGGACCGCTCTGATGCGGTCCTTCGCAGTCAAGCCTGTATTTCGGCGTTCCATCGATCAAGCAACCGCTTGCGCCACAGCGACGCAAGAAGGCTGGGCAAGCCCGGAAGAACCGGAAGCGCGCGCAGGCGGAAGCGTGGGAGTGAAGGAGCAGGCACGCCGAGGGCGGCGGCCAGGAACAGCGCGGACGCCATTGCGGCATCCGAGTTGGCAAGCACATCTTGGGCAGGCTCACATGAGCAAGGGGCTGCCCTCAGTGAAGAAAGAGCGACGTTAGACCCTGGTGTATAGAAATGCGAGCCCCGCGCCTCAGCTGGCCTGAGCCAAGGCCACCAGGGGCTCCGCCGCGCCGATGGACTCCGGATAGGCATCGGTCCAGCGCAGCAGCTCCAAACGACCGTCATGGTGCTCGACCAAAGCGGTACAGCTCTCCACCCAGTCGCCGCAGTTGCAGTAGGTCACACCTTGGATCTCGCGCATCTCGGCGTGATGGATATGACCGCAGATCATGCCGTCCAGCGCGCGCTGCCCGGCCTCGGTCGCCACCGCCCGCTCGTAGTTGCCGATATAGCTGACGGCGTTCTTGACCTTGTGCTTGAGATAGCCGGCCAAAGACCAGTATTTCATGCCGAAGAGCGCACGCACGCGGCTGAGATAGACATTGAGCGCCAACAGCTTGTCGTAGGCGTGCGAGCCCAGTTCGGCGAGCCAAGGGCTGTGCTGAACGACGCCGTCGAACTTGTCGCCATGCAGCACCATGAAGCGGCGCCCATCGGCGGTCCGATGGACGACCTCGTCCTTGACGACGATATCACCGAAGCGCGCTTCCAAGTGGTCGCGGAAGCGTTCGTCATGATTTCCGGGAATGTAGATGACCTCGGTACCCTGCCGCGCCTTCGCGAAGATTTCGCGCACGATTTGGTTGTGCGCCTCTGGCCAGTAGACGCCATTCTTCATCGCCCAAAGGTCGATGATGTCGCCGACCAGATAGAGCTGCTTGGATTGCGTCGACTGCAGAAAGTCGATCAGGAACTGCGCCTGACAGCCCCGAAACCCCAGATGAATATCCGACAGAAAGATACTGCGGTACTTCAGGGGGTGCATGCGTTTGATTTCGGACATCCTCTCGACCTGCCGCTAGATTCGTTGCCCGGCATGGTCGCGAAACTTGGTTACGAGGCCGTTGAGACCAGGTGAAGATGCGATGAAGACTGCTGTTTTACTGAGCCTTTTTGGATGCGATTGCGACTGACCCATAGCAACCTCGAGACAGCTCGACGGCACGCACCTCAAGGCATCCCGCGGCTCCCACTCGCCAGGCGCGCGCTCTATACTGTGCGTTTGCCCGCACAGGGCCGTTCAACCAGAGATTCGGAGCGAGACGATGGCGCAAAGCGCAGTCAAAAAGGTGGTCCTGGCCTACTCGGGGGGACTGGATACCTCGGTCATCCTCAAGTGGCTGCAGGAGGAGTACGGCTGTGAGGTCGTGACCTTCACGGCAGACATCGGCCAGGGCGAGGAGCTGGAGCCGGCGCGCGCCAAGGCCACGGCCGCCGGGATCAAGGAGATCTACATCGACGACCTGCGCGAGGAGTTCGTGCGCGATTTCGTCTTCCCGATGTTCCGCGCCAACGCCATCTACGAAGGCGAGTATCTGCTGGGCACCTCGATCGCCCGCCCGCTGATCGCCAAGCGTCTGATCGAGATCGCCGCCGAGACCGGCGCCGACGCCATCTCCCATGGCGCCACCGGCAAGGGCAACGACCAGGTTCGCTTCGAGCTGGGCGCCTACGCGCTCAATCCCGAGATCAAGATCATCGCCCCCTGGCGCGAGTGGGATCTCCTCTCGCGCGAAAAACTCATGACCTATGCGGAGCAGCATGGCATCGCGGTCGAGATGAAGCGCGATGGCACCAAGTCGCCCTACTCCATGGACGCCAACCTGCTGCACATCTCCTACGAAGGCTACGACTTGGAGGATCCTTGGGTCGAGCCCGGCCAGGACATGTGGCGCTGGAGCGTCTCGCCCGAGCAGGCGCCAGATACGCCAAGAACGCTGGAGCTGACCTACGCGCAGGGTGACATCGTGGCCATCGACGGCAAGGCGATGTCGCCGGCCGAGGTCCTGGCGGAACTCAACCGCATCGGCGGCGAGCACGGCATCGGCCGCGCCGACATCGTCGAGAACCGCTATGTCGGCATGAAATCGCGCGGCTGCTATGAGACCCCAGGCGGCACCATCATGCTCAAGGCCCACCGCGCCATCGAGTCGCTCACGCTCGACCGCGAGGCGGCACACCTCAAGGATGAGCTGATGCCGCGCTACGCCAGCCTCATCTACAACGGCTATTGGTTCTCGCCCGAGCGCGAGATGCTCCAAGCCGCCATCGACAAGACCCAGACCGTCGTCAACGGTGTGGTGCGTCTGAAGCTCTACAAGGGCAATGTCATGGTGGCCGGACGCAAGTCAGAGACCAACAGCCTCTTCGACAGCTCCATTGCCACCTTCGAGGAGGATGCCGGCGCCTACGATCAGAAGGACGCGACCGGATTCATTCGGCTCAATGCGCTGCGCCTGCGCGTGCAAGGGCGGATGAAGAAGTAGCGGCCAACCGCCAGCGAGCGTCATCGCCCGCTGGCGCGTCAGAACCTGGACGGCAGGACTCTGAGCAAGACAGCGTCGGGCTCGTCGGTCAGGACATAGAGATAGCCGTCTGGCCCTTGCCGCACATCACGCACGCGCTTGCCGATGGTCAGCTTGTCTTCGCCGACGACCGCTCGGCCATCGAGCTGGATGCGGCGAATCTGGCGAAACTTCAGGGCGCCGCTGAAGAGGTTGCCGGTCCAGCCGGGATAGCGATTCCCCCTGTAGACGGCCAGACCGCTCGGCGCCTTGGACGGCGTCCAAACCACCTTAGGGTCGCGCATCCCCGGCCGGCTGGTCTCGTCCGCGATCTCGGGTCCCCAATACTCCATGCTGTAGGTCACCTCGGGCCAACCGTAGTTCTGGCCGGCGAGGATGAGGTTCAGCTCGTCGCCGCCCCGGGCGCCGTGCTCATTGGCCCAGACAGCTCCGGTCTTGGGATCCAAGGCGAGACCTTGAATATTGCGGTGCCCGTAGGTGTAGATCTCGGGGCGCGCCCCCGCTTCATGGACAAAGGGATTGTCCTTGGGCACAGACCCATCGTCGTTTAGCCGGATGATCTTGCCAAAGAGGGTCTTGAGGCTCTGTGCCTGTTTGCGAATGTGCTCGCCCTGGAAGGCGACCGGCGGGTTCCCGCCATCGCCGATGCTCATCAACAGCGTCTTGTCGGGCAGCCACAGCAGGCGCGAGCCGAAATGCTGACCGTCTGCCTTGGGATCTGGATTGCGGAAGATGACCTCCACATCCTCGAGCCGCCCGTCGCCGAGTCGCGCGCGTGCCAGCGTGGTGCGATTGGCGTCCTTGGTGCCGGTCGCGTAGGTCAGATAGATCAGCCGATTTTGCTCGAAGTCGGGGTGCACGACCACGTCGAGGAGCCCGCCCTGTCCATAGGCGAGCACCTCGGGCACGCCAGCGAGAGGCTCTGGGTCCAGCGCGCCGTCGCGCAGTATCCGCAGCCGCCCAGGGCGCTCGGTGATCAAGGCGGAGCCGTCCGGCAGCCAGGCGATGGACCAGGGATGCTGGAGCCCGCTGACAACGACCTCCGTGCGCCAACCCTTGGCCTCGGGCACGTCGCCGCTCGGCGCCACGGGACCATCCGTCGGTGCACAGTTGGCGAGCGGAATCCAGAGGAGGAGGGGCAGAATGAGCGAGGGACCAAGCTTCATGCGACGCTCCCAGATTGCAGTCTATGGCTCCGCAGCGGCTGCCTGGCTCGGCAGCCTTGACGGCGCCTCACCCCGCGCCTTCATCTGCTCGAAGGGGTCTGGCCCTTGGCGCTCGCGGCCGGAATCGCTCAGCCGCTTCAGGTAATCGATCCAGAATGGCTGCCAGGCGCGCCCGAGCTTATAGAGATAGGGCCAATCGTAGAGGCCCGAGTTGTGGCCATCGTCGAAGAAGATCTTGAGGGCATAGTGGCCGATCTGCTGGAGATCTGTGATTCCGACGCCCTCCTTGCCGAACTGGAGCTTGGCGGTCGCCGGTGAATGCCCGCGCACTTCCGCTGACGGTGAATAGACCCGCAAGTATTCGCAGGGCAAGCGAAAGACGGCCCCATCGTCAAAGGCGATTTCGAGGATACGGGACTGTTGATGAAGCTGGATCTCGACTGGGTTTGGCTGATGTTCCATAGCGTTGGTGCGCAGAAAGCGTCCTGAGCCGGACCGCTGAGTTGAGGATTGCGCCTAAGCTAGGGACGTTGCCCAGGCAATCAAGCCCAGCGACTGAGGGGGCTGGAGCCGCTAACTCAGCGCTTCGAGAGTCGACTAGCCCGCCGCCCCCATCGCCCGCGCCCGATCGGCGCGCGCGCTCAGCTCCGCCGCGGCCACGGCCGGACCCTCGACTTCCGGCCAGCCCGCACAATGTCTGACGATGAGATCCGCCAGCAGCGCCATGTGGTCAGGATTGTCGTTCAGGCAAGGAATATAGCTGTAGGACTCGCCGCCGGCCTCGAGGAAGAGGTCGCGGTTCTCGATGGAGACCTCTTCCAGGGTCTCCAGACAATCGGCGGAAAATCCCGGCGACAGCACCTGGACGGACTTGACGCCCTGCCGCCCCCATTCCTCGAGCGTGGCATCTGTGTAGGGCTTGAGCCACTCGCTCTTGCCAAGACGTGACTGAAAGCTGAGAAACCAGCGCTCGGACGGCAGCTCCAAGCGCTCGGCGAGCAGCCGCGCGGTCTTTTGACAATGGCAGTGGTAGGGGTCGCCCTGCTCGAAGTACTCCTGCGGGATGCCATGGAAGGAGAGCAGCAACCGCTCGGCCTGACCATGCTCCGCCCAGTAGGCGCGGATGCTGGCCGCAAGGGCTTCGATATAGCCCGGCTCGTCGTGATACTGGTTGATGAAACGCAGCTCGGGCAGCCAGCGCCAGCGTTGCAGCTCGCGCGTGACGGCGTCGAAGACCGAGGCAGTCGTAGAGGCGGAGTATTGCGGGTAGAGCGCGAAGACCAAGACCCGGCGGGCGTTGGCCGCCTTGAGTTCGGCGAGGGCGGCCGGAACGGACGGATTGCCGTAGCGCATGCCAAGCGCCACCTTGACCGGCCCGCCGAAGCGCTGGTCCAACAGCCCCTGCAGCGCCGTCTGCTGGCGTCTGGAGATCTCGAGCAGCGGCGAACCCTCCGGCGTCCAGACCGAGCGATAGGCCTCGGCGGAACGCTTCGGCCGCGTCCGCAGAATGATCCCGTGCAGCAGGAGCATCCAGGGCAGCCGGGCCATCTCGACCACGCGCCGGTCCGCAAGGAACTCGGCCAGATAGCGTCGAACGTCGGCGACGCTGGGCGTATCCGGCGTGCCTAGATTCACCAGCAGGACGCCAAGGCTTTCGGGCGCAGCGTGGCGGTAGTCGAGCGTGTTTACAAATGTCATCCAGCGGTCTCGATCAGAGGTTCGACTGTGCGTGTAGCTGTTTGTAGAGGGCCTTGAAGCGCTGCGGATCGGGGCTGCCGAAGACCGGGTCCTCGGCCGCCGGGGCGGCGTCCGCGATCTCCTTCCAGTCCGCGTCCGTCAAGGCTTGCATGGCGATCGGGAAGGCCTCGGTATCTTCCAGAAGCAGGTGCGCGCGGTTGGTCGCCACCAGCTCGCGGCCGTTCGCCTCGACGTCCTCACGCAGCAGCACCTCCTCATTGAGGATGCCCTCGATGGATGCGCGGAAGCGCTTGGTCACCTGGCTCAGTCCGGCATGCTGACGCATCAGCACCTCGAAGACCTCGCTGCGCTCGGACGTCCTCTCCAGGACGCGCTGAAAGAGCAGGTCTTCCGTCGGGTGATGGACAATGTCGGCGTAGCTGTCCATGTATTCAAGCAGCTCGTTCATGAGTTCGTAGTCCGGCTCCGTCCCCTCATGAAAGCGATCCAGGAGCCCGTCGAGCATGTTGAGTACCTGAGTCAAACGCGCGTGGTCTTGCGCGAGTCTGGTCATGATTTGTTGCATTTGCCTTCTCCTCAGATAGGCGCGCAAGGATCGATCAGTATGCCATCACCGCGGTCCTTGCCAACCCGCGATCCACCGCCACACGGCGCCCTCGCGCTGGCTCTCGCCAATGGCCACGTAGCGCAGGGCGTGAATGTTCTGTAAGACCCAATCCATGCGTCGACGTGCATCCTCGCGGCCGCAGAAGAGTAAACGATCACCGACCTCGACCCGCTCATCGAGGTCCGGCAAGAGGATCCGCTCACCGTTCTGCAGCAAGAGCAGCGGTATCGCGTGCAGGTACCGGTCGCGATCGCGCGGATCGCGGAGCAAGGTATCGAGTGTGACGCGCAACCCCCGATCCTCCGCATCATGCAGCGCGAAGGCGTGCTCCTGGTCGATGTTCACCTCCCAGACGTAGGGCATCCGCTCCTCGACCAGGGCGATGATGCGCGCGACCAGGGTGCTCGCCCAGGCCTCATCCTGGAAGCGCGCTAGATTGGAGAAATCCGCTAGGAGCGGCGTGACCAGGCGCACGCGAATCCGCCGGGCGATGATGGTGCTGGGGTTCATGATGGCTTGGGCGCCGACACCATCGAACAGTTCCTTGTTCTGGAGGCGGTTCTCGCGCGCGATGACGAAGAGGTCCGGGTTGAGCTGAAGCGCAGTCATGACGATGGAGAGATTGTCGGCATCGTGGTCGGTGCCGGCGACCAAGCCAACGGCGCGGCGGATCTCGGCCTCCTCCAAGGTCACGGCCTCGGTGCCACGCCCATGGACCACACCCTCCGCCGGGATGCCAGTCTTGTGCGGCTCGGCCTCGATCACTACCAGGTCGAGCCCCTGCTGCTTCAAGTGCTTGTACATCGCCTTGCCGAAGCGGCCGTAGCCGCAGATCACCCAGCGCCCTTGATGCGGCGGATAGTGCGGCTCGCTAATGGTGTCGCCGGTGAATCCGGACAGCCAATCGACCAGCAATGTCTGACAGGGCGCCTGGATCGCAATGGCGATATAGAGGGCGAAGGCATCGAAGGGGTCATAAATGTGATCTGTGCCGAATGAGGCCATATTGGCCTCGATCTCGTGTGAATCCGCACGGCAGATCACCTTGCTGTCTGGATTGAGCAGCTTGGCCGCGATAGCGACCTTGAGGTTCGCCTCGTTGACATTGGTGAGCGCCACCACGCCGCGACAGCGGGCATGCTTGAGTCCAGCGGCTTCGAGCGCATCAGGGCTGCGCGCATCCGCGCAGAGCGCGGGCACGAACTCGCGCTGATTGTCGAGCTGAAGGAGACTGATACGTTCCGGATCGATATCGATGACCACGGCTTGCAGGTGGCGGTCGGTCAGCCCCCTGACCAAGGCACTCCCGGTCTGACCATAGCCGCAAACCAAATAGAAGGGGTGCGTTAAGCTCTCGACCCGACGACGGAAGCGCCGTTCCGCGATGGCGCGCTGCAAGGTCGCATCCTGGAGTAGCGCGATGAGATTGCCGATGGCGTAAATCCACACCGCGACGGTCACGAACACCGAGGCCGAGACCCAGATGCGCTGCGCATCCGTGAAGGGGTTCGGCAATTCACCGAAGCCGATGGTCGTCGACATGTAGCTGACGAAGTAGAAGGCATGGAAGAAGCTCGTGGTCGTCGGATTGCCGTCGGCGTCCTGAGCCGGAATGATCGCCATACCCGCCATCGCGACCGCGTAGGCGACAATGAGCGTCAGCAGCGGCGTGCGCATCCGCCGCAGAATGAGAAAGAAGATGGTATCCATCGGGCAAGACGCCTCGACTGGGGCGCGGCCGCGGGCTAGCGGCGCAGCATGACGGTCTCGATCACCAGCAAGGTGACAGACACCACGTTGGCGATCATGGCCCCGCCCGAGAGCGATACGATGCTGGCCATGACCGAATTGGTCAGCCCGCCATCCGAGGCGTAGACGGCGAAGGTCCAAACCAAGCTGGCCGCGATGAGCTGGATCATGGCCACCAGACTGGTCGCAAGCAGCACCGCGCCCATCTGGGTGCGATCACCGAACTTGAGCACGGTCGCAATCATATTGACGACGATAACGACGAACAGCTCCCAGGCATGATGATGATTGGGGTTGTCGAGTTCGCCGACGAAGAAGCCGAAATTCAGGGTCAGGGCGAGCACGATGAAGAAGCCAAAGACGACTTTCTCGGGGTTCATGAGCGGGGGCTCCTGCAAGGCTTAAGGAGAGGGGGGCGCGTCCGCTGGTCGGATCCGCCGCACCTTGCGGCAGGCAGGCAGAAGTCAACACCAAGGGGCGAAGCGATTGCGGACCAGCATCCGCCGTCCGCGCCCATCGCCGTATGCTAGCATCAGATCCTACCTAAACCGGACAGGCCCTTGCTGATTACCCTCCTTGCAGCGCTGTTAGGACTCGCCGTCGGCCTTTGGCAGCAGAGCCCGCTGCTCTACGCGCTCCTCGGTTTGATCGTCGGAAGGACCCTTGCGCTCGAGCTGCGCCTGCGATCACTGCAGGCCAGAGTGACGCACCTAGAGCCACCCAGGGTTCAGCCGCAGGACAGCGCCGCTCACACGCCCACCCGAAGCGCCAGTCCACCCGACCTGGATAAGCACGCCGAGCCCGCCGAACAACCGCTTGAGCTGGACTGGCCCGCGCCGGCAGTCGCCAAGCCGATCTCCCAACCCGACGGAGACCCGGTGCTCGCACCCGCGCCCGGAGCACGCGCACTGGACCTGGCCCGAGACTGGCTGGCCACCGGCAACCTCTTCGTCAGGGTGGGCATCCTGCTGGTCTTCTTCGGCGTCGCCTTCCTCATCAAGTACGCCGTGGACCAGGAGTGGCTGACCTTCACCCTGCAGCTGCGCCTCATGGCCGTCGCCCTCGCCGGGCTTGGACTCTTGGGTCTCGGCTGGATCCTGCGGACACGAGGTCGCGACTATGGCCTGCTGCTGCAGGGCGCGGCCATCGGCATTCTCTATCTCGATACCTACGGCGCCTTTCAGCTTGCGCAGTTGCTGCAGCCGCCCCTGGCCTTCGCACTCCTCGCGCTGATCGGCCTCACGGCAGCGACATTAGCGGTGGCGCAGAACGCGTCCGCCTTGGCTTGGTTCGGTTTCGCGGGCGGCTTCCTGGCCCCGGTGATCACCGGGGCCGGCAACAATGATCAGGTCACCCTGTTCGGCTACTACGCCGTCTTGAATACCGCCATCTTCGCGGTCGCCTGGATGCGCAGCTGGCGTGCACTCAACCTGCTGGGGTTCGGCTTCACATTCGGGGTCGCGATCCTCTGGGGCGTGCTGCGCTATGACCCCAGCCGTTTCGCGATCACCGAGCCCTTTCTGCTGCTCTTCTTCCTCTTCTATGTCGCCATCGCCGTGCTCTACGCCAGCCGGCAGCCACCGCGCTTGCGCGGCTATGTCGACGCAACACTGGTCTTCGGCACGCCGATCGTCACCTTCGCCTGCCAGATCGAGTTGGTGCGGCATTTCGAGCATGGCATCGCCACCTCGTCCGCCGCGCTCGGGGGCTTCTATCTCTTGCTGAGCGGCGGCCTGCGCCTGCTCAAGCCGCCTGGCCTCAAGCTGCTCGCTCAAGCCTTCGGCGTGCTGGGGATTATCTTCCTGTCGGTCGCCGTGCCCTTTGCGCTGGCCGCCGACACCACGGCCGGGGTTTGGGCGCTGGAGGGCGCGGGCCTGATCTGGATCGGCAGCCGCCAAGGCCGTCCACTGATACGCGCCATCGGCCTGCTGCTGCAGGCCGGCGCGGCGCTCTCGCTGATCGCCGGCTTGCCCTACCCGAGCGATCGCCCCTTCATCAACAGCGCCTATCTCGGCGCCGTCATGGTGGCGAGCGCTGGGGTCGTCAGCGCCTATTGGTTGGACCGCGAGGATCCGAGTCGACGCGGCTGGGAGCGCGGCGGACCACCCTGGCTGCTGCTCTGGGGATTGACCTGGTGGCTCTGCGCCGGGGTGGTCGAACTCTTGCAACTGGACGCAGACCGAGCCTTTCCAGCCAACCTGCTCTGGTATGGCGTCTTGACAGCCGTCTTGAGCGAGGCAGTCGCCAGCATCCTGCCTTGGCCAAGACTGCATCGCGCGCAGGCCGCCTTGCCGCTCCTGGGTATCGCGGCCTTGGGCGCCAGTATCGAGCGGATCGCACACCCGGGCGGCTCCGGTGGTCTGGCGGCCTGGCCAGCCTTTCTGATCGCGGCCTATGGTCTGCTGTGGCGGGTCGAGCGCCGCGAAACCCGGCCCTTCCTCGCCTGGAGCCACGTCGCACTCGCCCTCTTGGGTATCGCTGTCCTGGAGTGGGAGCTGCTTTGGCGCGTGATCGAGCAATCCCAGCTGGCCTCAGGCTGGCGCGCGGCGGCCGTGGCCTGGGTGCCACTCGCCGCCTTGCCGCTCTTGACCAAGCTGCGGACCTGGCCCATCGGACCTTGGGCCTTTGGCTATGGGGTCGTTGCGGGGAGTGTTCTGGCGTTCGGCCTGCTGCTTTGGGCGCTCTGGTCGGTGCGTTCCGCCGGCGATGCTGGACCGCTCCGCTGGCTGCCCCTGTTCAATCCCTCGGACATAACCTTTGCGCTTGTCCTCGCGGCACTTTGGCAATGGCGCAGGGATCTCGAGCGCCGGCCCTTGATCCGACCAACGCCTGGCGAGACGGATCTGTTCCGAGCGGTCTTCGGCTTCCTAGCATTTCTTTGGGTGAATCTGGTGCTGCTACGCAGCCTGCACCACCTGTGGCTGATTCCCTACGAATGGGATGCACTCTTCCGCTCGGATCTCACCCAGACCGCGCTCGCCGTGCTCTGGGGACTCGTCGGCGTCGGGCTCCTGCTGCTCGCACGGGCACGGCGCTCGCGTCCGCTCTGGATCGCTGGCGCAAGCGTCCTCGCCGCGGCAGTGGTCAAACTCTTCGCGGTCGATCTCGCCGCGAGCGGCACGATCGAGCGGATCGTCTCCTTCCTCGCGGTCGGCGGACTGCTGGTTGGGATCGGCTGGTGGTCACCGCTGCCGCCGCGTGGCGGCGCTCGGGAAGACGAGCGCGGAGTGCACTCTGAAGCAGCGGTGTGACCGCGAAGGAGCGGAGACGCTCGATGCGTCGCAAGGCATGGCGTAGACGGGACGGGGCTCTCCCTGCACTGCGATGTCTTGGCGTCCTTTACGGCTGTGCGGTTCGCATTGCCGGACCTGAGCAGATCAGCTCGCGGCGACCCGCATGGGCTCGAGTTCCGGCCCGGATGTCGACGCTGAGGCAGAGGTCGCTTCTTTCGGCTCGACCAGCCTGCGGTGCATGAGGATATTGAGCATCCGTACCGTGGCACCCACAGCCGCGAACACCTGGTTGGCATGCACACCACGGGTGCGCAACTCACCCTCATCGGTCTGCCAGGTGATGCTGCACTCGGTGAGTGCATCCGTGCGACCGCCCTTGGGGATGCGCACCTCGAAGTCCGTCAGCTGAGGCAAGACCAGCCCTTGTTTCTTGACGACCTTGGCCAGCGCACTGGTAAAGGCATCATAGCCGCCGTTGCCGCTACCGACGGCGGTATGCGCTTGCTCGCCAACCCGGACCTTGATGCTCGCGGTCGAGTCCAGCCCCAGACTCGAGGAGAGGTTGCAGGCCAGGAGTTCGACATGGTCGTAGTCCTTGCTCTCCAGCACCTCCGCGATGATGAAGGGTAGGTCCTCGGTCGTAATGGTCTTCTTGGAGTCCCCGAGTTCGACGACCCGCTGCAAGACCTTGCGCTGGTTCTCCTCGGAGAGTTCGATGTCCAGACGCTCGAGATTCTTGGCCAGCGAGGCCTTCCCGGCGAGCTTCCCCAGTGCGTACTTGCGCCGCCTCGCAAAGCGCTCGGGCGACAGGCGGCTGTGGTAGAGGCTGCCCTTCTTGTCGCCGTCGGCATGGATGCCGGCGGTCTGGGTGAAGACGTCGGCGCCAACGATGGGGGCGTTGTCGGCGATCCGTTTGCCCGAGAAGTACTCGACCAGCTCACTGGCCCGCGCGAGATGGCTTTCGTCGATACCAATCTCGACGCCGAGCTGATCGCGCAGATTCACCGCCACCTCGGCGAGCGAGGCGTTGCCCGCGCGCTCGCCCAGACAATTGATGGTGCAGTGCACCGCCGCGGCTCCGGCCTGGGCCGCTGCCAGGACGTTCGCGGTCGCCAAGCCGTAGTCGTTGTGCGGATGGAAATCGAACTGCAGCCCGGGGAATCGCTGCACCATGTCGGAGACCGCAGCGAAGACGCGCTCCGGCGTCATCACGCCCAGCGTATCCGGGAGCATGTAATGCCCGATGCCGGTGTCGGCGAGCCCCTCGACCAGGCCGAAAACATAGTCGGGATTGTCACGGTAGCCATTGGACCAGTCCTCCAGATAGAGGTTGACGGCCAAGCCGCGCGCCTGAGCATGGGCGACGGTCTCGCGCACATCGGCAAGGTGCTGCTCCAAGGTCTTGCCGAGCTGTCCCCGACAGTGCTTCTCGCTGCCCTTGGCAAGCAGGTTGATCACACGTCCGCCAGCGCCGGCGATCCAATCGACGCTCCGACCGCCATCGACGAAGCCGAGGATCTCGACCCGCTCTGCAAGGTTGCGCTCTTCCGCCCAAGCAACGATTTGCGAGACCGCGCTCGCCTCACCTGAGGACACCCGTGCCGAGGCCACCTCGATCCGGTCCACGCACACTTGCTCGAGCAGCGTTTTCGCAAGATTGACCTTTTCGTCCGGCGAGAAGGACACGCCTTGGGTCTGCTCACCATCGCGCAGGGTCGTGTCCATGATGCGGACATAGCGGGCGGCCTCGCTCATGCGCCCGCCCCCGTCGACAGGGTCGCCTCCAGCTGGGCCTTGACGGCGTCGACGGTCGCGTCCAGATCGACGCAGCGCGGCGCTTTGTCCATCAAACCCTGCAGCGAGAGCGGCTGAGCGGCCTCGCGCCCAATGGCGTCGCGGACCGCATCGACGAACTTGGCCGGATGAGCCGTGGCAAGACAAATGATGTCGGACCTGCCGCGAGCCGCGTGGACGCCAACGGCGGTGTGCGGGCAGAGGATGTAGCCAGTTGCCGCGAAGGTCGCCCTGATCTGCGCCTGCGTCTCCTCGTCCGTGACGGCGGCCGCGTCGAAATCGGCACAGGCTTGGGCGTGACGGGCGGCGTCGACCTCGAGGTGTCCGCTCCGCTGCATCTGCTCGAGCAGCGTCCGCACTGTCGCGCTATCGCCGTCGTATAGATAGTAGAGATAGCGCTCGAAATTCGAGGCGATCTGGATATCCATGGCGGGACTCAGCGTCTGATAGACCTGGTCGCCGACGGCATAGCGACCCGTCTGAATGAAGCGCGTCAGGATATCGTTGCGGTTGGTGGCAATGACCAAGCGGTCGACCGGCAGCCCCATGCGCTTGGCCAGATAGCCGGCGAAGACATCCCCGAAGTTGCCCGTCGGAACCGAGAAGCTGATGCGCTTGCCGGGATCTCCCTCAGCGACGCGCCCCCAGGCATAGAAGTAGTAAACGGTCTGCGCCAGAATCCGCGCCCAGTTGATGGAGTTGACCGCGCCGAGACGGTAGCTGGACTTGAATGAGAGGTCGTTGAAGAGGGCCTTGACGATGCCTTGGGCGTCGTCGAAGGTGCCGCGCACCGCAATATTGTGGACATTTGCATCCAGCACCGTCGTCATCTGCCGCTCTTGGATCGGCGAGACGCGTCCCTTGGGATGCAGAATGAAAATCTGGATGCGCTCCTTGCCGCGCACGCCATAGATCGCGGCAGAGCCCGTGTCTCCAGAGGTAGCCCCGAGGATATTGAGCTGCCCGCCATCCCGCTCCAGCAGGTATTCGAAGAGATTCCCCAAAAACTGCAGCGCAACGTCCTTGAAGGCGGCGGTCGGACCGTGGAAGAGTTCCAGGATTCGAAGCCCATCCTGCTCCACGACCGGAGTGACCTCGGGGTGTGTAAAGGTGGCGTAGGAGCGCTCGATCAGGGTCCGGAGATGCTGCCGCGGAATCTCCTCGCCGACAAAAAGTGTCAACACTTCCAGTGCGAGGTCCTGAAAACCGAGCTTCGACCAGGCTGTCAGTGTGGCAGCATCGACCTGGGGAATGCGCTCGGGAACAAGCAGACCGCCGTCGGTCGCCAGTCCCATCATGACTGCCTGCGCAAAGCCGACGGGCTCGACACCACCACGGGTACTGAGGTAATTCATTGTATTCACAAAATTAATTCTAGCTCGGTCAAGAAGGATCCGCAGCACGACTCGCATGCGTGCGGTGATGGATCAGACTAAGAAAACCCTTGGGGATTGGCAACCACCCAATCAGGCGCAACAACCGCCCGTTGCGCAGGCTTTGAGGCTCGATACAGCGTCCTTCGCCCGCATTTCCCGACGGCTGGACGCGCGGCAAGCGTTGACATCTTGGCAAGAGCGACCAGACAATGCCGACAATCCGCGAATCAGGCAGATAACAGCGGATGATACATAACGAAGAATGAGGGGGCCTTCTGCCAGTATTTGGACCGACCAGTCCGCGTCCGCGGGCTGCAGGTCGGTGCGCCCCGTCACCCCGAAGCAACTCTGCAACCACCGCAAACTTTGAACGGAGTGACAACTTAAATGACACCCGAAAACCGCGCGGGATATTGGAGGGCCAACCTCGGCCTTCTAAGCATCCTGTTGATTATCTGGTTCATCGTCTCCTACGGGTTCGGCATCTTGCTGGTCGAACCACTGAACGCCATCAAGCTGGGCGGCTATCCGCTCGGGTTCTGGTTCGCCCAACAGGGCTCGATCTACGTCTTTCTCGTCCTGATCTTCGTTTATGCCACCAGCATGAACAAGCTGGACAAGAAGTTCGAAGTCGAAGAAGACTGAGGAGCGCGAATCAATGACTGCACTTGATATGTGGACCTACGGCGTTGTCGGCGCGACTTTCGCGCTGTACATCGGCATCGCCATCTGGGCCCGAGCCGGAACGACCGGCGAATTCTACGTCGCCGGCGGCGGCATCCACCCCGTCGCCAACGGCATGGCGACTGCAGCCGACTGGATGTCTGCGGCGTCCTTCATTTCCATGGCCGGGCTCATCGCCTTCAACGGCTACGGAGCATCCGTCTTCCTCATGGGTTGGACCGGCGGCTACGTGCTACTCGCCCTGCTGCTTGCGCCCTATCTGCGCAAGTTTGGCAAGTTCACGGTGCCCGAGTTCATCGGCGACCGCTACTACTCGCAAGCAGCGCGCATCGTGGCCGTGGTTTGCTTGATCCTGGCCTCCATCACCTACGTCATTGGTCAGATGAAGGGCATCGGCGTGGCCTTCTCCCGCTTCCTTGAGGTCCCCTATGACGTAGGCCTCTATATCGGCATGGGCATCGTCGCCGTTTACGCCGTCGCCGGCGGCATGAAGGGCATCACCTACACCCAGATCGCCCAATACGTGGTTCTGATCTTCGCCTACACGGTCCCGGCCATCTTCATCTCGCTGAACCTGACCGGAAACCCCGTTCCGCAGCTCGGACTCGGCGGCAGCTACGTTCAGGACGGCGTCGCCACCGGCATGTCCCTGCTCGACAAGCTCGACCTCGTGGTCACCGAGCTGGGCTTCAAGGAGTACACCACCCAGGTCATGGGCAGCTCCTTGAACATGTTCGTCTATACCCTCTCGCTCATGATCGGCACCGCCGGTCTGCCCCACGTCATCATCCGCTTCTTCACCGTACCCAAGGTGCGTGACGCACGCTACTCGGCGGGCTGGGCGCTGGTGTTCATCGCGCTGCTTTACACCACCGCACCGGCGGTGGGCGCCATGGCCCGCCTCAATCTGATGGACACCATCCAAATCGGCCCCGTCGGCGCCGAGGATGGCAACCTGCTCTACGACGAGCGTCCGGAATGGTTCAAGAAGTGGGAAGAGACCGGCCTCCTCCAGTATGAGGACAAGAACGGCGACGGTCGCATCCAGTACTACGATGACAAGAACCCCGCGTTCGCCGAAAAGGCTGAATCCTTCGGGTGGAAGGGCAACGAGATGGTCAAGGTCGACCGTGACATCATGGTACTCGCCAATCCGGAGATCGCGAATCTACCGGCTTGGGTCGTCGCCTTGGTCGTCGCCGGTGGTCTGGCCGCTGCACTCTCCACGGCCGCAGGTCTGCTGTTGGCGATCTCCTCCTCCATCTCGCACGACCTCCTCAAGGGCGTCATCGCGAAAAACATCTCGGAGAAGGCTGAGCTCACCGCCGGCCGACTCTCGATGATTGTCGCCATCCTGGTCGCGGGCTATCTGGGATTGAATCCGCCGGGCTTTGCGGCGGGAACCGTGGCCATCGCCTTCGGTCTCGCGGCCTCGTCCATCTTCCCAGTGCTCATGATGGGCATCTTCGCGAAACGGATGAACAAGGAGGGAGCCATCGCGGGCATGACCGCAGGTATCACCGTTACCCTGCTCTATGTGTTCCAGCACAAAGGCATCTTCTTCGTGCCTGGCACAGAGTTCCTCATGCCCGAGATGGGCATGGGTCCAGACTGGTTCTTCGGCATCTCGCCGAATGCCTTTGGTGCAGTTGGCGCCCTGGTCAACTTCATCGTGGCCTACATCGTGTCCACAGTGACGGCGCCTCCGCCGGAGCACATCCAGCATCTGGTCGAGGACGTCCGCGTCCCGGGCGGCGCTGGAGCCCCCACGGGTCACTGACCCAGTCAGCAGCAATGCTGAAAAGCCCCGCCTCGGCGGGGCTTTTTCGTTGCGCCCTCAAGGACGTGCGACATCGGATCGTCATGGGATCGCATGGCAGGAATCCGCGAACCCTGCCGCGCCAGTTAGCATTGAGAGCGCCAATTATTGAGGGCGTAAATTCAATAAATTCGTTTAGCGCCGAAACAGGATGTTTCTTTCATGATTCAATTGCCGATTGGCGTAGACTCAACACGCCAGCACGACTTCCAAGGAGCCTGTCCGACTTGGGGGATCGAAGCGAGGAAGTGGGAGAGCGAGGCCATTTCGTTCCGGTTTTGAGGCGCATAGTGGTTCTATGTAACGAAAAAGCGGGGCGAAAGGGACCGTTCTCCCGATTCCGCAGCCGATTCATCCTAAGTCGGACAGGCTCCTAGAGCGGCGCTAAGACCCGCAGACGAGCTAGGAAACCAGAACTTCCTTTCCCTCTATACCGAAGGGGTAATCCGCGATGGACGTCGAGCTCATCGAGATCCAAGAGTTTCTTGCCAGTCATCCACCCTTCGATCAGCTCCCGGCGGAGGTGCTACAGCGACTGCCAAAGCGTCTGTCGGTCAGGTATTTCCGTCGCGGCACGCCCTTTCCGCCAGCGGATGAGAAGCAGCCCTGTCTCTATATCCTGAGACGCGGCGCCGTGGAGCTGCGGGACGCCGAGGGAGAGCTGGTCGGCAAGCTGGCCGAAGGTGATCTCTGCGAGCAGCACTGCCGCCAGCAGCTACCCGAGCCCGGCTATCAAGGGAAGACCTCGGAGGATACCCTGGTCTATGCGCTTCCCTGCGCGGAGCTCGCCGAGCTGCGCGGCCAATCCGAGGCGTTCTCCGAGCACTTCGATCAATCGCTGTCGAGCCGGCTGCGCAAGGCGCTGGATGTGGTGGTCGACGCTCCGAGCACGGGGACCGGACTCATGACGGTCCGCGTCCGCGACATGGTCAAGCGCGGCCCCATCACCACAGGTCCCGAGACGAGTATCCGTGACGCCGCCAAGATCATGTCGGAGCACCACGTCTCGTCGTTGTTGATCATGGACGAAGCGCGTCTGAACGGGATGATCACTGATCGCGACCTGCGCAATCGTTGCGTTGCGGCGGGACTGTCCACCGACCGGCCAGTGCGTGAGATCATGACCGAAAAGCTGGTCTCAGTGGACATGGAGACGCTGGGCTTTCAGGCGCTGATCACCATGACGCGACTCAACGTGCACCACTTGCCGGTGTTGGAAGACGGCCGCGTCGCCGGGCTGATCTCCTCGACGGACCTCACACGCTTTCAGAGTTCCAACTCGGTCTATCTCGTCGGCGACATTCATCGCGCCGACTCCATCGACACCCTGGTCAAGATCAGCGCCAAGGTCGCAGAGCTGCAGGTTCATTTGGTCACTGGCGGCGCAACCGCGAGCCACGTTGGCCAAGCGGTCAGTGCCATCACAGACGCCATTACCCAAAGGCTCATCGAGCTTGCCGAGGCGGAGTTCGGCAGCCCACCAGTGCCCTATGCCTGGGTGGTTGGCGGCTCCCAGGCCCGCCGCGAGCAATCATCGCACTCGGATCAGGACAACGCCCTGGTCATCTCGGACCAGATGAAGCCCGACGACGAGCCCTATTTCGCGACGCTGGCCAAGTTCGTCAACGACGGACTGAACGCCTGCAGCTTCGTCTATTGCCCAGGCGATGTCATGGCGATGAACCCCAAGTGGCGCCAGCCGCTGCGGATCTGGAACAAATACTTCACCAACTGGATTCTCAAACCCGAGCCGATGGCACTGATGCTCTCGAGCGTCTTTTTCGACCTACGCCCCCTGCACGACCCAGCCGACCTCTTCACCGAGTTACAGGAGCGCGTGCTCAATCAGTCACGTGCCAACCGCATCTTTATCGCCTACATGGCCGCCAATGCGGTCAAGAACCGCCCACCACTCGGTTTCTTCCGCAATATCGTGCTCATCCACGGTGGCGACCACGACCATACGTTCGATATCAAGCACCGCGGCATCGTCCCCATCATCGACCTGGCCCGGGTCTATGCGCTGACGGCGGGCATCGCCGAGACCAATACCATCGAGCGGTTGCAGGCCGCGGCGGAGCGCGGCGCACTGAGCAAGGACGGCGCGGCGAATCTCGTCGACGCCCTGGAATTCATCGGCACCTTGCGGATTCGACACCAAGCCGGACAGCTCCGCCAGGGACAGAAGGCCGACAACTTCCTGTCGCCAGACGAACTCTCACCGCTTGAGCGGGGCCACTTGAAGGAGGCATTTCTCTTGATCAACACCATGCAGGAATCGATGGGGCAACGTTATCAGGCCGGACGCTTTGCCTAGTCTCGCGCGACCGGGCGAGCCTGCTCGCCGTTGGCAGAGCCTGATCTGATGGCGCTATTTCTCGATTGGCAACGCCGGTGGCAGTTGCGCCGAGCGCCGCCAGGTCCCTTGAGGGATTATCTGAGCCAGCCGTTCCCACGGACGCGCACGGATTATCGCGAGCAGGAGTTCTTGTCGGTCGACCTCGAAACCACCGGACTCGACCCACGACAGGACCAGATCTTGAGTGTTGGCTATGTCACCGTCCGAGGCGCCAGCATCGACCTTTCGACCGCACGTCACCGCATCGTTCGCATCGATAGTTCGATTCCCGAGGCCAGCGCCGTGATCCACCAAATCACCGACGATCAGGCTGCGCAGGGGAGTGAACTCATTGATGTCATGGAGGAAGTGCTTGCGGCACTCACCGGAAAGGTCATGATCGCCCATCACGCCACGATCGAGCAGGGGTTTCTAGGCAATGCGTCCAAGGCTTGCTGGGGGCGCGGACTCTTGATGCGGACCATCGATACACAGATCTTGGCCTACCGAACCTTCGAGCGACGGCAGATCCCCTATCAAGTCTCCGATCTGCGACTCTTCGCACTGGCCAGCCGCTACAACCTGCCGCGCTATGGCGCACACAACGCGCTGAGTGATGCTCTGACGGCGGCCGAACTTTTCCTGGCGCAAGCCGCCTACCGCGATGACGGCAAGGGACTGCCCCTCGCCGACTTCCTCTGCTGAGGCTAAATTCACCATAAGCACTGTCTAGATAGTCGGTCGTTCAAAGGGTTACTATTCCCCACCACCGCCAGACAGCCGTCGAAAGAAATCTATAAGGCGCCCCGCTGGCTCAATACCCCAAGCAAACTACTGCTGAGGAGACGACACCCATGTCTGAAGAAAAGGTCTATCCAGTCCCCGCGGACATCGCAACCCAAGCGCACGTCAACGCAGAGCAATACGCCAGCCTCTATCAGCGCTCGATCGATGACCCCAGTGGATTTTGGGCCGAGCAGGCCGAGAAATTCGTGACCTGGACCAAGCCTTGGAGCAGGGTCCTGGATTACAGCTTTGACGCTGACAATCTCCACATCAAGTGGTTCGAGGGCGGGAAGCTCAACGTCTCCTACAACTGCTTGGATCGCCACCTCGAGACCCGGGGCGACCAGGTCGCCATCATCTGGGAAGGCGACAATCCCGAGGAAGACCGCAAGATCACCTATCGCGAGCTGCACGAGGAAGTCAGCAAGCTGGCGAACGTCTTCAAGTCGCGTGGCGTCAAGAAGGGCGACCGCGTCTGCATCTATCTGCCGATGATCCCAGAGGCCGCAGTTGCTATGCTGGCGTGCACCCGGATCGGCGCGGTCCACTCGATCGTCTTCGGCGGCTTCTCCCCGGATTCGCTGCGCGATCGGGTGCTGGACTCCGAGTGCAAGCTGGTCATCACCTCCGACGAGAGTGTGCGCGGCGGACGCCACATCCCGCTCAAGAAGAATGCGGACACTGCATTGAAGGAGTGCCCCAACGTCGACACCCTGGTCGTGGTGCGACGCACCGGCGGCAATGTCGAGTGGACCGAAGGCCGTGACATTTGGTACGACGAGGCCATGGCGGCCGCCTCGGCCGACTGCCCACCCGAGGAGATGGACGCGGAAGATCCGCTCTTCATCCTCTACACCTCTGGCTCAACGGGCAAGCCCAAGGGCGTTCTGCACACCACCGGCGGCTACCTGGTCTACGCTGCCATGACCCACAAATACACCTTCGACTATCAGGACGGCGAGGTCTACTGGTGTACCGCGGACGTCGGCTGGGTCACGGGGCACACCTACATCGTTTACGGACCGCTGGCGAACGGTGCGACCTCGGTAATGTTCGAGGGCATTCCGAACTACCCGGATATGTCGCGCTTCTGGCAGGTGGTCGATAAGCACAACGTCTCCACCTTCTACACCGCCCCGACCGCCATCCGCTCGCTGATGCGCGCCGGCGAAGAGCCGGTCAAGAAGACCTCGCGCAAGTCTCTGCGCATCCTCGGCTCGGTCGGCGAGCCCATTAACCCAGAGGCTTGGGAGTGGTATCACAACGTCGTCGGCGACGGCCGCTGCCCCATCGTCGACACCTGGTGGCAAACCGAGACGGGCGGCCATCTGATCACGCCGCTGCCTGGCGCAACCTCGCTCAAGCCTGGCTCGGCGACGCGTCCCTTCTTCGGCGTCGTACCAGCACTGGTCGACCCGGCAGAAGGCACGCCCATCGAGGGGCAAGGCGAAGGCGCCCTGGTGATCACCCGCCCCTGGCCGGCCATGATGCGCACCGTCTATGGCGACCACCAGCGCTTCATCGATACTTATTTCAAGCAGTATCCGGGCAAGTACTTCACGGGTGACGGCGCGCGCCGCGATGCGGATGGCGATTACTGGATCACCGGCCGTATCGACGACGTGCTCAATGTCTCGGGTCACCGCTTGGGCACCGCCGAGATCGAGTCCGCCCTGGTGCTGCACCCGCATATCGCCGAGGCGGCGGTCGTCGGCTACCCGCACGACCTCAAGGGCCAAGGCATCTATGCCTACGTGACACCCATGGCGGGCGTCGAGGCAACCGACGCGCTCAAGAAAGAGCTGGTCGCTCTGGTCCGTGGCGAGATCGGCCCCATCGCGACCGTCGATATCATCCAGTGGTCGCCGGGGCTGCCAAAAACGCGCTCGGGCAAGATCATGCGCCGCATCCTGCGCAAGATCGCCGCGAACGAGATCGATTCGCTCGGTGACACCTCGACACTGGCCGATCCGACCGTGGTGAACGACCTGATTGACAATCGCGCCAATCAGTAGGACCGCCGCGCGCCGTCAGCGGCACCCGTCCCCCTCTTTGTCTGGACGGATGCCGCTGGTGGCGCCCAATCTCCAATGCCGGGTCGCTTGTTGATGTGGTCGTTTGCTGCTGTGCGTGATCGCGGCTTCAGCCTCCCGGACGACCGAGAAGCGGCATTGCCCCGGCGTCTGCTTGACTTGCAGCCCAGCTAAGTTCTTAACACCATAAAGGGACTCTGAATGCTGGAAGGGATTTCGATTTGAGTCGGCCTTACCTCATGCGGGGAACCGGCTTTTCTTTGATGAATTAATATACAGAGGTCAGGTTTTGGGCTCGAATTTTAGAGTGGGAGTCTTCGTCGACGCTGAGAATGTGCGCTACAACGGCGGTTATCAGATGCGCTATGACATGCTGCGGCGCTTCGCGGCACGTGAGGGCGGCATCCTGCAACGCCTCAACACCTACATGGCGTTCGATGCGGAGCGCGCGCGCGAGGACATCGAGTACCGCAAGAAGGCGCATGCCTATCAGCAAATGGTGCGCGACTTTGGCTGGAAGATCACGACCAAACTCGTACGGCGTTACACGGACGAGAATGGCAACGTCACGACCAAGGCCAACTCCGACCTCGACATGGCGGTCGACGCCATGCTTCAAGCCGACCGTCTCGACCAGGTCCTCATGGTGACCGGCGACGGCGACTTTCTCCAGGTCGTTGAGGCACTTCAGAACAAGGGCTGCCGCGTCGAGCTGATCGGCTTCAAGAACGTCTCCCGACAGCTCCAGCAGGAGGTGGACGCCTTCTATTCCGGCTTTCTCATCCCGGACCTGCTGCCGGTCGCCTATGAGCCGCGCAACGAATGGGGTAAGCCAGGCTCTTGCGTTCGTGGTGTCTGCACCAAGTGGTTCTCCGAAAAGGGCTACGGGTTCCTGCGGATCCTGGATCAGATCTCGTCGAATCTCTGGATCACCGACCCACGCGAGGCGGGCTCACCCTACGTCAGCGTCTTCTGCCATGCCAATGAGCTTGCCGAAGACGTCACAGAAGACCTCCTCATGAATCGCGAAACAGTGCTGGAGTTCTATGTCAACGAGAGCGATCAGAAGGATAATGGCCTGGTCGCGAGCAATGTCAGACTCGCATTCACGGTCAATCGCTGATGGCATCTTGGCCCCTGGTAACACGACCAGGGGCAGCTAACCTCAAGGGCAGCCTCTCGTGAAGGGCAGCCCATCGTGAACCCAAGCGGCCCCTGGCCGGAGGGAACTCAGCGCGCCAGGGCTCAAGCGACAGCCGTAAGCATCCGAAACGATTGAGATAGCGCGATAGGAAAGGCGGCCCAATGTCACCGGATCAAGTCAAAGTCAAACCCTCTGGCCTCGCTTGGCGTCTCGTCAACGACCAACTGCTCTCCGAGGAGCAAATGCTCACTGCCTATGAGGCTGCGGCGAAGAGCGGCGAAGGCTTCGTGCAGCACTTGGTGAAGGAGAAGCTGCTCGATAGCCGCCATATTGCGCTAGCGGCCTCGCATGAGTTTGGCGTTCCCTTGCTCGATTTGGGTGCATTCGACCTCTCCAGCCTGCCAATCAGCCTGATTGACGAGCGCCTCATCCGGAAGCACCGAGCCCTGCCGCTGCTCAAACGCGGCAACCGCCTCTTTCTCGCACTCTCCGATCCCACGAATGATCATGCGCTCGAGGAGATCCGCTTCAACACCGGGCTCTCTACCGACGCCATTCTTGTCGAAGAAGACAGACTCAGTCTTGCGCTCCAGAACGCGCTCGAGGCAAACGATACGACGGCCATGAGCGATTTCGCCGACGCCGACCTCGAAGACCTCGATGTAGGCGGCGGGGAAAACGACGAGGATGCCGACGACCTCGATGCGAATATCGACGAAGCGCCCGTCGTGCGCTATATCAACAAGATCTTGGTGGATGCCATCTCATCCGGTGCCTCGGACATCCACTTCGAGCCCTTCGAAAAGTTCTTCCGAATTCGCTTCCGCCAAGACGGCATCCTGCGCGAGGTTGCCAGCCCGCCACTCAACCTCGCCGGGCGCATGACGGCACGCCTCAAGGTCATGTCGCGCATGAACATCGCCGAGCGGCGCGTCCCCCAGGACGGCCGCATCAAGCTCAAGCTCAGCAAATCGCGCGGCATCGATTTCCGCGTCAACACCCTGCCGACACTCTACGGCGAAAAGGTCGTTCTGCGGATTTTGGACTCGAGTGCGGCCCAAGTCGGCATCGAATCTCTTGGCTTCGAGCTCGAGCAACGTGAGGCGTTTCTCAAAGCCATCCAGAAGCCTTATGGCATGATCTTGGTTACCGGACCGACCGGCTCTGGCAAGACGGTGTCACTCTACAGCGCGCTCAACATCCTGAATCAACCCGACATCAATATCTCGACGGTCGAGGATCCGGTCGAGATTCAGGTCGCGGGCATCAATCAGTGCAATATGAATCCCAAGGCCGGGCTGACCTTTGCCGCAGCCTTGCGATCCTTCTTGCGCCAGGATCCAGACATCATCATGGTCGGCGAGATCCGTGATCTTGAGACGGCGGAGATCGCCGTGAAGGCGGCACAAACAGGCCACTTGGTATTGTCCACACTGCATACCAACGACGCCCCGCAGACATTGACGCGTCTCGCCAACATGGGCATCCCCCCTTTCAACATCGCCTCGTCGGTTCTGCTCATCATGGCCCAGCGGCTGGCACGTCGACTGTGCAGCCATTGCCGCAAGCCTCTGGATCTGCCGCACGAGGCACTCAAGGAGGAAGGCTTCACCGATGCAGAGATCGCGGAGGGGATGACCATCTATGGCCCAGTCGGTTGCGATCACTGCAACAAAGGCTATCGCGGCCGGGTCGGAATCTTCCAGGTGATGCCGGTCTCCGAAGAGGTCGCGCGCCTGATCTTGGAGGGCGGAAACTCGATGCAGTTGGCCGAGCAAGCGAAGCGTGAGGGGATCGCGGATCTCCGCGCCTCTGGACTGCGGAAGGTCAAGTCCGGCACGACCAGCCTCGAAGAAATCAATCGCGTTACCAAGGAATAGGACACTACGGAGTCACCACGATGGCAACGGCAGCAGCAACCAAAGCCAAGCTCAAGGCAAAGCCCAAGGCCGAAAAGGCAAAGGTTTATACCTGGGAGGGCATGGATCGACGAGGCTCGCGTATCAAGGGCGAAAGTCGGGCGGCCAACATCAACGCCGTGCGCGCGGATTTGCGGCGTCAAGGGGTCAATCCGACCAAAGTGAAGGCCAAACCCCAGCCGCTGTTCGGCTCGGGGAAGAAGAAGATCACGGGACAGGATCTATCTATCTTCACGCGCCAGCTCGCCACCATGATGACCGCTGGCGTCCCGCTGGTTCAGGCCTTCGACATCGTCGGACGCGGGCATGACAATCCCTCGATGCAGGACATGATCCTGTCGATCAAGCAGGATATCGAGGGCGGCACCGGGGTCGCCGTCGCACTCAGCAAGTATCCGATCCACTTCGATGATCTAGTCTGCAGCCTGGTCGCCGCTGGAGAGCAAGCCGGTGTGCTGGATGTCCTGCTCGACAAGATCGCTACCTACAAGGAGAAGACGGAGTCGATCAAGGGCAAGATCAAGAAGGCGCTGTTCTACCCGACCGCGGTCATTGCCGTCGCCATCATCGTGACGGTCGTCATCCTCCTCTTCGTCATTCCTCAGTTCAAGGAGCTGTTCACGAGCTTCGGCGCGGACCTGCCAGCCTTCACACTCATGGTGATTGGCCTGTCCGATGTCGTCCGGGAGTGGTGGTGGGCGATGCTGCTTGGAATCGCGGGAACCATCTACGGCTTTAGCTACATCTACAAGCGCTCCCGCAAACTGCGCGAGGTCATCGATCGGGCATCCCTGAAGATCCCCGTCATTGGCGGCATCCTGAACAAGGCTGCCCTGGCCCGCTTCGCGCGCACCCTCTCGACCATGTTCGCCGCCGGTGTACCCCTGGTTGAAGCCCTGCAATCAGTCTCAGGCGCTACGGGCAACATCGTCTATCAAGACGCCGTGCTCAAGATGCGCGAAGAGGTCGCGACGGGTCAGTCGTTGCAGCTTGCCATGCGCCAACGCGATATCTTCCCGCATATGGTCATCCAGATGACGGCCATCGGTGAAGAGTCTGGGGCACTGGACGACATGCTCGGCAAGGTTGCGGATTTCTACGAGGAGCAGGTCGACAACGCCGTGGACAGCCTGAGCAGTCTCCTCGAGCCCTTGATCATGGTCGTCATCGGTGGCCTGGTCGGCAGTCTGGTCGTGGCCATGTATCTGCCAATCTTCAAACTCGCAGCGGTTGTCTAGCGCCAATGCCTGGACAAGATCTAATCGCCCTCTTCCAAGCGAGCCCGGGGCTGCTCTATGCGACCGTCGTGGCTCTCGGGCTCATCGTGGGAAGCTTCCTCAATGTCGTCATCCTGCGGCTACCCCGGATCATGGAAGCCGACTGGCGGCGTGACTGCGCCGAGCTGAGCGCGGAGCGCGAAGCCGCATCCGCAGAGAGCGAGTCGCCGCTGAGCTTGTCCAAGCCACCCTCGACCTGCCCGACTTGCGGTCATCGAATCCGCGCCTTTGAGAACATCCCCGTACTGAGCTACCTCCTGCTGCGCGGCCGTTGCTCGGCCTGCAAGACGCCAATCAGTGCGAGATACCCGATCATCGAGGCCGCGACCGGACTTTTGAGCCTCATCGTCGTCATGCAGCTCGGGCTCAGTTGGCAGATGCCGGCGGCATTGCTGCTCACCTGGGCACTCATCGCCCTTGCCATCATCGATTACGACACTCAACTGCTTCCGGACAGCATTACCCTGCCCATGCTTTGGCTTGGGCTCATCCTGAGCCTCTTTGGCCTCTTCGCGGACAGTCACGCGTCGATCGTCGGCGCGGTCGCCGGATACCTCAGCCTGTGGCTGGTCTTTCACCTGTTCCGCCTCATCACTGGCAAGGAGGGCATGGGCTATGGGGATTTCAAGCTGCTTGGGCTCTTCGGCGCCTGGCTCGGCTGGCAGACGCTTCCTCAGATCATCCTACTGTCGGCGCTAACCGGCGCGGTGATCGGCGTCGCGCTCATCCTCAGCGGTCGCCACGAGCAAGGGAAACCGCTGCCGTTCGGCCCCTATCTTGCTGCGGCGGGCTGGATCAGCCTCCTGTGGGGGAAGGACATCAATGATGCCTATCTGCGAGCAACCGGGCTGATCTAGTCATCACTGATGTTCGTCGTCGCCTTAACCGGTGGCATCGGCAGCGGCAAGACCGCCGTTTCCGATCAGCTGGCCAAGCTCGGGGCCGGGATCATTGATACCGACCTGCTCTCACGCGAACTCACCGCACCTGGCACTCCCACCCTCGCAAGCATCTTTGAGGTCTTCGGCAAGGAGGCAGCCTTGCCGGACGGATCGCTCAATCGCGCCTATCTTAGAGCGCGGGTCTTCCAAGACCCGGATGCCCGAAACCAACTCGAATCCATTTTGCATCCCGCGATTCGCGCGCTCATGCTTGAGCGTCTCGCGACCATCTCAGCGCCTTACGTGGTCCTGGTGATCCCCCTTCTCTTCGAGACCGGACAACAAAGACTCGCCGATCGTGTCCTGGTCGTCGACATCCCAGAGGCGCAGCAGATCGAGCGCGTACGTCATCGTAGCGGACTCTCAGGACCCGAAATCGAACGCATCCTTGCGAGTCAGGCCTCACGTCAACAGCGACTGGCCGGTGCGGACGATGTCATCGACAATAGCGGCCCACCATCCGCATTGGCGCCTCAGGTCGAGCAGTTCCACCAAGGCTACCTCCGCCTCGCCAAGAATCACTAGCCCCACGCTCGGCATCACTGGATCTCGGCGCCACTCAGCACACACGTAACGGGCTCGAATCCTCGACTTAGGAGCGAACAAAGCGAGTCACTCGGGGAAAATAGTTGCTTTTCGTGTACATCCATGATTATCTCGCTCTCACTCGTCGCAACCGACGAGCGACCATGACACACGAACAGGCGTAGCAAACGAGGAACCGTTATGAAGAGACGTATCTCGGTCAAGCAGACATCCATGGCACTGGCATCTGCAATGCTGATGGCAACGATCGCCTTTCAACCTGCGGCCGCAGAGTCATCCTGTAAGGGTCTGGAAAAAAACCCTTGCGGGTCGAAGGATCAATGCCACTGGGTCAATGGCTACACGCGCAAAGACGGCGCCGAGGTCTCAGGTCATTGCCGCAAGACAGCCTCCAGCAAAGGCGCGAAGAGCGAATCGTCCAGTCGCTCTAGCGATCGCAAGGACTCCAGCTGAAGCGGATTCGGAGGCACAAGGACGTGCGAACAAAACGCCTCAGATTCCGCTCAAAAGGCTCGAGTCCAAGTCGACGCTCGCGTTTCCGACCTCTCCATAGGAAGCGCCCATCAACTGTTTCCCGATGTGAGCGATCCCGTCCGAAATCCCCCCTGCCCCCTTTGCGAAAGGGGGGAATGTGAGCGATCCCGTCCGAAATCCCCCCCTGGCCCCCCTTTGCGAAAGGGGGGAAGTTGTTGATGGTCACTTTCTTAGGAACGCTGACCTGCCCCTGCCATCAGACCCCCTTCGCACACACCGAGATTAGCGCGGGGCCAGAAAAGATCGCCAGCGCCTTTGGCCATTTTCTCCGCAGTTCCAATCCACTTTCTCGAATCCACTTTCTCGAATGATGGGCAAGGTTGGCATAATGCCGCGGGACAAGGTCGCCAGACTGGCGACTTGAATGATCCGCGCATCCTTGCGGCCGAATCACAAGCGGACGAAGACATGCTGAGCACTGAAGACCTAGAGATCACACGTCCAGACGACTGGCACCTGCACCTGCGAGACGGGCCGGGCATGAAGGATGTCGTTCAATTGAGCGCGCGGCAGTTCGGGCGGGCGATCATCATGCCCAATCTGAAGCCCCCCATCGTCAACACCAAACAGGCACTGTCGTACCGCGAGCGTATTCTTGCAGCGCTCCCAGAGCGCAGCCAGTTCACGCCTCTGATGACGCTTTACCTGACCGACGGCACGACGCCGGACGAGATCGCAAAGGCCAAGGCAAGCGGCGCGGTGGCTGCCTGCAAGCTCTATCCAGCTGGCGCAACGACGAACTCGGAGAATGGCGTCACTGATATCGCGCGCCTCGCCCCCGTGCTCGAGGCCATGCAGCGTGCGAATCTCCCACTGCTCGTCCATGGCGAAGTCACGGATCCGGATGTCGACATCTTCGACCGGGAGCAAGGCTTCATCGAATCCCGCCTGCGAGCCATTGTTGCGGATTTTCCCGAACTCCGGGTTGTCTTCGAGCACGTCACCACGGCGGAGGCTGTCGACTTCGTACGCGATGGCCCGTCCACCCTCGGTGCCACCATCACCCCGCACCACCTGCTGTACAACCGCAACGCGATTCTCGCGGGCGGAATTCGACCACACTTCTATTGTCTGCCGGTGCTCAAGCGTGAGCGTCATCGACAAGCCTTGCTGGATGCCGCGACTAGCGGGCACCCGCGCTTCTTCCTCGGAACGGACAGCGCCCCGCATCCAGTGCAGGACAAGGAGAGCGCTTGCGGCTGCGCCGGCGCATTCAGCGCTCATGCCGCAGTGGAACTCTACGCCAAGGCATTCGAGGCCGCAGGCGCCCTAGACAGACTCGAGGCCTTCGCCAGCCATCATGGAGCGGACTTCTATGGGCTCCCGCGCAACACCGACAAGGTCCGTTTGAGGCGTGAGGTCTGGGAGGTCCCGGCAGACTACCCGTTCGGGGATCATCGTGTCGTTCCGCTCGGCGCGGAAGAGACACTCGCTTGGCGCTTGGTGGACTGAGCTACAAAAAGAAAACAGGAACCACAAGGAGGCCCACAATCGGGGATCGTCCTGATCTCAGCGAGCTGCGGGGCTAGGGCGATTGTCGAAGCAGCTCAGATCAGATGGCGCCGAATCGAGGCTCAGCTTCAAGGAGCGCCGACAGGAGCAGCGCCAAACGAAGTGACTAGAGGCGCGACACGCAAGGCGGGCCTCGAGACAAGTCAGGGTGGTATGAGCATCGACAGAAATGGCTTAAGGCGAGGGCTGTCGCTCCTCAGGCCCAGTCGGCACCCCGAAATCGATCTCGTCCCAAAACTCATCTTGGCCTTCTTGGCGAGGAGGATTGCCGTCGTGGACGCGACTCAAACGTCGCTGCAGGTAGGCATCCCGTAAAAAGCTGTAGGGATCAATGGCCGCGTCTTGCAAGATGTCCCCAGCGGTCAAGAGATCTGCCCGTCGATCGACGACTCGCAGCCCAACGAGCCCCCAGTGCACCCGATCCTCTCTGAGACTGAACAGCGGATCGGTCACGACATCGCCAGCGAGTCCGATGGTATCGCGAATGGAGCTTGGCCCAAGAATGGGTAGAACGAAATAGGCACCCTGCTCGAGCCCCCAATAACCGAGGGTCTGACCAAAATCTTCCTTATAGCTCGGCAGCCCGACGTTGGTCGCGACATCGATGAATCCGAGCAAGCCCACGGTCGTATTGATGAAGAGCCGCCCAACATCGCTGCCCGCCCGAGACATCTTGAACTGCAAGATGTTATTGGCCACCGAAGTGACGTCGGCGATATTGTCAAAGAAATTGGTAATGCCCCTGTCGACCTGCTCAGGTGTGATCTTCTGATACCCGATCGCCAAGGGGCGCAGAAACGCCTTGTCGAAGTCTGTGTTGAAACGATAGACCGCCCGATTGTAAAGCTCGAGGGGATCGCGCTCGTCAACGACCCGATCCGGATTACTCGCGCAACCGAGCAAGAGCAAGGTTGCTCCCAAGGCTGCCCAGCAGCCAAGCCGACGCGAGCGGGTCTCCACAGCCATCATTCTTGCCCGATCTCCACACAAGAAGAGCCCGAATGCTAACACAGGGGCGAGCCAGGTCGGAGGCTCAGAATGAGTAACGACGAAATCAGCGAGGAGAGGCCGGCCGCAAGCTGAAAATCCCTCACCAGAGAAACCCTCAATAGACGCGCCTCACGGAGTAGCCCATCCCGCGAAGCAATCCCACCACGCCAGTCTCGCCCGTCAAGTGGAGTGCACCGATGGCGACGAACCAGCCACCTTCATCCAATCGCTGGATCATGCGGCTGGCCATCCTGCGATTGCGCGCATCGATCACGGTTGCGCGGAACAGAGCAGCGAGCCGCGGCTCACTCTCCTCCAAGGAGGCGTCACTCAGTGCTTGCAACCGCTTCAGATCACGCTGCAGGTAGGCCAGGGTCAGCTGCTCAAACATCCGTGGCAGCGCTCCTCGAGCGTCAAGCGTCTCCTCAAGCAATGCGATCTGGTCCGCTTCCTCAAGGTCGTCGAAGATGGCGAGCTGCTCCTCCATAGTCTCCAGTCCTGCGATCCGCTTATGCCCGGCCACGGCTTCGCGATAGAGCTTCACGTCGAGAAAATCCCCGGTCTCACCGCGAGGCGTGCTCAGCTGGGTCATGACGGCCCAGGGTTTGAAGTCCTTGAATGCCTCCTCCCCCATGCTCAGCTCGGCCAGCGCCTCTCGCACCTCCGCATAGAGCCCAGCCGGCAGGACATCGCGAAGCTGCCGACCATCGGTGTAAGTCATGGTCATCATCGCCTCAATGATCGCCGAGGTGTCGGGAACGACCTCGAGCGCAAACCCGGGACAGGCATTGAAGGCGGCCTGGACTTCGGCTGGCAACCGAGTGACGCGCGGATCTTCACTGTGGATGGTGCCAAAGAGGTAGCTTGGCGCGGCCGAACTGGCGGGCTTCACCTCGAACAGGAGGCCTTCATCAGCTCCAACGCTATCCGCGCGCGTTGTCGTTGGCTGCAAGAAGAGGCCGAGCAAGAGGACAAGCAAGGCGAATTGGCAACGCAGAGCAGCAGTCAAGATAACAACCTTCATAGGATTCGAACGGCCTACCAGCGCGACCTCTCAGCGCGCCCTCAGCATCATCGCCGGACCACAAACCTTGACCGCAGATTAGCACACTGGAGCCTGATACCCTGCGATCGGCAGCATGCCGAGTTCACTGGCGTTTGAAACAACATCGACCAGCGTTTGGAAAACGGGCGCCGCCACCTTATGCTGTGACGATGAATGAGGAGAAACAGACTTTCAGCGGCATTGCACAGCGCTTCCGAGGCTTCTTGCCTGTCGTCGTCGATGTCGAGACTGCCGGCTTCGATGCGCAGCGTCACGCGCTCTTGGAAATTGCAGCTGTGGTGATCCGCATGCGACCTGACGGTCTGGTGGAGCCGGCAGCGACACTGGCTTGTCACGTCCTGCCCTTCGTTGACTCGGAGATCGACCCGAGGGCACTCGCCTTCAACCGCATCGATCCCGACCATCCCTTGCGCGACGCCGTCTCCGAGCAAGACGCGCTAAACCGAATACTCACGCCCATCCGCAAGGCTGTGAAATCAAACGGCTGCAATCGCGCGATCCTGGTCGGTCACAACGCACACTTCGACCTGGGATTCGTCAAGGCGGCAGTCGAGCGAACTGGGTACAAGCGCAACCCCTTCCACGCCTTCAGTGTGTTCGACACGGTCACGCTCGGCGGCCTCATGTTCGGTCAGACCGTGCTTGCTCGCGCGGCGAAGGCAGCTGGACTGTCATGGCAAAACAGCGAGGCACACTCCGCAATCTATGATGCGGAGCAAACGGCAAGACTCTTCTGCACCGTCGTCAATCGCTGGCATGAGCTTTGCCCCGAACACCCCTGGGAAGGCAGCTCAGACATGATGGCGGAAGGTTCCCTTCCTGACGCTTAGAAAGTGTCCATCAATTGTTTCCCGATGCGAGCGATGCCGCCCGCCCCCCTTTGCGAAAGGGGGGAAGTTGTTGATGGACGCTTTCTTAGTAACTGTCCAGGAACGACTTCCCGATTTGCTCGGCACCGTCTTTCCGCAAGGCGGGAAGTAGAATGTGGACGCTTCTTTAGACCCGGCCTTCGATGTCCGAGCCGACCGATGCGACGGCGCTAACCGCCAGCCGCTTCAGACTTCGCGGCCGCTTGCTCCATCATGGTCTTGAGTTCGCCGCTCGAGTGAAGCTCAAGGGTGATGTCGCAGCCGCCGACCAGCTCGCCGTCGATGTAGATCTGCGGGAAAGTCGGCCAGTCCGCATAGCGCGGCAGATTCTCGAAGATCTCGGCATCTTGGAGGACATTCACATAGGCAAAGGGCACGGCGCACTCTTGGAGTGCCGCCGCCGCCCTCATCGAGAAGCCGCACTGGGGAAACTGCGGCGTCCCTTTCATGTAGATCACCACCGAGTTGCCCTTCACCTGCTCATCAATCCGCTCTAAGACATCCACTGCTCACCTCGTCATGACAGCTTTTATGTTCCGGCGAGAGTCGGGCCATTGCCACCCTTTTCAAGCAAGCAGCCAGGCAAAAAATGCCTGATGGACTCGCCGTCACGAGCAAGCGGGATCGACGTGGCGCTGCAGCCAAATCTCAAGCAGGGCGAGATGCCAAAGCTTATTGCCCTGAATGCGGGTGTGATGCATGTCGGGCGCGGCCAGGAGTTCGTCCAGATAGGATTGCCGATAGAGACCTCGCTCGCGACTCGCACCTGAGTTCAAGGCATCGCGCATCATCTCGAGGAAGGGACCGCGGACATACTTGAGAGCCGGCATGGGGAAATAGCCCTTCGGCCGGTCGATCACCGCGTCCGGCAGCAGACCGCGGGCTAAAGCCTTGAGCGGATACTTGCCTCCGTCGCGCAGCTTTAGCTCGGAAGGACAGGCCGCCGCCAGCTCGACGAGCTGGTGATCGAGGAAGGGGACCCGGGCCTCCAAGCCCCAGGCCATGGTCATGTTGTCCACGCGCTTGACCGGATCATCGACAATGAGCGTAGTCACATCCAGGGCGAGTACCGCATCCAGGAAGCTATCGGCATCCGCCTCATCAAGCCGTCCTGCAATCAGCTCACCGGTGAAGTCACCCTGGCCATAGCCATCGGCCACCATGCGCAAGTATTCGTCATGGTCGCGATCGAAGTAGTGCTTACGGACCCGCTCCAGGCGCGAGCCCTGGGCCTCGGCCTGCATGCGCGGATACCAGAAATAGCCGCCGAAGACTTCATCAGCCCCCTGTCCGGACTGGACGACCTTGATCTCATGCGAGACCAGCTCTGACAGCAAGTAGAAGGCCACGGCATCCTGGGCGAACATGGGCTCCGCCATGGCATCGATGGCCTCGGGCAGACGGCTCAGCACTTGGTCATTGGGCACCAAGAGCTTGCGATGCTCTGTGCCATAGCGCTCGACCACCAGGTCTGAGTACTGGAACTCGCTGCCCGCCTCCTCGGGGGTATCCTCGAAGCCGACCGAGAAGGTCCTGAGATCCGCGACGCCGACTTCCGCAAGCAGGGCAACGAGCAAGCTCGAATCCAGCCCACCCGACAGCAGCACGCCCACGGGCACGTCGGCGACTTCACTGCGGATCTTGACCGCGTGCCGCAGCGCCGCATGAATCTCATCCAGCCAGTCCGCCTCGGAGCGCGCTTCTCCCGGCCGTCTGGCTGTGAGGGTCCAGTAGGGCGCCTCCTTGCGCTGGCCGGATGCGTCGATCAACATCCAGTGCCCCGGCGACAATTTGCGCACCCCGCGCAAGATGGTCCGCGGAGCGGGCACCACGGCATGCAGCGTAAAGAGGTGATGCAGGGCAACCGGGTCGATGCTGGTATCCACGCCTCCGGCAGCGAGTAGCGCCTGGGGATTGGAGGCGAAGCGCAGCAGCGAGCCCTGCTCGGCCCAGTAGAGCGGCTTGATTCCAAAACGGTCTCGCGCCAGGAAAAGCGTGCCCTGATTCGCATCCCAGAGCGCAAAGGCAAACATCCCGTGCAACCGCTCGGCACAGGCTGTACCCCAGGCATGCCAAGCCTTGAGGATGACTTCGGTATCGCCCCCCGAGAAGAACCGATAGCCCAGCGCCTGAAGCTCGCGACGCAGCTCAGGGTAGTTGTAGATCGCCCCATTGAAGACGATCGCCAGACCCAACTCGGCATCGACCATGGGCTGGTTGGACCGCACGGTCAGGTCGATGATCGAGAGGCGGCGGTGGCCGAAGGCCAAGGCGCCGTCACTGTAGCTTCCGCCATGGTCCGGACCACGTCGGACGAGCCTCGACATCATCGCCTCGATCGACTCGAGACTGGCGGATGCGCCATCGAATCTCAGCTCGCCGCAGATACCGCACATGACTAGGATCTCCAGATATCTTGGAAGGAAGATTGGGCGGGGCCCGCGCCGGCCAAGCCAGCAGACATCACGAACGAGGCGTGCCTGACGCCCCCCAACCGCCACCACCCGGCGTTGCGATCGTCAGCAGGTCTCCCGGGTTGAGCGAAAGCCTGGTCTTCGCTGGGATCTCCGCCCCATTGAGTCTATTTAGACCACCGGCCCCAGGCTCGCCACCGGCACTGCCCCAAGGCCGGCTGCGACGACGCTCGGTTAGCAGCGTCGCCTCGGCCGGCCCCAAGAATCGCAGCTCGCGCAGGATACCCTCACCACCGGCGCGTATCCCAGGGCCACCGGATCCCTCGCGCAGTCCATAGTGCTCGACACGCAAGGGAAGCCGTGCCTCCAAGACCTCGATCGGGGTATTCAAGGTGTTGGTCATATGCGTCTGGACACCGGACCATCCGCCACCAGTAGCACCCGCACCCATACCGCCGCCAATCGTCTCGTAGTAGTCCCAGGCAGCCCCAGGTGTCACGCAGCCCATGGCAACATTGCTCATGCTGCCGCAGCTTGCGGCCGGCATACGCTCGGGTATCGCTTGCGCCAAGGCGCCCATGACGACATCCACCAAGCGCATGCTAGTCTCGACGTTGCCCGCCGCAACGGCGGCCGGACGGCAGGCGTTGACCAGGCAGCCCAGGGGCGCCTCCAGGGTGATCGGCCGAAAGCTCCCGGCACAGGCCGGCGTCTGGGGCGGCATCAAACAACGGAAGACGTAGAGCACGGCGGCGGCTGTCACCGCGAGCGGACAGTTGATATTGCCCTGCACCTGCGAGGCCGTGCCGCTAAAGTCCAGGTGGACGCCGGACTCCGAAACCCGCATCGCGACTCGAATCGGAATGCCGCAAGCCCCCTGCCCGTCATCGTCCATCACATCCTCGAACCGATAGAGTCCCTTGGGAATGTCGGCCATTGCAGCCCGGGCGAGGCGCTCACCGTAGGCATTCAGATCCCCGAGGGCCGCTTCGAGTGGCGCACGCCCCATCCCCTCTGCGAGCTGTCCGAGCCGCGCTACGCCGGCACGATTGGCACTGATCTGAGCAAGGAAATCGCCGCGGGCATCCTGCGGATTTCGGGTTGCGGCCAAGATGTCATCCAGCTTCCGATCGACCAAACACCCTTTCCGCAAAAGGCGACTGGGTGGAATGATCAGCCCCTCATCGTAGAGACTTCGCGAAATGGGCATGGAGCCGGGTGAGCTTGCACCGATATCCGCGTGATGCGCACGATTGACGACGAACGCGGTCAAGTGGGCGTCGACAAAGAGCGGCGCGACCAGGGTGACGTCCGGCAGGTGCGTGCCACCCAGGTAGGGATCGTTCAAAACGAGCATGTCGCCGTCCGCCCACTCCAGGCTCGAGACGATGCTCGCCATGGCGAAGGCCATGCTTCCGAGATGTACGGGAATATGCGCTGCCTGAGCCGCCAACTGCCCAGAAGGATCGAAGATCGCGCAGGAGAAATCGAGCCGATCCCGAATATTGGGTGAAAAAGCAGCCTGACGGAGAACGACGCCCATCTCCTCGCAGATGGCATCCATCCGGCTGGCGAACAGGGCGAGGTCGATTGGACTCAGTGACATTGGCCAGGGCTCTCTTCAAGAAGCAGTCTGCATGGTCACATAGGGATCCGCTCTCTTGCAAAAGCCCGAGGCTGACGCCACTCCCAGGGTCGGAACCGAGCGCGCAGACCTGTCTTGGCGCGGAGAAGCCCGGCATTCGGGCAGCCACGCCAGGCTCAGCGCCCGGGTTGACATCCTTGAACTTGATCCAACGTCTTTACCTGAACAAGCACCTCATCTCTAGAGATTCGAGAATCACATCGGGAGATCCTTAGCATGGCCTTCGAATTACCCCCTCTGCCCTACGAAAAGAATGCGCTCGAGCCGACCATCTCCGCGGAGACCTTGGAGTATCACTACGGCAAGCACCACCAAACCTATGTCGCCAAGCTGAACGACGGCATCAAGGGCACAGAATTTGAGGGCATGTCGCTTGAGGACATCATCAAGAAATCCTCCGGCGGCATCTTCAACAACGCCGCACAGGTCTGGAATCACACCTTCTACTGGAATTGTCTGAGCCCCAACGGCGGCGGCGAGCCAAGCGGCGCGCTCGCGGATGCCATCAACACGAAATTCGGGTCCTTTGATAAGTTCAAGGCCGACTTCGAGGCCGCCGCAGCAGCCAACTTCGGGTCCGGCTGGACCTGGCTGGTCAAGGGTGCTGACGGATCAGTCGAGATCTTGAGCACCTCGAACGCGGGGACCCCCATGACCGAGGGAAAAACGGCGCTGCTCACCGTTGATGTCTGGGAGCATGCCTACTACATCGACTACCGAAATGCGCGTCCGAAATACCTCGAAAGCATCTGGGCAAAAATCGATTGGGGCTTCGTTGCCTCCAATTTCGCAGCGTAACCCTGCGTATTCCATGCAAAAAACTTGTAAACAGCGCAAGTAACGCGTTATATTTCCGCACTTCGCCTTACACACAAAGGCGGTTTCCTCATGAGGAACCGCCTTTTTTATTTTCCATTTTGCAGCTCGATCGGGGTCAGTCCGCAATGAGCGAACCCTTGATGGCCACCTATAAGCGCCTACCCGTGACCTTCGCGCGGGGCGAAGGCGTCTGGCTCTGGGATACCGATGGCAAGCGCTACCTAGACGCGCTCTCTGGGATCGCGGTCTGCGGCTTGGGACATGCGCATCCAGGCGTTCGCGATGCCTTGTGTGAGCAGGCCGGCCAGCTCATCCACACCTCCAACCTTTATCGGATCGCGGAGCAGGAGCGTTTGGGCGCCATGCTCTGCGAGCAGGCTGGGATGGACCGGGTGTTCTTCGCCAACTCTGGCGCTGAAGCGAACGAGGCGGCCATCAAGCTCGCCCGTCTCCATGCGCACCGCAAAGGCGTCGAGAATCCCGCGATCCTGGTCGCCGAGAACAGCTTCCACGGCCGCACCCTCGCAACCCTCTCCGCCACCGGAAACCGAAAAGTCCAAGCGGGCTTCGAGCCGCTGGTTCAGGGTTTCCTGCGTGTTCCCTACGACGACATCAATGCCATCGAAACGGCCGCCGCAAATCGGCCAAACATCGTCGCCATCTTGATCGAGCCCATTCAAGGCGAGGGCGGCATCAATTTGCCCGCGGACGACTATCTCGCCCGGCTGCGACAAATCTGCGACCGGGAAGGCTGGCTGCTGATCCTGGATGAGATTCAGACTGGCATGGGGCGGACCGGGCAGTTCTTCGCCTTCAATCACGCCGGGATCTATCCGGATGTCGTCACCCTTGCGAAAGGGCTCGGCAACGGTGTGCCGATCGGCGCCTGCCTCGCACGCGGCGCAGCGGCCGAGGTGCTGACAGCGGGCTCGCATGGCTCGACGTTCGGCGGCAATCCGCTCGCCTGTCGCGTTGGCCGAGCGGTGCTTGAGGCCATTGCGGCCGAGAGGCTGACTGAGAGAGCGGCCGAGCAAGGTGCTTACCTGCTCGACGCCTTCAAGGGCACACTCGGCGAAAAATCCGGGGTCGTCGACATCCGCGGCCGCGGACTCATGCTCGGCATCGAGCTGGACCGTCCCTGCGCAGCGCTCGTTGGCACAGCTTTGCAGACAGGTCTTTTGATCAACGTCACCGCAGATCGCGTGATTCGGCTACTGCCGCCGCTGATCCTCGAGCGGACCGAAGCGGATCTGCTGGTCCAGCAGCTCACTGACATCGTCATTGCCTTCCTGGGCGACGCCTGACTGCAACGTCGCGGAGACCCCTCTATGCTCGCCCCAAAGAACTCATGCCGGCATTTCCTGAAGCTCAGCGACCTAAGCTACGAGGAAGCACGCAGCCTGATCGATCGGGCCATTGAGCTAAAGCGCATGCACAAGAGCGGACAGGACCACCGGCCGCTCGCGCATCGCACCCTGGCGATGGTCTTCGAGAAGTCCTCGACCCGCACGCGCGTCTCCTTCGAGGCGGGAATGGTCCAGCTCGGCGGCCACGCGCTCTTTCTCTCGCCGCGAGACACCCAGCTCGGCCGTGGGGAGCCCATCGAAGACAGCGCTCGCGTCATCTCCCGAATGGTGGACGCGGTCATGATCCGGACTTTCAAGCAAGAGACCCTGGAGCGCTTTGCGGCCTACTCCGAAGTTCCCGTCATCAACGGTCTGACAGATCGACTGCACCCCTGCCAAACCCTCGCTGATCTCCAGACGTTTCATGAGCATCGCGGCGACATCCGCGGCAAAGGTGTCGCTTGGATCGGCGATGGCAACAATATGTGCCATTCCTTCATGGAAGCGGCAGCGCTTTTCGACTTCGAACTCAACATCGCTTGCCCCGAAGGCTACGAGCCGGACGCGGACTTCATGGAAGCTGCGGGTGATCGCTGCAAAATCCTGCGCGATCCAGAAGAAGCCGCCGCAGGAGCCCATCTGGTCGCCACCGACGTCTGGGCAAGCATGGGTCAGGAAGAAGAGCAGCTACGCAGAGAATCCGCCTTCGGCACCTTCCAGGTGACCGACGCTGTGATGGCTCGCGCCTCCAAAGACGCGCTCTTTATGCACTGCCTGCCAGCCCACCGCGGTGAAGAAGTGACAGCATCCGTGATCGACGGCCCACAGTCGGTCGTTTGGGATGAGGCCGAGAACCGACTTCACGCGCAAAAGGCCCTGCTCGAGTTCCTCATCGCCTCCCCTCAATAGAAGCTTTCATCGACATCGCACCACGGAGTCCAGCCCCCGGGGCTCCGTACCTCGCGGTGACAACAGACCCGCAACACATGGAGGCACCTCGTGTTATGCCGCGGCATCCTATTCCTGCTCATGACGCTCATGGGAGCCGCCAGCCATGCGACCGCCAGTTATGTCAGCGACCAGCTCGAGGTCACCTTGCGTGCGGGCGAGAGCGTCCGCTACAAGATCTTGCGGATGCTGCCGAGCGGCACACCGCTTGATGTCTTGAGCACCAACAGCGAGAGCGGCTACGCGCGCGTGCGCGCCGACGATGGCGTCACGGGATATGTTCTGGAGCACCAGCTCCAGCTGGAGCCGGTTGCCCGAGTTCAAGTCGCGGAAATGAAGGCGCGCTTGGACGAGTTCATGAAGGAGCCGGACTCCCTGGCTCGGCAACTTGCGAGCCTCCAAGCAGAGCACGAAGCACTCGGTCACCGGGCCGCCAAGCTCGAAAAGGAGAATCAGGCCTTGAGCGACGAGCTTGCGGAGATCCGGCATGCCTCGACGCATGTCGTCGAAATCACTGCAGAGCGCGAGCGCTTACAAGACCAGGTCAGCGCACTCGCGCGGGAGCGCGATCAGGTCCAAGAGGAAAACGCGGGGCTGCGCGAGCGAACCAATCAGCGCTGGTTTCTGATCGGAAGCGGCGTCATGGGCGGCGGCATCTTTCTCGGTCTCATCCTTCCGCTCTTGCGGCCACGCCATCGCAAGAGTTCCTGGGATAGGCTCTGAGCACTCGCCTAGCCAGCCCCCGCCCGGACGTCTCGATGGCAGCCGCAAGGCAGCCTTGCACCCCCTTCAGCGCTCGGAGCACGCAAGCCGCATGACCAATCTCGCTCACTACGCTAGAGCGCCCGGGCCGAGACCTTCCTGATGAGCCCTGGCGCCACGCGCGCAAGAGTGCTCGCGTCGCCCGCCGAGCCGTGAGGCGAAAGGTTTATACTGACGCCATCCAAACTGTCTGGCACCTCAGGGTCTTTAGCATGCCTCAATATCGCTCAAGAACAAGTACCCACGGACGCAACATGGCCGGCGCGCGCGCGCTCTGGCGCGCGACCGGCATGAAGGATGGGGATTTCGACAAGCCCATCATCGCGGTCGTCAATTCCTTCACCCAGTTCGTACCAGGCCACGTGCACTTGAAAGACCTGGGTCAGCTGGTGGCGCGCGAGATCGAGGCCGCCGGCGGCGTCGCCAAGGAGTTCAACACCATCGCGATCGACGACGGCATCGCGATGGGGCACAACGGTATGCTCTATTCTCTTCCCTCGCGTGAGATCATCGCCGACTCGGTCGAGTACATGGTCAACGCACATACGGCGGACGCCATGGTGTGCATTTCCAACTGCGACAAGATTACGCCCGGCATGCTCATGGCAGCACTGCGGCTGAACATCCCGGCCGTCTTCGTCTCGGGCGGCCCCATGGAGGCAGGCAAGGTCGTGCGCAACGACTCAGAGATTCATCTCGATCTCGTCGATGCCATGGTCGCTGCTGCCGACCCGAAGGAAACGGACGCCAGTGTTGCCGAGATCGAGCGCTCCGCGTGTCCGACCTGCGGCTCCTGCTCAGGGATGTTCACGGCAAACTCCATGAACTGCCTCACCGAGGCGCTCGGCCTAAGCCTCCCTGGCAATGGCTCGCTGCTTGCGACCCATGCCGCCCGTAAGGAACTCTTCCTTGAGGCAGGTCGACTCATCGTCGAACTCGCAAAACGCTATTACGAGCAGGATGACGCAAACGTCCTGCCGCGCTCCATCGCGACCTTCGACGCCTTCGAAAACGCCATGAGCCTCGACATCGCCATGGGCGGCTCGACGAACACCGTGCTGCACCTCCTTGCGGCAGCCCGCGAAGCCGAAGTGCCGTTCGGCATGGAGGACATCGATCGACTCAGCAAGAAGGTGGCGAACCTATGCAAGGTCGCACCCGCTACCCAGCAGTACCACATGGAAGACGTCCATCGCGCAGGGGGGGTCATCGGTATCCTCGGTGAACTCGACCGCGCTGGCTTCCTGCATCGCGACGCCAGAACAGTGCATAGCCAATCAGTGGCTGCAGCGCTCGAGGAGTGGGACGTGACGCGCTCGAAGTCGCCCCGCGCGCACGCTCGGTTTCTCGCCGCGCCTGGCGGCATTCCAACCCAGGAGGCGTTTAGCCAATCAGCACAATGGGATTCCCTCGATCTTGATCGCGCCACCGGCTGTATCCGAGACCTGGAGCATGCCTATAGCCGAGACGGTGGGCTCGCCGTCCTATTCGGCAACCTGGCTGAGGATGGATGTATCGTCAAGACCGCGGGCGTGGACAAGGAGATCCTTAAGTTCTCTGGCCCCGCAAGAATCTTTGAGAGCCAAGAAGATTCGGTCAACGCCATCCTCTCCGATCAGATCCGACCAGGTGATATCGTCATCATCCGCTATGAAGGCCCCAAAGGTGGGCCTGGCATGCAGGAGATGCTCTATCCAACCAGCTATCTCAAATCCAAGGGACTCGGAAAGCAGTGTGCGCTGATCACTGATGGTCGCTTCTCGGGAGGAACCTCCGGCCTATCGATCGGTCACGTCTCACCCGAAGCCGCACAAGGGGGCGCAATCGGACTCGTCGAGGAAGGGGACATCATCGAGATCGACATCCCGAATCGACGCATTCACCTCGCCGTCTCCGACGAGACCCTCAGCCAACGCCGTAGATCCATGGACAACCAAGGCAGCCAGGCTTGGCTACCGGCAGATCGTCAGCGACAAGTGTCCTCCGCGCTGAGGGCCTATGCAGCCCTTACCACAAGCGCCGCCAATGGCGCCGTAAGAGACATCTCCCAGCTCCGATAGACTTCACCATGCTCTCAGAGCAGGCCCGATTGCCGGGCCTGCCGTCATTCATTCATCGTCATCGCGGCCACGCTTTGTGGGCTTTCTTCGCCATTCAGCGCGCGACGCGTGCTGAGTGTCGATGTGTAGAGATTTTCCTTGCGCAAAGAAAAACCCCCGTCACCTGATTTGGGTAGCGGGGGTTTTAGGGATAAGGCCCTGGCGGTGAC
>NZ_JAAIJR010000080.1 GCF_010915725.1 Thiorhodococcus mannitoliphagus
GTCGGCAACTCGGCGGGAATCTGAAACATCAGCTCGACGCCATTTTCTTCCGCTTTCAGACCGACCAGATTGGCCAGGTTGTCCATGACGTCCTCGAGCCGGAAATCGATGCGCTCCATGTCGAGCTTGCCGGCCTCGATCTTGGAGAAGTCGAGAATGTCGTTGATGATGCCAAGCAGGCTCTCGGCGCTGCGATGGACTTTCTCGATGTAATTGCGCTGGCGGAGATCGAGTTCGGTTTGCAGCGCCAGGTGCGACATGCCGATGATGGCGTTCATCGGCGTGCGAATCTCATGGCTCATGTTGGCGAGGAAGTCGGACTTGGCCCGGGTGGCTTCCTCAGCCGCGTCCTTGGCAATGCGCAACTCCTGTTCCGCCTGCTTGCGCTGGGTGATGTCGCGAAACACGACCACAGCGCCGAGCCGCTTGCCGTCGCTGATCAGGGGGACGCCGCTGTACTCAACCTGAAAGCAGCTGCCGTCTTTGCGCCACATCACTTCGTCATCGATGCTGCAGGGCTCCCCGTATTGGGTGCAGCGGTGCATCGGGCAGCGCTCGAGCGGATAGGGCATACCGTCGGGCTGGCGATCATGCACCATCGTGTGCATCGGCTTGCCGACCAGCTCGTCGACGCGGTAGCCGAGCATGCGGGCGCCGGCCGGATTGACGAAGCTGGTCATGCCCTCGGCATCGAGGCCGAAGACGCCTTCGGTGACAGACTCCAACAGCAACTCGGCGCGCTTTTCCAGGCGGGCGTTATAGGCGCGCAAGTCCTCTTCATCGAGTCGCCGTTCGATGGCACGGCCGATCTGGCGGGCTAGCTCGTCGATCAGCGTGCGCTCTTCGCGCAGAAATGGCCCTTCATCGCGGTCGGGACAGAGTTCCAAGTAGGCCAGCTCGATGATGCCGGCCTCCTCGCCGCGCACCAGAATCGGGGCCTGCTGCACCCAGGCGGTGGGGCGAAAGCCCGGCGTACTCACGTCGATGTCGCGGTAGCGAATCCGCGCGCGGGAGATGTCCGGATATTGCCAACCCGGCGGCAGCAGCGCCACCGCCTCGGCGAGCAGATCCTTCAGCGACAGCGCGGTGCGCTCGAGCAGGGAGGACATGCTGTAGAGGCAGGTCTGCTCCTTGATACGCTCGCGCAGATCTTGCGCCTGGAGTTCCAGCTCCGCCTCGCGCGCGCGCACCCGCCCATTGAGCTGTCGGTTCCAGATGGTCACCAGCCCGATGATGCCCAACAGGAGCGCCGCACCGCTCCCGCCCCAGAGCGCAACCTGTTGCCACTCCAGTCCCAACTCGACCTGGAGATTGATCCAGCGATTCTTGATCGCCACCCGCGTGCGGTCATCGATGGTTGCCAGGGCCTTGTCGAGGATCGGCAACAGCTCCGGCCAGTCCTTGCGCACTCCCATGGCCAGCTCGAACTCGTACTCGGTGGGCGCGGCAATCTTCAGATCGCGCAGCTGGAGACGGTCCATCTCGTAGCTGGCCGCGGCCAAATTCAGCAGCCCCGCGTCCACGTCACCACCCTCGATCGCTTCCAGCACCTGGCCGACGGAATCGAAGGGGGCGACGCGTACCTCGGGATAATCCCGCAGCAGGCCCTCGTGAGTGACATACTCTCGGACCACCCCGACCCTGCGCCCCTCGAGGTCCTTGATCCCGCTCAGGTAGTCGCTGGCGCGGCGCGTCACCAGCACGGCCGGGAAAGAAAGATAAGGCTGGGTGAAGTTCATGAACGCACGGCGTTCGGCCGTGGGAGTGACCATGGGCATGACGTCCACGTCACCTGCCTTGATGGCCTCGAGGGCCTGGTGCCAGGTAGCTTGCCCGCCAGGAACCATCTCAATGCCCAGCCGGTTCGAGACCTCTTCGGCGAAACCGGCCGAAATGCCGCTGAAGCGACCCGCATTGTCGACGAACTCAAAGGGCGGCCAGGCCGGATCCAGCCCCAGTCGGATCACTGGATGGCTCTGTAGCCATTGTTCCTCGGCGGGGTCCAGATCAATGCGCGCTTCCGCGTCCACCTCCTGCTTGACCCAGGCGGCGAGAATCTCATTCATGCCTTTCTCGCCAAAGGCGCGCAGCGCCTTCTGCAGAATGTCGCGCAAACGGCTATTGCCTTTGGGAACGCCGATCGCCAGCACCGAGCGCCCAATGCCGAGACGCCCATGGATCGTCAGGTTGGCGATCATCTCATGCTGGAGCAGGTAAGCCGCCACCGCCCGATTGCCGGCATAGGCGTCGACATCGCCACGCGCAACGGCATCCAGCGCCGCCGCGGAGTCCGGGTATTCGACAATCTCAATCTCTGGATTCAGGGTCTTCAAGCTTTCGGCGTCGAAGAAACCGCGCTCGAGCGCCAGGCGCTTGCCTTTCAGATCCGCTTCCGACGCCAGGTAGGGTGCGTCCCGGGGGGCAACGATCACATAGGGGATGCTGAGATAAGGGGCGGTAAACTCGAACTGCTCACGGCGGGACGCCGTGGGCGTGATGTCCATGATGGCGTCGAGCTTTCCCGCCAGCACATCCTGATAGATCTGCGACCAGGGGCCGGACACCAGCTCGACCTGCCCTTTGAGCTGCGCATTGAGCTTATCGACGAGATCCTTGCCAATGCCGCTTGGTTGTCCGTAGAAATCGACGAAACTGATCGGTGGCCAGTTGTCCATCGCCCCGATCCGAATGCGGCCCTTGTCGCGAACGAACTCGGCCAGCCATTCCAGATCGGCCGCATCCGGCCCAACGGCTTCGCTTTGAGCCGGGATAGGCGCACTCATCACCAGCAGCAAGAGGCCCCAGAAGAGTCCCAGTCCCCATCTGAGTCCCAGTCGTCGTGCGCATCTTTCGATCATCTGCGTGGTTCCGCTTTGCGGGTTGAGCGGGTTGCGGGGACCACAAGCCGATCCTGGCGGCTTGAATGCCAGCCCCAGCGGATTGGCGAATGCGGCCAACAATGCCGTCGCAGCATGGCGCGAGCCATGGGGCTACTCGGAGGGTTCAGAATGCGCGGGCTCGGCGAACGTCTCCTTGATCTTCAGGACCTCGGGCAGAAGCGCGAGGAAGATCTCGACCAGCTCCGGGTCGAAGTGGCTTCCCGCTTCCTCCTCGATCAAGCCGACCGCCCGCTCGACGGACCAGGCCTTCTTGTAAGGCCTTTCGGTCGTCAGGGCGTCGAACACATCGGCGATCGCGATGATGCGACCGTGCAACGGAATCCCGGTTCCGCCAAGGCCCCTCGGATAACCGCTGCCGTTCCATTTCTCGTGATGCGTGAGCGCAATCTCAGCGGCCATGTGCATCAACTCGGAGCCGTGCCGACCCAGGATGTCGGCACCAAACTCGGGGTGCCTGCGCATCAGCGCCCATTCCTGCTCGTCGAGCTTGCCGGGCTTGAGCAGCACCCGGTCCGGGATGCCGATCTTGCCGATGTCGTGCATGGGCGCGGCATTGAACACCAGCTCGGACCAGTCGTCGCCACGCTCCACCACCGCGGCGATCAGCCGCGAGTAATGACTCATGCGAATAACGTGCAGACCGGTCTCGTTGTCCTTGAACTCGGCCGCGCGCCCGAGACGGCGAATGATCTCCATGCGCGTATCCATCAGCTCCTCGGTGCGCTCGCGTACCTTCTGCTCGAGGAGCTGGTTCTGGTTGAACAGCGCCAGATGGGTTCTCACGCGCGCCAGCACCAGGCTGGGACTGATGGGTTTGGTGATGTAATCCACGGCGCCCAACTCCAGGCCCTTGCGCTCGTCCGCCTCCTGGTTCTTGGCCGTGATGAAGATCACCGGGATCTTGGCGGTCGCTGGATTGGCCTTGAGCTGGCGACAGACCTCATAGCCATCCATGCCCGGCATCATGATGTCGAGCAGCACCATCTTGAGCTGGGTTTCCTTGGTCGCGATCCGCAGCGCCTGCTCGCCATTCACGGCGGCCTTGATCTTGTAACGATCGCGCAGCACCCCGCGGAGCACATCGATGTTGTCGGGGGTATCGTCGACGACCAAGATGACAGCCTGCTCTTCCGCGCCCGGCGAGTCGCGCGGTCCCCCGCCATCAATCTCGCCCTCAGGTTCACCCGGCGGGCGTGCGTCCGCGGCCGCGTCGCGGTTGGATGTTGGCGCGCCGGACAATCCGGGCGTCATGTCGAACACCACAGACAGCGTCTCCATCAGCCGGTCTTCCTCGATTGGCTTGGTCAGGTAACCGATGGCACCGACGTCCACCCCCTTGAGTTGATCGTCCGGGCTGACCTTGCCGCTGAGGAAAACGACCGGGATATGACGCATGCTGGCGTCGCTCTTGAGCTGACGACAGACCTCGTACCCATCCACGCCAGGCATCATGATGTCGAGCAGCACCAAGTCCGGCGGCGGTTGCTTGGCCGCGATTCGCAGCGCCTGATCCCCGCTGGTCGCGGCCTTGACCTTGAACCGCTCTTTCAGCAGCCCTTTGATCAAATCGATGTTGGCCGGACTGTCGTCGACGACGAGGATCGTCTTCTCGATCATCATTAAGAGATCCCGATGTTCTGTTGGGTTGTGGGGGGCAGATCCGTCCGGACCCAGGCTGACGGACAGGGTCACGTCACCGCCCGCGACCTCATAGCAGCAAGGCAGCGCTAAAGATCGCGCTTCATTGAAGGCTGAGCCCTCTAAGAAGCCCCGCCGGAGGACGGAAGGGCCTCGAAGAGGGATCGCTCGGGGCGTGATTAGCGCAGGCGAAGCCGAGGCGCCGCCAGCATCAGCATCAGCAGACTCAGAAGCGCCAGCCCCCAAGTTGACAGCGCGGGAACCGCCACGGCGCCACCAGGACTCGCGAGCCGGAAGTTGACGGTGGCATTTTGGTTCCGCTGAATGTTGCTTAGGACGCACTGGGCGTTGCCGCCGGCACTGGCGCAGTCGCCGCTCCAAGCGCCGACGCGATAGCCTTGGTCCGGATTGGCAGTGCAGGTACTGCCGCCGCCCACCCTGACGCTGGCGGGCGTGCAACTGACCGCGCCATGACCACCGACGACCGTGGCCGTCACGCTGTAGGTGGCGGGCGCCATCAGCGCGAAGGCGACTGTCGAGGTCTGGTCGCTCTGGATGTTGGCGAGGTTGCACTGCGCGTTCTGACCGGCGAGCAGGCAGGCGCCGTCCCAATGCGCGACCTGATAGCCCGCCTCGGGGACGGCGGTGCAGCTGCTGGCGCCGCCCGCGGCGACGCTGGCGGGGGTGCAACTGACGGTGCCGTGACCGCCCACCACCGTGGCGCTGACGGCGAAGTGGTTCACCGGCAAGGCGACGAAGCTGACCGTGGAGAGGGCGTCTTTCTCAATCTTGGTCAGGTAGCATTGGGGATTGTGCGGGGCTGTGCCGGCGCAGGCGCCGCTCCAGAGCTCGACCTGATAGCCAGCCTCGGGCACGGCGGTACAGGTGCTGGCGTCGTATTTGGTGACGCTGCTCGGCGTACAGCTCACCGTGCCATGACCCCCGCTGACGGTGGCGCTGACGCTGTGGCTGGCCGGCAACCTGGGCGCGAAGCTGACCGTCGCGACCTGGTCGGACTTGATCTTGGTCAGGTAGCAGGCGGCGTTGCTGCCCCAGGCGGCGCAGGCGCCGCCCCAACTTTGCACCTGGTCGCCGGTGCCGGGGATGGCGGTACAGGTGCTGCTGCCACCGGCCGTGACCGTGGCGGGCGTACAACTGACCGCACCCTGGCCGAGCGCGACGCTGGCGGTGACGCTGTAGCTGCCGAGCGGGATCGGGGCGAAGCTGACCGTGGGGGTCTGATCGGCCTGGATGTTGGTCAGGGCGCAATGCACATTGCTGCCGGCGCCCGCGCAGGCACCGGTCCAACCGGCGACCTGATCGCCGGGGGCTGGGATGGCGGTGCAACTGCTGCTGCCGCCCTGCGGGACCGGACTCGGACTACAACTCACCGTGCCATTGCCGGCGGCGACGCTGGCGCTGACGCTGAAGCTCGGAACGGCGAGCGCGACGAAGCTGACCGTGGCGCTCTGGTCGCTCTGGATGCCGGTGAGGTCGCACTGTGCGGCGCTGCCGGCGCCCGCGCAGGCGCCGCTCCAGCTCGCGACCTGGTAGCCCGCGTCGGGCACGGCGGTGCAACGGCTGGCGCCGCCGGCCGTGACCGTGCCAGGGATGCAGCTCACGGACCCCTGCCCGCCGCTGACCGTGGCGCTGACGCTGTAGGTGGCGGGCGGCAGCAGCGCGAAACTGACGGTGGCCGCCTGATCGGCCTTGATCTTGCTCAGGTAGCACTGGGCGTTGCTGCCCCAGGCGGCACAGGCGCCGCCCCAGTGCTGCACCTGATAACCGGTATCGGGGGTGGCGGTGCAGGTACTGCTGCCTCCGCTCGCGACCGTGGCGGGCGTACAACTGACCGCGCCGTGCCCCAGGATGGCGGTGGCGCTGACGCTGTAGCTGTTGGCCGCGATGGCGCTGAAGCTGACGGTGGAGACGGCGTCCTTCTGGAGCTTGCCGAGATAGCACTGGGCGTTGGTGCCGGCACTGGCGCAGGCCCCGGTCCAAGCGGCGACCTGGTAGCCCACGTCGGGGACGGCGGTGCAGCTGCTGCTGTCGCCCTTGTTCACGCTGGCGGGGGCGCAACTGACCGTGCCGTTGCCGCCGCTGACCGTGGCCGTGACGCTGTAGGTCGGCAGCGACAGCGCTTGGAAGCTGACCGTCGAGACCTGGTCGGCCTGGATGTTGGTCAGGTCGCACTGCCCGGCGCTGCCCGCGCCGGCGCAGGCGCCGCTCCAGCTCTGGACCGCGAAGCCGGCATGGGGGACGGCGTAGCAGACGCTGCTCTGACCGGCCAGGACCGTATTGGGCAGACAGCTGACGGAGCCGTTGGCGTCGGTGGCCGTGGCCGTGACGCTGTAGCTGTTGGTCGGGATCAACTCGAAGCTGACGGCGGCGACCTGGTCGGCTTGGATCTTCGTGAGCGTGCACTGCGCATTGCTGCCCGCCGCGGCACAGGCACCGCTCCAGCTTTGCACCTGGAAGCCGGCATAGGGAACGGCGTAGCAGGTGCTGTTGCCGCCGGCCAGGACACTATTAGGCAGACAGCTGACGGTCCCATAATTTCCGCCCACGACCGTGGCCGTGACGCTGTAGCTGTTGGTCGGGATCAGTTCAAAGCTGACCGTGGCGACCTGGTTGGCCTGGATGTTGGTCAGGGTGCACTGGGCGTTGCTGGCGGCGGACGCACAGGCGCCGCCCCAACTCTGGACCTGGAAGCCGGCATAGGGAACGGCGTAGCAAGCGCTGTTTCCGCCGGCCAAGACACTATTGGGCAGACAGCTGACGACCCCATAATTTCCGCCCACGACCGTGGCGCTGACGCTGTAGGTGCTCGACGGAATCGGCACGAAGCTGACGGTGGCGGTCTGGTCAGCCTGGATGTTGCTCAGGGCGCACTGGGCGTTGCTGCCGGCGCTCGCGCAATCCCCACTCCACTGCAGCACCTGGTAGCCAGACGCCGGGACCGCCGTGCAGGTGCTGCTGCCTCCGGCTGTGACCGTGTTTGGGGTGCAGCTGACCGTGCCACTGCCGCTCGCGACCGTGGCGGTGATCATCAGCGGTGTCGCGCCGAAGCCATCCACGATGACCTCGTCGGGCGAACTGGAACTGTTGGAGCGAACCTCGACGGTGCTCACCACATGACCGACGCCGAGGGCAGTGAAGGTGACCTCGAAACTGCAGCTGCCACCCGGATTCACGGTGGTGCCGGTGCAGCTATCGTTCTGCACTAAGAAACCCGACCCCTGGGCGCTCACCGAGGCGATGTCGAGGGCGATGCCGCTGTTGTCGGTGACGGTCACGGTCTGCGGCGCTGAGGTGTCGCCAACCGGGACATTGCCGAAGGACAGGCTGGCGGGGGTGACGTAGTCGACCGGGTCGCCGCCGCGCCCGGACAGCGCGACGCTGAGCACTTGGCCGCTGTTGTAGGGGATCTCGAGCGTGCCGGTATCGGCGCCCGCCTGGAAGGGGTCGAAGGTGACGCTGATCTGACAGGTCCCCTGACCGGCCAAGGTGGTTCCGGAGCAGGCGTCGGTGTCGATGGCGAACTGCTGCGGGGTCAGGGTCCCGGTGACGCTGGCAGTTCCGATCTGGGCATCCTGACCGGCAGCGCCGATGTTGGTGACGGTGACGCTTAGGGTGGACGGGCTGGTCTGGGTGCCAAAGGCGAGGTTGGTCGGCGCCGCCGTCAGGGTCGCCGGCTGCAGGCCGTTGCCGGACAGCGCGACGCTGGCCGAGGGGTAGCCACTGGCGCCGGGGATGGTGAGGGTGCCGGTGCTCGTGCCGGTCGTGGTGGGGTTGAAGGTGACGTAGACGACGCAGAGTGAGCCGGCTTGTGGAGTTGGCGGGAGAGTCGCGCCAGAGCAGGTGTCGGATTGCACGGCGAAGTCGCCTCTGGCGCTGAGCTGCCCGAGCGGCAGGCTGCGTATCGGGCTCGCGTTCTTGACAACCACGAACTGCCGCGCACTGGTGGTGCCGACGGGGACATCGCCAAAGTCGAGACTGGTCGTGTTGGGCAGCGGCGCCGGCGGCTCAACGCCGACACCGATCAGATTGACGTTGTCCGGCGAGGTGGCGCCGTTGGACTCCATGGTGAAGAGGCTGGCGCGGGCATTGAGCGCGCTCGGCGTGAAACGGATGGTGACCAGGCATTGGCTACCGACAGGCACGGACTGCGGGTAGGTGTCGCCGCAGCTGTTGTTGGTGAGCTTGAAGTCGCCGCCCTTGACCTTGAGCGCGGTGACGGTGAGCGGGCCGGAGCCGCCACTGTTGTCGATGGTGATGGTGTCGGTCTTGCTGGCGCCGAGTTCGACCTTGCCGAAGTCGAGGTTGGTGTTGGGGCTCAGTTGGGCGCCAGAGACGCCGGTGCCGGCCCCGGTGAGCGTCACCGGGTAGCTCTGCGGAGTGCCGTTCTCGGAGGTGGTGTAGGTGATGTCGAGCTGGGCGTTATCGACGCCGACTTGGCCCACGGTATAGCGCACGGTCACGGTGCAGGCGTTGCGGTTACTGCCACCGGTGAGCGCTCCGCTGGTGCAGTCCTCGCTGAGCACGCTGTACTCGCCGAGCGTGTCGCCGCTGATGGAGACGGCACTGATGTCGACGGTGGTGGAGATGGAGCCGGTGCTGTTCTCGAAGGTGACGCTGCGGTCGATGGTCGTGCCGATGGAGCCGGAGCCGAAGTCGAGTGCGCTGGCCGAACTCGAGAGGCTCGGCGCGGCGTATACACACGCAGGGTTTACGAGATAGGTCCTTGAAGGCTGCGGGTTGAGCCGGCTCTTCACCAGCACATCGCACTCGGTGACTGCGTTGCGCAAGACGGCGACAGTCTCACTCACACCGGTGATGCCAGCGAGCCCGGAGATGTCGGTGAGCTGGGGGTTCGCGAAGACGTTGACTTCGCGGAGTGTCCCGCTCGCGCCACTGAGTCCGTCCAGATTCTGAAGGGCGGGGTTTTTTTCGACGCTCAGATCGCCCCCGATGGACGCCAGGCTGGAGAACGCATCTACATTCTGTAGGTTATCGCACTCGTTGATGAAGAGTTCGTCGGCGATGGACGTCAGGTTGTCGAGCCCGGCCAGGTTGGTCAGCCCGTCCATGTCGCGAATCCGCAGGCTGTCGAGGGCGGTGACCGACAACAGGTCCGTGAGCGTCGTCACGCTGGACATGCTCTGGAGGATCAGCTTGCGAAAGCTGCCGCCGGCGAGCCCCGCCAGCGGGTTGGCGCCGCCGAGTCCGGTCATGCCTGTCAGGTTGACGTTGTTGATGTCCCGAATCGGCGCGAGTTCGGCGGGCGAAATCCCCGCCAGACCATCCAGCGAGATCCTGTCGAGGTCCGGGAACGCCGACGAGGTGATCGCGCTGAGGTCGGGAAGCGCCGCATCGGCCAACCTGAGGCTTGCGGCGTTCGGCATCGCCGGCAGGGCGACGAGGTTCGAGATACCTTGCAGGAAAACCGTCCCTTGTGCCTGCGACGTGAGCCGCTTCAGCGTGTCCAGTTGCGCTGGCTGATTGGTGTCGAGGGCAACCTGACTCAGCGAGAGAGACCGTGACGGAACCGGCAGGCTGTCCCACTCGGCCGGATCCGTCAGTGGAAACCCGATGACTTTCAGCTCCTCAATGGAGTCATTGGCGATGTTCCAGGCGGGGAGCTGGGTGATCTCGTCCGATGTGAGCGAGAGCGTCGTGTAGCAATCTGCGGGATCTAAAGCCGGCTGGCAATTCCTGGGTCCGATGCTGGTGAGACTCGCCAAGCCGCTGATATCGGTGAGCTGGTCGGGCTGGCCTGGGATGTCCGCCTTGACACTCAGTGACCCGACGTGGGCCACGTTGACGAGGCCGTCGAGGCTGGTCGGCGCGCCGATGTTCGAAAAGGACAGCAGCAGCTCCCCGTCCACCCGGGTCAGCTGATCCAGCGGCAGATAGAGGATCGTCTCACCGCGTCTTATCGAGATCTCGAGATCGCCCGCCACGGTTGTGCATGGAAAGCTGTCGACGGCCGCTTGGGTATTCAGCTCCAGCGTCAGCGTCGGGTCCGCGCAGTCGGCCTGCGTGAAAGGCGGCCCCTTCCTGGCGGCCTGCGCGCCGGTTGAGAGCAGTAGTGCGAGCAGCGCGAGCACGGCGGCCAATCTGAAGGCGTAAGGACTCATTTTCATGGCTTGGTTCATCGTGACTCACTGACCCATTTCGACGGCATAGATGAGGGTTGAAATGCGGACCACACACATGGACGCCGACAATTTATAGAATGCGCTCATGGCAAAAATGGTCTGATATTAACAACTGAATTCGCGCTGAGGTATCAGGAAACTCCTGTCAGGAAATTCCTGACAGGAGGCGCTGGAGTTTGGGACGATGCGAGCCTTGACGCTTTGATGTCTCCGGCCTCTCCGGCTCCGAATCTTGCTGATCCGTCAGGCATCCAACCGCGACAATGACTGGTGGCAACTGCCAGATCTAGAATGATGTGCGTTCATCTGCGCTGGATCGAAGTCCCAGCCGGCATAGCATCCACAGTATGCCGAGATTGATGCTGGGCGCCGCGGCCGCGAGCCAAGGCCAGAGCGGCTCCGGGAGCAGGTCGATCATCCAATTCCACGGCATGCCGAGCGGGATGAGTGAGACGCCCGAAAGTGGATCGCGCACCTGGCCGAAGAATCCGAAGGTGCCGACGACAAAGACGGTGAGCGCCAGCAGGTACAGAACTCCGAATACAACCGGCATCAGCCTGCACAGCCGTCGCCGACTCCTGGTCCGTTTCACTCATCAACCTCCGTCGCATCCGGTCATTTAACTTCAAGCCGAATATCGCGCGACGAGCTTGGCTCCAGTCTCAAGCCGATGAGCGGCGCGACATTGGTCGGTGCGTCGAAGATGACGAGCCGACCCTTGATAAAGACTTGCGTCGACCTCCCCGCCCTGGCATCCGCGACAAACCCCCGAAGCAGTTCATCGCGACCCCGGTCATTGGGAACATGCACCGGGAAGGACTGCCCCGTCGCATCCTTTTCGCGGGCCTTGAGGTTGAACCGCCAAGTGGTCGGCGTTGGACCCTCGCCGCTCCACCAATCGCCGAGAATCGCCCTGGCGCCCGCGTCGCCATAGAGGTTGCCGTGGTCGACGAATCCCCAGACCCCGATCTCCCGTCCAGCGACCTGACTTATCACGCGTGCGTTCCTGGCGAAGCCGTCCCGGCTGAGCGAGGCGGCGGATACGTCGTCACCGATCCTGTCTTGGCAACCGAGCAGCGCCGTCCCCATGGCGAGGACGATCAGGCCTATACCGCATCTGGCTCGCGAGGCGTCATGTCGCCTGATCGGCTCGTGGTCGATTTTTCTCGCGGTCAATCACGGTATCCTTGTCAGGCGCCGAAGGTAACGGCTGAATTCCTCCACATTCTCATTGCTCTGCGTCTCCTCGCGCCGACCTCCTATCCACCAGCAATGAAGGCATACAGGAGCGCGCTATTCGCGGCGCCCACCAGGGTCAGGACGAGGAGCCAGGTGAAGACTGGCTCCCAGTCCAATGGCAACGCACGGCCCAACCTCGCCACTGACAGGAGCAGGGTCGCGGTTCCAAAGACCAGTCCTATCAAGGCGCCGTCGCACAACACCCGCAAGCCACGGTGGGGCCAGCGGGCGGCATGCCAGTCGACATAGGTCGGCACCCGCCGGTAGACCAACAGAGCAGCCACCAGATCGAGCAGCACCAGCCACGCGAAGCCGAGCGGCGGTGGATGGTCGGCGCCCAGGTAGAGGACGCAAAGCCAGACCAGAAAGAAACCGGCGGCGAGTGGCCAGGCGGGCCGGCTGAGCCTCACGCCTGATCTGGTCCCGTGGCGATCACCTTGAGACGGTGTCCCGTGGTGTGCTCCAGGACCGGAGCATCGGTCACCAGCGCGGTCGTGCCAGGCCCGAGGAGCGCCAGCAGACGCTCGTGGAATGCACGCGGGGTGTGAATCCGCCCGAGCGGATCCTGGTCCTTGGCTGGATCATGCGACGCGCTCGTGCCGGCATGGCCGGGCAGACTGACGGCCGTCCAGCGGGTGTGTCCGGTCGCGGCGGTCGAGAGCAGGCTGTAGGCGTGCGTCCCCAGGTTTCGGGAACCGCCCTCGACATGGATGCGCGCACGGCCGATCTCGACCCCGTCGCGCAGCAGGATCAGACGCTGATCGGCGCTGCTGACGATCAGGGTGAGCGGGCCGAAGGGCGCCTTGTCCGGTTCGAGTCGCCAGTCCTCGGCGAAGCCCAGGGTGCGCGCATCGTCCGGCGCGCCGGTGATGGCGTCGACCGGGGAGAGTACGGCGGGATGCACGACCTCGCGCGGCGCCGTGGCCTCATTGGCGATCACGACCGTGGTGCCCTTGTGGGTGATAGCGAACAGCCGCTCGGCGAAGGCACTCGGCAGGTGCACGCAGCCGTGCGAGGAGGGATAGCCAGGCAGGCCGCCGGCATGCAGGGCCACGCCGTCCCAGGTGAGACGCTCCGAGAACGGCATGGGTGCATTGTTGTAGGTCTTGGAGTGATGATCGCGATCTTTGTTCAGGATGGTGAAGACGCCGGTCGGCGTCTGGTGACCGGATTTGCCGCTGCTGATGGTCGAGACACCGACCCGCACGCCGTTGCGATAGACGTAGGCCCGTTGCTCGGGCAGGCTTACCACGACCACCAGCGGCCCTTCCGGCTCCAGCCGGCTCTCCCAGATGAATTCGCCAGGGGCGAGTGCCTCTACGGGCGTCTCGGCCGGGGCGGATTCGTGCGCGCCCCAGAAGGGTGTGGCCAGCACCTCGAGCGCCAAGGCGCTGGCAATCAGGAAAAAGAGTGAAAAACGGATCGATGTCGGCATCATGGTCAGCGCCTATTTCAGTCAAGACGATGGGCATCGCGCGTTCGCTCTGCCCATCCTGCAATCGGGACAGAATTTGCGGTGTAGCTACTGCACGACGGTGAGTTCCTGTACCGCGCCGTCGCTGGAGACGAGACATTTCCAGCGCTCGGTCTGCGACCCGCCGCGCACGCCGACCGCGTCCACCATGACCACTGAATTGGCCTGCGAGAACTCGGAGCTGGCTACCTTCACCGTGCCGACGTTACCGCCGTAATTGCCGTTTACCGCGCTCATGCAGGCGCTCTCGGCGCCGCTGCTGGCCTGGCGCATGGCACTGCCGGCACCGGAATCATAGGTGCCGCCGTCGGAGACGCAGGCGGCGAGGCTGGTGGCCGCGGCGACAATTAGGAGGGGGCGAAAGGGACTTGTCATGGATGGTTTCCTGTTGTGGGTTGAGTATCAAACCGCGCCTTGCGCGGTTTGCGGGTTTTTCTTGGTTAGAGCGGCCCTTTCAGCAAGACGACGGTCAGAGTCGGCGCGGTCACGCGCTGAACGTCGAGGGTCAAGCCTCGTTAGCGGTCCTTCAGCTCATTGATCCGCGACTTGTACTCGGCCTTGATGCAGCCGTGCTTGTCATCGGCCTTCCAGCAGTCGTTGCGCCCCTTCACCCAGCCACGCTGTTCGGTCTTGAGCGCGCCCTGCTGGCTCGCCGGGGTGTGCTTCATCAGGGTGGCGTAGAGTTCCGCAAGGCTCTGGTCCAGGGCGGCAAGGTCGGCGTCCTTGCAGATGAGCTGCTCGACCTCGTGGGTGGCCTTGGCACAGTCGAAGCTAGGGTGAGCCGCGTTGGCCAGCGGCGAGAACAGCGGTGCGGCCAGGCAGCTGGCGGCGAGCAGGGTCAGGGTGCTCTTGGTCATCGAGATGTTCTCCGGGAGTGAATGTTGATGGTGCTGCCCAAGGTTTCGCCGGCAGCCGATGGAACCTGAATCGGGGCCTGATGGCCGTATCCTTCCTGTCTTGATCCAGACTGTTATTGGATGATCATCTCCAGGCGATAATTGGCCACCTCATCGCGGCGCGCGGCGCTGCGCATCAGATAGACGCGAACCTTGTAATCGCCGCTGGCCGGCAGGGTTCCCTCGTACTGATTCCCCGATGTGGAACCAATGAACATCGCCTCGTCGGCCTTGCCGGGGGCGAGAATGTTGAAGTAGTTGGCCGTGTTGTCGGTGGCCATGCTGACGTTCATGGACTGTCCCGCTCTCGCGCCGAGCACATAATCCACGCTGTCGTAGCCCTTCAGGGTGCCCTTCACCGTGGCGCTGCTCGCGCCCTTGTGGAAGTGCACTCGCTCGGTGCGGATGTCGTCTGCCCAGGCCGGCGCGGCGACGAGCAGCAGGATGGCAAGGGTTCGCGCGATCAGTTGCATGCTGCTCACTCCGCGACCGCGAGCGCGAAGTCCGATTGGACTGTGGTGAAGTTCAAATTGAGTCATTGATTGGATAAAATCAGGAAATTCCTGAGCGGTTTAGTCCATCAGAAAGACGAGATAGGTGGTCTCGCCACTGTCTCCACATCGACCGGCCACCAGCAACCCCGACATCGCCGCGCCGTCCCCCAGGTTGAAGACGCGCAGTTCGGTCACCGTCGGGTCGTCGAAGACCGCGGACAAGGCGGCGCGGCCAGCCTCGGCTCCCTCGATGTTGTCCAAGATCATCGGCACCGACTGACGGGCATCGGGGTCGGCGATCCCCCGCAGCTCAGTGTCGATGTCCGGCCTCGCGCTCGGTTCGCGGGCATAGACCGCTCGCCAAGGCCCCATCCAGGCAGCCTCCCCGTAGCGCTGCCACCGCTGGCCCACGAAGGTCCGGTAGGTCGAGAGCGCCGCCTGGGTCAGATCGTCGCCATCCTTCAGCACCTGGCGGAACACGGCACTGCCGAAGCCCGATTGGCTTGGTCCGCCGTAAGCGGCCTCCAGCCGGGTCACCGCGTCCGCCCGCCTCGGGGTTGCGCCGTTCATCGATCAGACTCCGTCAGGTCCGCGCCGCCGTCGCCAACGTCCGGGACGGGGTTGCAAACCCCGTCCCGCCTTGAGACACCCCGTCCGGCATCGCAGCCCGCCTTGGGGTTATCGATTCGCATCACTGCACGACGCTCAGGTCGGCCACCTGTCCCTTGCTCGAGGAGAGGCAACGCCAACGCTCGGTCCTCGACCCGCCGCGGACCCCCACCGCGTCCAGGATCACCTCGGAGTTGGCCTGCGAGAACTCGGAGCGGACCACCTTGATATCCTTGACCCGGCCGCCGTAATTGCTGTTGACCGCGGTCATACAGGCCGTTTCCGCGGCGCTGCTCGCCGGTGGCGGCCTGCCGCTCTCTCCATGGGCGCTCTGTTGGCATTGCGACCTCCGCGCCGCCGAGACGGACTGGTAGCGGCCATCGGCCACCTTGATTCCGACGCACGCCTGGCGCTGGGCGTTCCACCAATACTGGACACCCCGGGTCCTGCTCACATAGGTGTATCCGCGGTTGCCGAGCGCCGTCTCGGCGCCAGCGCCGCGTGCCCCGACGAGATCGGCCAGGTCGCTCGGGGCATTCGCCGAGAGCGACGCTGAGCCCAAAAGCAGGACGAACGCCGCGGCGGCCGCGGTCGATGAGGTGTGCGAGACGGATCCCTTCATCTGTCCTCTCTCTCTTCTTTCTTCTCTTCTTTGTCGGCGTAAGGATACCGAGCGAATTGGCTGCCTAGAATCAGGAGTTTCCTGTCAGGCAATTCCTGACAGGCGTGATCGGTGCCGGGGTATCGCCGGCGGGCCTGCTATCCAGAGGAGGACTTGGTCGGGGCCAGTTCCAACCACGCATCGACGTCCGTTGGCGATAGCGGCGAGCCTGTGACTGGGCCAACCACGCGGGTCGGCCCCGTGTGCCGCCGCCGCGGAGCGAGCAGAACGCCTCGGATCGCGCGACCGCTCACCCAGCGCCAGCTGTCGCGGGCAGCCCCTTGACGACGCGCTCCCAGGCGACCTCCGCACCGGGACAGGCCCGACAGGCCGAGCAACCCTGCAGCTCGGAGACCGCCGGGCGCCCGTAGGCACCCTCTTCCAGCCGATACATGGTCACCACGCGGTCGATTGGATGGACCAGCCAATACTCCTTGACGCCGTGGCGCTCGTAGAGCAGGAGCTTGCGCACCTGATCGTGGCCGGCGGTCGCCGGCGACAGCACCTCAATGATCCAGTCGGGCGCCCCGCGACAGCCCTTGTCATCGAGCTTGGACGGATCGCACACCACGCTGATGTCCGGCTGGACCACCGTCACGATGTCGTCGTCCGCTTCGTCTCCGTCCGGGAGCCGGACATCGAACGGGGCGATATTGACCTCGCAGCCGCTTCCCTCCAACGCATCGGCAACGACTCGGAACAGCTCGCCGACGAGCCGCTGGTGCTGTCGGGTCGGGGCGGGCGCCATGGCGTACGCCACACCCTCGATCAGCTCGAGGCGTTGATCCTCGGGCCATCCGCGGTATTCGCCGTAGGTATGCCGGACTGGGTCGCGCAGGGGACGAGGCATGTCACGAAACTCCCTGGTGTGTTTGGTGCCAGTATAGCGATCCACCCTGAGCTCCTGATCCTGTCGTCCATCAGCACCAACTGGAAGGGCACGGATCCTTGGTCGGCCTGCTGATAGGCCGCAGCGCCTCGGAACCCTTGGCGACCGACGTGGATGCCGGTCCGAACTCGGTAGAATTCGGTGAGGAACGAACCGTATCAATCGCGAAAGATGCGGGACGCCTGCTCATCGCATCCGGCCTTTGCCGCCTCCGCGGATCAATGCCTCCAGGATGACGAAGGTCATGAGCGCGTTGAAGACCGTGACCCCCAGGACCAGACCGGAGGACGGATGCTCAATGATGACCGGGGCCAGGGAGGGGATCACATCGATCTCCGTGCCGACCAGGACCGAGTTGCCCAGGTTGTTGGCCCAATGCAGCCCGATGGCCATCCAGAGTGCGCCCGTGCGGTAGGCGAACCAGGCGTAGAGGAGCGCCGAGACAAGGTAGGGCAATAGGACATACCAGCGTCCGCGGAAAACGGCGATATTGGCGAGGTGCATGGCGGCGAAGAGCAGCGCCGGAACGCCGATGAAGGCGATGGGGGTGGCGGTATACCGGCGCACGAATTGGTGTCGTTGTCGTTGTCGTTGTCGTTCGACGCGACCAACGGCGAGTCAGCTCGACAACGACAACGATCGAAAACGGTATCGGAATTTCCGCACTGGTGCACTAGGGCACTGGACCTAGCGGGTGATGCCGACCACCGCTCAGCGCAACCAACGGTCTTTCGCCACCAGGCCGAGGAGGCTCAGGAAGAGCATGCAGCCGAACAGCCAGACCGCCGCCAGGCCCCAGTGGGTCGTGATGGATGTCCCAGGGTCGGGACGCATGGCTGGCTGGAGCCGCAGCGGCGGAGGCGGCGCTAAAGTGAAATCCAGGCCATCCGCGTGAGCGACGCCGGAACTGGTCGGCGCGACCAAGCGGTCCAGTGACTCGAACCCTTGCTGTAAACCCTGCCCGGCCTCGAAGGACGCGAGGTCGAGGTCTTCGACCATGGCCGCCTGGGCCGGCACGGCGGCACAGGCGAGCAGGGGGGTGGCGAACAGGAGTGAGTGAAGTTTCAATGATGGACGCTGCATGGCTCGACCCCGCGCTGAACATCAGCGCCTCGCTGATGATTGATCGTGATATCGCTGTGTGGGCTCGGGCGCGTCTGGCGTGACAGGCCGCGCCTCTTCACCCTCCAGCCCGGGTCGGGCGGAACGCGCGAGCGGTTCGGCGCTTTCGCCGGTCAATCCGCGTCGCGATGTTGCCGGCCAGACTCGACAGCAACACGGCGATAGACGCAACTCCCCGGCGATACTTTGCCCGCGGCCCCCTCTGGCGCTCAATATTCACACCTGCGAGACGAACCGAAAAAGTTGGGGACGGGGCACATGCCCGCCCCCCCAACGCGAGAGCGGTTCCGTCATTTCGCCGGTCAGACTCGACACCCCACAGAGATCGCAACCTGCGTTGTGCAACGCCGGCGTGCCTCCCAGGCGGTGACATGGCGGAGCGCCCTCTCGGGCACCCGCCTCTACGGCCCATGATCCGGCTCGCTTGACCCGGCGCAATGACACTGCCCCGATCGACGTGATAGGGGTATTGCTCTTGTTCACCTTGAAAAATCAGCAGCTTCCTGTCGGGATATTCCTGACAGCCGAGACCGGACCCCGGACCGATGCCGACTGAGCCAACCGCTTGCCGCCCAACGACAGGCCGCGCGCCGCGAGCCGGATGGGCCTTACTGGGTCTGCTGCTGACCGCCCCCTGCCCCTTCGGCCCCGCGCGCGCCGACGAACTCCTGGACCTCCCCTTCGACGACCTCCTGCAGGTCGAGGTCGCCTCCGCCGGCAAACGCGACGAGCAAATCCGCAACATCCCCGCGAGCGTCAGCATCCTGACCCGCGAGGAGATCGCCCGTTACGGTTATGTCACCCTGGAGGACCTGCTGCGCAACGTCCCGGGCTTCTTCATCCTCGACAACACCGAGGACCGCTTCATCGGCAACCGGGGCACGGTCGGCGGCGGGGTGCAGTTCCTGGTCAACGGCATCCCGCAGCACCCCTCGCGCCAGAAGGGGCTCTCGGTGCCTGAGATCGCGCGACTGAACATCCCGGTCGAGTCCATCGACCGCATCGAGGTGATCCGAGGCCCGATGTCGGTGATCTACGGCAACAATGCCTTTCTCGGCGTGATCAACATCGTCACCAATTCACTCGCCACGTCCGGTCCGCGCGCCTCGGTCAGCGCGGGCAGCCGCGACAGCGGGCAGTTGTTCGCGCGCCTGGGGGGACGCGCGCGGGACGGGTTCCTGGTGCTCAACGCCGGCGGCTGGCGTACCGACGGACTGGGCGGCGACTATGCCGACATGATGAGTCCCGCGCAGCTCGCGGCCCTGGATCCGGCCATGCATCGCGACCTGGACGGCGATCTCTGGCAGCGGCGCGGGAGCCTGGACCTGTCGGCGGGCTGGCGCGGTTTCAGCACCGACGTCCGCTACAGCGAGATGGACTATGGTATCTATGCCCTCACCCCCCCCTTTGACCAAGGCAGCGCATTGCGTCTCAAGACCCTGCATGCCGCGCTGGGCTATGCCTACCGCTTCAGCGACAACCTGGGACTGCGTCTCACCGGCATCCACAGCCAGGAAACCTACGATGCCTATCGTTTAGATTTGCTCTTTGCCGGTCTCGAGGGGAGCCAGCGCCAGCACGCGCGCCGCTGGGAGCTGGAGTTCGATCTGCACTGGCAGCCGGACGAACGGCTGAGCATGCTCTTCGGCTATCGCTGGCGGTTGCTCGATCACCTCGACAACCGGCCTCAGACTCCTCCCATCATCGTGCGTGACATTCAGAGCGATGCCCTTGACCAACAAGATCTGTTCACCGAGATCGGCTATGACCTGACCAAGTCGCTACGCTTGGTGGGCGGCGCGCGGCTGACGCAACTCCCGGAGGCCTATCGTTTCACCCAATACAACGCACTGGACGGGACGCTGACCGAGACCGCGCTGCCGACCAGCGACCGCAATCTGATCAACGGGCGCGTCGCCGCGCTCTGGAGCCTGGACTCAAGCCAGGTACTCAAGCTTATCTGGGGCAACGCCGCCCAGGATGTAGATAGCACCCGGATCAGCGACCCCGAGCGCATCGAGACGGTCGAGCTGAACTATGTGCGGACCGCGCCGCGCTGGACCCTGAGCGCAAGCCTGTTCCAGAACCGCACCTCCAGCATCGTTCGCACCATCCAGACCCTGGACCCCGCCACGGGCGCCTATGGGATCGGCTACGACAACTCCGGACTCTGGCTCACGCGCGGCCTGGAGTGGACCACCGAGCTGCGGCCATGGCCGGGCGTGAATCTGAGTCTCGACGCCACCTGGCAGCAGACCGATGACCGGCGCTCCGACCTGGAGCCTGGCTACTCGCCGGCGCTGCTGGTCAAGCTCAAGGCCGATTATCGGCGTGGCGATTTCATCTATGCCGCCTATGCCCATTATGTCGACGCCATGGAGTCCGACTGGGATTTCGTCACCGGCCCGATCGCGGGCGTGATCGAGCGCCTCGGCGAGCGCGTGCCCGCCACCTGGAATCTGGGACTGAATCTGCGTTGGGAGCCGAGCGGCCAGGGGGTCTACGCGGCGCTCAACGTCTCCAACCTGCTGAATACCGAGATCCGCTATCCGGCCAGCGAGCTGACCAACCTCGCGCGGGGCCTGATCGGTCCCGGCCGCATCCTGACGGCCACCCTCGGCTACGCCTTCTGAGAGTCCATGTCGAGCCAGCCGCTGGATGGCCTGTTGCGCCGGGCGCTGATTCGGTGCCTGCTCTCGATGCTGATGGTGCTGTCCGCGCCGCCGGCGGTCGCGGAGACGGCGGTCGAGCCGCTCAAGGTGGCCTATCTTTATAATTTCACCCGCTTCATCGATTGGCCCGACCCGGCTCCCGGCTCGCCTTTCGTGATCGCGGTGCTCGACGATGCGCCACTGGCCGAGGCGCTGCGCGCGCTGGAGCGCGAACACCGGCGAGCCGAGGACCGGTCGATCGCGATCCGGGAGATCTCGGCGACGGACCGGATCGGCGACTGCCAGATCCTCTTCGTCGGCGCGGCGGCCCAGGATCGGCTCCCGAGTCTCTTGGCCGCCGTTGCCAACAAACCCATCCTGCTGGTCGGCGATAGCCCCGGACTGGCGCGACGTGGGATCGCGATCAATTTCTTCCTGAAGCCGGACATCCTCGGCGAGGGGCAGCGGCTGCGCTTCGAGATGAACCCGGCCGCGCTCGCCGGGCGCGGACTCAAGGTCTCCTCGCAGCTCTACGATGTAGCGAGGGTGCTGCCGTGAGCCGAAAACGCGCACGCTCCATCCGCACCCGTCTGCTGCTGGCGCTCATGTCGATGACCCTCATCACCCTGACGATCGCCACGGGTCTCTCGGCGCTCATGGATCTCAAGCTGTTCCAGGACCATGTTCTCCGCGATCTCCGGGTCCTGGCGGCGGTAATCGGGGACAGTTGCGTGTCGACACTGGTGTTCGACAGCCCCGAGACCGCGGAGCGTTATCTGGCGACGCTCGCGCGCGAATATCAGATCCAGGAGGCGATCCTCGAAGATGCCGACGGCCTCCCCTTCGCGCGTTGGTCGCGCGATCGCGCGGCGGAACCTGACGCCGCGCCCGCGCCTTCGCCAACCGAGCCGCCGCCGCCCTGGCTGGGCGCCTACCAGGTCGAGATCGCCCAGCCACTGAGTTTCGACGGCCATCCCATCGGTCGGCTCGTCCTGCGTGCCCAACTCGACGAGCTACAGCACCAGCTCCGGCAATATGCCCTGTTCGGTGGTCTCCTGGCCCTGCTGACGCTGGGGGTGGCCTTCGTGGCGGCCCTGCGGCTGCAACGACGCATCGCACATCCTATCCTGAATCTGGCCGCCAAGACGCGCGAGATCACGGCGCAGCGGAACGTCACCCTGCGGGTCGCGGAGATCGATTCCGGCGACGAGATCGCGACACTGGTGCACGACTTCAATCTGATGCTCGGGCGTATCGAGGAACGCGAGGAGGCACTGCGTCGGCACGCGGAGGCGCTGAGCGAGGCGAATGCAAAACTGCGCCGACTCGCGATGGACCTCTCCCTGTTGGAGGCGGCCGAGAAGCAGCGCTTGGCGGGCCAACTGCATGACAGCCCGATGCAGAAACTGGCGCTGGCACAACTGCAAATCGCCGCCGGCGCCAAGGCTGGCGGTGCGGATGAGGAGTCGTGTCAGCAGTTGGCGGCGGGGCTGGCGCTGATGCGTGAGGCGATCGGTGAACTGCGTTCACTGCAATTCGAACTCAGCCCACCCATCCTGTATCAGAAGGGGTTGGCCGCCGCGCTCGACTGGCTGGCCTCCAACACCGAGGAACGCTGGGGGATTCGCATGATCTGCACGATCGACAGCCCCCAACCCGATCCAGGCCGGGATGCGTCCGTGATCCTCTTCCAATGCGCCCGCGAGCTGGTGTACAACCTGATCAAGCATTCCGGGGCGAGCCAGGGCGCCATTCGGTTGATGGCGGATCGCGAGGGGTTTGCGATCAGCGTCGAGGACAACGGCTGCGGTCTCGCGGACGATGCACCCGCGATCCCGGCGCAAGATCGCTCGGGCTATGGTCTTTACAGCGTGCGTGAACGCCTGGGACTGCTCGGCGGCACATTGGAGCTGATGCCCATGGATCCCGGCACGCGGGCACGCATCGGCTTGCCGCGCGGTGCCTTTGCCGACGACACGGCGAGGGCAGCCGAGGGGCAACAGCATCGCAGCCAGGAGTTCGAGAGATGCCAGCAGATCAAGAGACAAGGTTGACGCTGATCCTCTGTGATGACCACGCACTCTTTCGCGAGGGGCTATCGCTCCTGCTGGGCCAACAGCGAGGCTGGCAGGTGCTGGCGGAGGCCGCGAACGGGGCCGAGGCCGTGCGACTGGCGGGCGAATTGCAGCCGGACATCGCCATTCTGGATGTGGCGATGCCGACGATGAGCGGTATCGAGGCGGCCCACGCGATTCGCGAGATCTCAAGGGGGACGCGCATCGTGGCGCTGTCGATGTACAGCGACGCCCATTATCGACGTCTCATGAGCGAGGCCGGCGCGGCCGCCTATGTGCTGAAGAACGAGGCAAGCGCCGAGCTGGTCGAGGCCATTCATGCGGTCTTGCGCGGTGAAATCTATGTCAGCCCTTTGATCGAGCGGTCGTTGACGCCAGATCCCCAAGATCACGCGGAACGCGACTTGAACCTGCTGAGCGAGCGCGAACTCGCGGTACTGCGCCTGATGGTGGAAGGCGTGCGTACCAAGGAGATCGCGGAAGCACTCGGTATCAGCGCCAAGACCGTCGAGACCTACCGCGCCCGCATGATGCAGAAGCTCGGGGTCGACAGCCTGGCGGGACTCATCAAGCTCGCATTCCGGACAGGGCTTACGCCACTGAATTAAACCGCGCCAAGCGTGAGAAAGGTCGTTGGCGCCCAGCCCGCCAAGGGCGACTCCAAGATGCGCGTCTAACTCATTCGGTCCGCTCGCCATGAAGGCACAAAAATGCGGCCGCGACCGAGCACATCCAAAGTTGATTCATGGCTCACAAGTTTCGTACTTTCGGCGTGACTGGTCGTCGTTTTGTCACCTGAAATCTCGCATAGATGCTTCATGCTGCTACAATTCCGACCACGCCTTCACATTGATGTAGCACTGAGACAATGGCATCCGGCATGGCCAAGAGCGAGCTTTCCACCCAGTCACGCATCGCCTCGATTGGGAAGCTCAACTACCTCGACTTCTATGGTCTGAGCGCCCCGCCTTTCCGCAACAACTCAGAAGTTGAACAGCCCTATCTCAGTGACGCATTGGGCACGGCCCTCGCCCAGATCGAGGCAGTTTTGGCAGGCGCCCAGGGCGGTGCACTCGTCGTCAATGGCGCGCCAGGATCCGGTAAGACGACCCTAGTCAACCACGTGATCGACCGACTCGACGACGCTATCCGCATCGTCAAAATCAACCGCACCATGCTCGCAGAGAACGATTTTCTGCAAATCCTGCTGCATGGCCTCGACCTCGATCCGGAGGGCCTCGACAAGAGACTCATGATCGAAAGCTTCCTTGAGGCGGTGGATGCAGAGAATGCAGCTGGCCGGCCTCTCGTTCTCGTGATCGACGAGGCGCAAAACCTCAAACCAGAGATCCTCAAGCTGCTCCCAAGCCTGTTTCAGCAGGAAGATGCTGAGGGACGGGCGACACTGCGCCACCTATTCGTCGTGCTGATTGGACAGGATGGCTTCGAGCACACGCTCGCTCATTCAGGTCTCGAGAAGGTGCAACGCCTGGTCCTCTTCCAGACCTATCTGCGCCCGCTCGCACAGGCCGACACCAGCGCCTATATCGACTACCAAATTTTCCACGTCGCCCAGGCGGAGCGCAATCCATTCAGTGAGCGCGCCATGTCGCGCATCCACATGCTAACGGGCGGTAGCATTCGGCTCATCAATACGCTCTGCGACTTCGTCCTCTTCAATGCCTGCCTGGGTCAAATCCGTCGCATCACACCCGAACTGGTGCAGACAACATTCAACGCCCTGCAATGGGAAACTCCGCGCAACCCTGCTCGGAATGGCTCCGACCAGACCAATGGCGAGTCACAGAGGTCCCGCCTCATCCTTGAGTTCAACCGCGATCTCGAGCTACCTATCGACAAGGAAACCATCACCATCGGCCGCTCAAGTGACAATGACATCTGCATTCGGGACCTCCGGGTGAGCCGCTACCACGCGAAGCTGAGCCAAACCGAACAGGGACTCAGGATCGAGGATCTCAAGAGTACCAACGGCGTCTACGTCAACAACGAGCGCGTGCAGAGCAGAGTGCTTGCAGATGGTGACGCCATCGCCATCGATCAGAATCGCATGCGACTCATCCTCGCCGGCGCTGCCAAGAAAAGCGCCTAATTCGCCCCGTCAGCAGATTGAGCATCGGCCTCAGCGCGCTGGTGGATGGGCACCCCTTCCAGGATCTCCCAGTCCGGATGCAGTCAGCGCCATTCGCATGGGCTGGAAGACGCATCCGGACCATCGAGGATGTTGAGCAGTGTAGACTTACACACCCAAGGGACCGAGCAGCACAAGCAGCTCACCCGAAGAGAGGTCGACGTCCAACCCGCGCAGGGCCTGAACGCTCACCTCTCCGATCGCATAGACCCGAGTCAGGCCGCGCGTCCGAAAGATCGGCGCTTGGGGTGCGTGGCGAGCACTGATGCGGTGTGGGTCTGGCAGACTCGTCATGGATGCCCGCGGCGACGAAGACTCGGCGCGGGCGTCTTTTCGTAGCAACACCGCCGCAGAAACAGTCGGCGATCACCAGAAGAGAAGACGATTCGCAATGACGAATGACACCAATGTCACCTGGCACGAGCATCAGGTATCGAGATCGCTCAGGGAGTCGATGAAGGGCCACAAGGGCTGCGTCATCTGGTTCACCGGTCTGAGTGGATCAGGAAAGAGCACGGTTGCCAACACCCTGGACCACAAGCTCCACCAGATGGGTCTTCACAGCGCCGTGCTCGACGGCGACAATGTGCGCCACGCCCTCAACGCCGGCCCGGGGATGCTCAAGGGAGCCCACAGCGATGATTTTGCCGAGCGCTTCGGACTCGGCTTCACGGCCATGGATCGCGAGGAGAACATCCGGCGCATCGGCGCCGTCGCCCACCTCTTCTCGCAAGCCGGCATCATTGCGCTGACGGCCTTCATCAGCCCCTATCGGCAGGACCGGGACCGCGTTCGCCGCACCATGGACGCCGGCGAGTTCATCGAGATCTTCGTCGATACCCCCCTGGAGGTGTGCGAGAGCCGCGACCCCAAGGGCTTGTACAAGAAGGCGCGTGCCGGCGAGATCAAGAATTTCACTGGCATCGACGATCCCTACGAGGCCCCATCCGCACCCGAGCTGGTGCTGCAGGCCGCAGAGAAGACCCCGGACGCCCTCGCCGACGAGGTCATTCACTACTTGAAGACGCAGGGCATCATCGGCGCCAAGGCTTAGGCGCAATACCGTTCAATGGCACAGCACAATGCTCTCCTCGAAGGGTTGGGTCGGTTGAGGAGGATGTCGGTGGTGCGCCCGCTTCTTGGGCCATTTGCTCATCTTTTGTTTGATGACGCGGGGATTGATCCG